>JACQOE010000056.1 GCA_016202695.1 Pseudomonadota bacterium | reverse complement strand
GCGATCGACCACCACACCCGCTCTTCGCCCGTCTGCGGATCGGTGGAGACCCTGTCCGCTTGCGCCTCGACGATCTGTACGCGACGGATGGCGGGATCGAAGGCGTGGTTGAAGGTGAAGTCGAACCCGGCCCGTTCGACCAGCCGCAGCGTGTACAGGTGCTGCGCATCGGCCGCGGCGAAGAAACCCGGCCGGCTCAGCATGGTCACGGCAAAGATCTCCGCAAGCTCTGCGCGACGAGCCTTGGGGACGCCGCCGATCTTGAGCCTGCCGGTGGCCGGGGAATAGGAAAGCACGGCGTGTTCCGCGGCGCGGAAGCTGATCACCCGCTCCTTGTCTTGGTCGACCACATCGGTCGTCGTCACCGGCGCACCATGCGTCACCACGAGATTGATCTCGTCGTCATCGTCGTACCAGCCGATCCGGCAATAGCGGCCCCGCAGGTCCGCCTCGAACATGTGGGCGGCTTTGTCCTCGAACACCTTCTTCGCGGCGTCGTCGATCTGGGTGTCGACCCCTTCTTCGACACCGGCGAACTCGGCGAGAGAGGTCCGGGCCGTCAACGCCAGCATGTCGGAGGCGGCATCGAATAGGTGTGGGTGGTCGAGGAACACCCGCAGCGCTACCTGCTTCGGGTCCTGGCGCGACTCATTGCCGCCCTCGTCTCTCTCGGGCCCGATGACCACACGATGTCGGATCGCCTGCTCCTGAAGAAGGCGCAGGCCGTTGGCGTTGCCGAGCTCGGCAATTCGGTGGAGATCAGCGACAAGCCCCTCGGGATAGGCGTCCTCCGGCGCCGCGAGGAACTTCTGCACTGCCTGGCGCGCATCTGCCGCCTCGCCCTCGAAAAGGTCCAGGTCGAGACCCCGCAGACCGTCCCGGTGCCGCTCCAGAAGGCGCCGCAGGAGCGCGAGATCGACGGTCTTGGTGAACCTGGGGTTGACGAATTTTTTGAGGTTTCTGGCCATTAAGGCTGCTCCGGGGTGCGAGAAGAGTGTTCTTGATGCGTTCTACCCGGCCTCGCAGCCGGAGTCGAGTCGAAGATTGCCCGCGTGAGACGTTTCGGCCGGTCCGCGAGTAGGTAACAGGGGAGAGCCCCGATAGCCGCAACGCGCCTGGAGGTCAAATCCTTTGCACCCCGACCGCATGGCCCCTGTCGAGCCCCGACCGAGGCCGTGACGCTCCTCGACCCCGAGATCCTGACGCTGGAGGACGTGAGCGCCCTCCTCCGCTGCGCCCGCGACACCGTGCGCCGCATACCCCGGGAGCGCCTCCCCGTCTACCGACCGGGCAAGCGCAACCTGTATCTGCGCGAAGACCTGATCCGCTTTATCAGGTCGTGCCGCGTTGAGCGGCCCGACATCGACACTTTGATATCCGAGCTCTCCCGGGACGTGGTAGGCTTACGTCCGGACGGTGTGCGGGGACGTCCTCGAAGGAGGACGTCATGACCACATCACGCAAGTTGGGCCCCCTGCGGGTCCGCCCGCACATTCGCAACGGGATGGCGACGGGCAAATGGTTCGTCGACATCCCCGCTTCGCTGACCGGCAACGGGCGGCGCAAGCGAAAGCTCTTTGACAATCAAAGAACGGCTCTCGAGATGGCGAGGGCCCTCCGGCGCCGCCTTGACCCGGTGGCTGGGTCCGTGGATACCCGACGATGCGGAGTTCGATTCCAAGAGGTGATCGAGCGGTGGCGGGCGGACGAGACGCTCAGGGTGGCGACGCTGAAGAAGCGGGCGTCGACCCTGACCACCGACCTCTATCGTCTCCGCTCCATCGCCGCCTTCTTGGGGGATGACGACATCGGCGCCATCTCGGAGCGGCGACTCGTCGAGTACCAGCGCTCGCGGCTCGAGCTCGGACGCAAACCGAGCACGATCAACAGCGAGATTGGCACACTCTCGGTGGTTCTCGGCTGGGCTCGAAAGCAGGGCCTGATCGGAGAGGTGCCACGGGTCGAACAGGTCCCAATTAGGAGAGAGCCCGCCGTCATTCTGAGCCCGGAGGAGGTGGTGCGCATCATTCAATACCTGCCTCCCAGGCTCCAGCCGCTGGTGCATTTCATGGCCGAGACCGGGTGCCGTCGTGGCGAGGCGCTCAACCTCACATGGGACTGCGTCGACGAGGTCAATGGGCACGTCGAGATCCGATCCCGCGACGGCTGGACGCCCAAGACCCAGTCCTCGGAGAGGCGAATTCCGCTGGGACCGTCGTTGCTCCAGGTTATCCGACGGCTTCCTAAAGAAGGTCCCTACGTATTCTCTGGGACTTCACCCGACCGGCCGCTCGGAGAATTTCGCAGATCATGGGCGACGTCAGTCCAGCGGGCCAAGATCACTCGCAACGGCCAGCCGGTGCGGATCACACCGCATGGGCTCCGCAAGGCACACGCCACGTGGCTCGCCATGAAGGGGGTGCCGCCGAGCGTGCTGCAGGACCTTCTGGGCCACGCCCGCGGCTCCCGGGTGACCGACCGGTACTACGTGTTCGCTACCGAGGAGGCGAAACGGGCCGCCGTGATCGAGCTGCCGATCGGAGAACAGAAACGTAACGAACGAGTACCGGATTTGGCAAAATCTGGCAACAAGGGGCAAGAAGGTCCGCTTCGGGACCAATCCATAACAACGAAACCCCTTGGTGCCCCAAGGGGTTCAGGTGGTGGGCGCGGCAAGGATTGAACTTGCGACCCCTACGATGTCAACGTAGTGCTCTCCCGCTGAGCTACGCGCCCGTTCGACGGACTGGCCGCCCGGCCCCCTCGACCGCGAGGCCGCCGGCGGAACGAGGCACGGTTTACAACGCGGCCCCGGCCATTGCAAGCGCGGGATACCCGGCCGCGCCGGCGACGGCGGCGGGCACGGGTGGCGATTGCTCGCGGGCCGTCGAGGGGGCGTGACAGGCTCCCGCCTTACGGGTTAAATCCAGGGCCATGCAGGGCCCCCCGCCGCCGGTCAACGGAACCAAGGTCTTCGACATCCTGGCACCCGCCGCCCAGGGCGTGCCCCTGGTCGTCGCCTCGCCGCATTCGGGGAGCGAGTATCCGCCCGAGTTCCTGGCCAGCTCGCGCCTCGGCCCGCTCGCCCTCAGGAAGTCCGAGGACTGCTTCATCGACCGTATCTTCGGCGCCGCCCCGGCGTTGGGCGCGCCGCTTCTGCGCGCCCGCTTCCCGCGCGCCTACATCGACGTCAACCGCGAGCCCTTCGAGCTCGACCCCTCGATGTTCGAGGACGAGTTGCCGACCTTCGTCAACGCCTCCTCGCCGCGGGTCGCGGCCGGGCTCGGCACCATCGCCAAGGTGGTGGCGAGCGGCGAGTTCATCTATGGCCGCAAGCTTTGCTTCGCCGAGGCCGAGGCCCGGGCCGAGCGCTGCTACCGGCCCTACCACGCCGCCCTCAAGGAACTGGTCGAGGCCACTCGCGCGCGTTTCGGCTGCTGCCTCCTCCTCGACTGCCACTCGATGCCCTCGGTCGGCGGCATGACCGAGGAGGACGGCGAGGCGCGCCGCGAGGCCGACTTTGTCTTGGGCAACTGCTTCGGCACCTCCTGCGCGGCCGCCGTGGTGGAGACGGCCGAGCGCACGCTTGCCGGTCTCGGCTACCGGGTGACCCGCAACGCCCCCTACGCCGGCGGCTACATCACCCGCACCTACGGCCAGCCGGCCGACGGCCTGCACGCGCTCCAGGTGGAGGTCAATCGCGCCCTCTACATGGACGAGGAGACCCTGGAGCCGACCGCGAACCTGCCCCGCCTGGCGGAGCACGCGGGGCGGCTCATGCTGGTGCTCGCCGCCGCCTGCCGCGGACTCCCGAGGGTGCCGTGAACGAGCCTCCGCCGGCGCCGACCATCCGCGACTGCGCCGAGGCCGACCTGGCGGCGGTGCAGGCGATCTACGCCCATCACGTGGTCCACGGCCTCGCCTCCTTCGAGGAGGACCCGCCCGGGCTGGCCGAGATCCGGCGCCGCTGGGCGGCGGTGCGCGAGGCGGGCCTTCCCTACCTCGTCGCCGAGAGCGAGGGCCGCGTGCTCGGCTACGCCTACGCCTCGCCCTTCCGGGCCCGACCGGCCTATCGCTATGCGCTCGAGTCCTCGGTCTACGTCGCGCCCAGCTCGGCGCGGAGGGGCGCGGGCCGCGCGCTCATGCGGACCCTCATCGCCCGGGCCGAGGCGCAGGGCTATCGGCAGATGGTGGCGGTGATCGGCGACTCGGCGAACGGCCCCTCGATCGGGCTTCACGCCGCGCTCGGCTTTCGGCTTGCCGGGCAGCTCCGCTCGATCGGCTTCAAGCACGGCCGCTGGGTCGACACCGTCTACATGCAGCGCCCCCTGGGCGCCGGCGATTCGGACCTGCCCCGCTGACCCGGGCGCCAAGGCCCCGTCGCGAGGGCCAACCCCGTTGCCGTCGCCCGAAAAAAAGGAGCCCCGCCGAAGCGGGGCTCAAATCTAGGGAGGAAACGTCCTAGAAAGGGAGGAAACGTCCAGCAAAGCAACCACAAGGTGACCGCCCTGCTGCATCGCAAGGTGTATATTCTTTCCCTGTGGGAATCAACCGAAAAATCGCCCCTCCCGAAAAAATTTTTCCCGGTGATCAATACCCGCCGCACTCCCCGTGCCGGCGCCCGGAGCGGCCATGGCGTCGCCCCGCGAACGATGGCACCGCGCTTGCGACGACGCGGGCGAACGCCAACCATGAGAGAAGGCCATGAACAGGCTCCTCTTCAGTGTCGGAACCCTGGCCGTGCTTCTGGCCGGGCTCGCCCACGGCGCCGCGGCGGCTCCCGCCGCCCACGGAGAAGCCGTTGATAATTCGGGAGAAATTTGCCGAATCCTGGCCTACAGGGCGGAGCGCCGCGAGGGCATCCCCGACCAGCTCCTGGCCGCGATCGCGATCGTCGAGACCGGCCGCTGGGACCCCGAGCGCAAGGAAAATTATGCCTGGCCGTGGGCGGTGACGAGCGGCGGCGAGGGCAAGTTTTTCCCCACCAAGGCCGCGGCCATCGCCGAGGTCCGCCGCCTGCAGGCCGGGGGAGTGCAGAACATCGACGTCGGCTGCATGCAGGTGAACCTCCTCTACCACCCCGACGCCTTCGCCAGCCTCGACGAGGCGTTCGATCCCCAGGCCAACGTCGCCTACGCCGCCCGTTACCTGAAGGACCTCTATCGCTCGACCCGCTCCTGGTACGTGGCGGCGGCCCACTACCACTCCACGAATCCCGACCAGCACGTGCCCTATCGGCGCAAACTGATACAGGTCTGGGACCAGGAGCGCCGTCTCGCCGCCGCCACCTACCGGGCCGCGGCGATGCAGGCCTACAGCGAGAAGCGCGAGGAGCGCGACCGCGCGGCGACGCTGGTGGCCGGCCGGCGCGCGCCGGAGCGGACCGAGCTCCGCGCCGAGCCAGGCCAGCGGCGCGCCCGGAACGTCCGCGACTATCTCCGCGACCGCAACCTGAACCTTCGGACCCAGGGCTATCCCCGGTCCGAGTACAGCAAGCTCTGACCCCTCGACGCGTCCCCGCCCGGGCGGTCATGAGGGTGGCCGCCGGCGGTCGATTCGCGTAGACTGCGAACATCGTTGCTGGATTCGGAGCCCCGCCCCATCGAGGATGAACCTGCCGAGCGATCCGCCCGCCCGCGACGCGTTCCCGGCCCAGCCCGAGGAACGCCCAGTGGCCCCTCGCCGACGGGTCGAGGGTCGGCGCACGGTCGCGGACCCGGCCTCGGTCGGCGTCCCGGAGCGCCGACGTGGCCCCGGCTGAGCCCCGCAACCTCGACCTCGCGGTCATCGGCAACTGCGCCTTCGCGGCGCTGATCGATCGCAAGGCGACCGTGGTCTGGGCGTGCCTGCCCCGCTTCGACGGCAACCCGGTCTTCTGCAGCCTGCTCAACGGCGCCGACGGCAACGGCGCGCCCGAGGCTCCCGCCGAGGGCGAGGCGGCGATCGGGTTCTTCGCCATCGACCTCGACGGCTTCGCGCGGAGCGAGCAGCACTACCTGCGCAACACCGCGATCCTGGTGACCACCCTTTATGACGGCTCGGGCTCGGCGGTGGAGGTGACCGACTTCGCCCCCCGCCTCAAGCACTACGGCCGCCCGTTCCGGCCGACGACCATGGTTCGCCAGATTCGCCCGGTGATCGGCACGCCGCGCGTCCGCATCCGGCTCCGCCCGGCGCAGAACTACGGCGCCCAGCCCATGGCCACCACCCGCGGCAGCAACCACATCCGCTATGTCGGGGCCGATCCCATCCTCAGGCTCACCACCGACGCGCCGGTCACCTTCATCCTCGACGAGACGCCCTTCCTGCTCGAGGACTCCTTCACCATGATCCTGGGCCCGGACGAGATCCTCACCCGCCCGGTGGAGGATACCGGCCGACAGTTCTACGAGAACACCCACGACTACTGGCAGGAGTGGGTGCGCTACCTGTCGCTCCCCTTCGAGTGGCAGGAGGTCGTCATCCGCGCCGCGATCACGCTCAAGCTGAGCGCCTTCGAGGAGACGGGGGCGATCGTCGCGGCGATGACCACCTCGATCCCCGAGGCCCCCGGGAGCGGGCGCAACTGGGACTATCGCTACTGCTGGCTGCGCGACGCCTACTTCGTCGTCCACGCGCTCAACCGGCTGGGGGCGACCCGGACGATGGAGGAGCACCTCCGCTACATCAACAACATCGTCGTCTCCTCCGCCGACGGCCGGCTGCAGCCCGTCTACGGGGTAGGACAGGAGACCCGGCTCGTCGAGCGCGAGGTGCCGACGCTCAAGGGCTTCCGCGGGATAGGGCCGGTGCGGGTCGGCAATCAGGCCTACGAGCACGTCCAGAACGACGTCTACGGCAGCGTGATCCTGGCCGCGACCCAGTCGTTCTTCGACCAGCGCCTCAAGCGGCCCGGCACGATCCGGCTGTTCGAGCGCCTCGAAAGGGTGGGCGAGCAGGCGATCCTGTTCCACGACAGACCCGATGCCGGCCTCTGGGAGTTCCGCACCAGGGCGCGCGTGCACACCTTCTCCGCCCTGATGTGCTGGGCCGGCTGCGACCGCCTGGCCAAGATCGGCGAGCGCCTTGGCCTGAGTTCGCGCGCCGCCTACTGGCGCGGGGCCGCCAACCGCATCGCCCGCGCCATCCACGCCAAAGCCTGGAACGAGGCGATGGGCAGCTTCGTCGACAGCTTCGGCGGCGAGGCCGTGGACGCGAGCCTGCTGTTGATGCGCGAGCTCGGCTTCGTCGCACCCCAGGACCCCCGCTTCCTCGGCACCCTCGCCGCGGTCGAGAAGACGCTCAAGCGCGGCAAGCACCTTTTCCGGTACGCGGTCGCCGACGACTTCGGCGTGCCCAAGACCGCGTTCAACATCTGCACCTTCTGGTATATCAACGCGCTCGCCGCCGTCGGCCGGCGCGAGGAGGCGCGCGACCTGTTCGAGAACATGCTGGCCTCGCGCAACGCCGTCGGGCTGCTCTCCGAGGACATCGACCCCGAGACCGGCGCCCTGTGGGGCAACTTCCCGCAGACCTACTCCATGGTCGGGCTCATCACCTCGGCCATGAATCTGAGCCGGGCCTGGGAGGAGGCGCTGTGAGCCGCCTGGTGGTGGTGGCCAACCGGGTGCCGCTCGGCGACGGGTCGAGGAGCCCGCCGGGCGGCCTTGCCGTGGCCCTCCAGGAGACCCTGGCCGCCGAGGGCGGCCTCTGGTTCGGCTGGAGCGGGCGCGTGGTCGCCGGCCCGGCCGGGGAGCTCCAGCAGCGGAAGGCGGGGGCGATCACCTTCGCCACCCTCGATCTCTCGCGCATCGACCACGGCGAGTATTACACCGGCTTTGCCAATCGCTGCCTGTGGCCCGCGTTCCACTACCGTGTCGACCTGGCCACCGACTGCGGCAGGAACTTCGACGGCTACATCCGGGTCAACCGGCTCTTCGCCCGCAAGCTGCTACCGCTCCTTGATCGCGACGACGACATCTGGGTCCACGACTATCATCTGATCCCGATGGGCGAGATCCTGCGCGAGGCGGGCGCGCACCACCGGATCGGCTTCTTCCTTCACACGCCCCTGCCGGCGGCCGAGATCCTGGTCACCATTCCGGCACACGAGCGCCTGATGCGGGCGCTTTGCGCATACGACCTGGTGGGGTTCCAGACCGCTGGCGACCTCAGGGCGTTCCACGACTACGTCCGCTACGAGGCCGGCGGCGAGGTGCTGGCGGACGGAACCGTGCGGGCGTACGGGCGAATCTGCCGGGCCGACGTCTTCCCGATCGGCCTCGACGTCGACAACATCGTCGCCGCCGGCGAGGCGGCGATGGACAGTCCCTCCTTGAGGCGGCTCCGGGACAGCCTGCAGGGGCGCGAGATGATCATCGGCGTCGACCGGCTGGACTACAGCAAGGGACTGATCGAGCGATTCCGCGCCATCGAGACCTTCCTGGAGATCTACGCCGCGAGCCGCAACCGGGTGGCCTTTCTCCAGATCGCTCCGCCCTCGCGGGCCGAGGTGCCCGAGTACCGGGAGATCCGCCGGCAGCTCGAGGGCGAGGCGGGCCGCATCAACGGCCAGTTCGGCGAGCCCGACCGGGTGCCGCTCCATTACCTCAACCGCTCGTTCCGACGCACGACCCTGGCCGGGTATTTCCGCCTCAGCCGCGCCGCCCTCGTCACGCCCTTGCGCGACGGCATGAACCTGGTGGCCAAAGAGTTCGTCGCCGCCCAGGACGCCGAGGATCCCGGGGTGCTGATCCTCTCGCGCTTCGCCGGCGCCGCCCGCCAGCTCAGCGCGGCGGTCATCGTCAATCCCTACGACACCCGGGCGGTGGCCGATGCGATCCACCGCGCCATCGCCATGTCGGGCGGCGAGCGCAAGGAGCGCTGGGGCGACATGATGAAGGCGGTGCGGGGCTACGACATCGCGCGCTGGCGCAACGACTTCCTCGCCGGCCTTCGCGGGCCGGCCGGCGCCGGCGCGGCGGCGACATGACCAGGCCGGCACGCGCCGAGCCTTTGCCCGGCCTTGTCGCCGATGTGGGCGGCACCAACGCCCGCTTCGCCCTTACCGACGCGCCCTTCGACGCCGCCCACGTGACCACCGTCAAGGCCGCCGACCATCACGGTCTCGGCGAGGCCCTGGCCGCCTACCTCGCCGGCAGGGGCCGCACGGCGCGCCCGCCCGCGGCGGCGGTCGCGGTCGCCTGCCCGGTTGCCGGCGACCGGGTGGCGCTGACCAATTCGCCGTGGTCGTTCTCGATCGCCGACCTCCGCGCGGGCCTCGGCCTCGACCGCCTGGAGGTGGTCAACGACTTCGCCGCGATCGCCCTCGCGATCCCCCATCTCGCCGACGAGGACAGCGATGCGATCGGCGGCGGAGCGGCGCTCGCGCGCGCGCCGATCGGCGTGCTCGGCCCGGGGACCGGGCTCGGTGTATCGGCGCTGGTGCCGGCCCGGGACGGCGGCTGGGTGGCGGTCGCCTCGGAGGGCGGGCACGCGACCATGGCGCCGGCGGACGAGCGCGAGTCGGCCGTGCTGTCGGCGATCCGGCGACGCCTGGGCCATGTCTCGGCCGAGCGGGTGATCTCGGGGCCCGGGCTCGTCAACATCTACCGCGCGGTCGCCGAGCTCGCCGGGCGGACGCCCGAGCCCTTGCCGCCCGACGAGGTGACGGCGCGCGGCCTCGCCGGGACCTGCCCGCTGGCGGCGGAGGCGCTGGCCATGTTCATGGTCATGCTCGGCACCGTCGCCGGCAACCTCGCCCTCACCCTCGGCGCCAAGGGCGGCATCTTCATCGGCGGCGGGATCGTGCCGAGGCTCGGCGAGGCGTTCGCGGGCTCGGCCTTCCGCGAGCGGTTCGAGGACAAGGGCCGCTTCCGCGCCTACCTCGCCGAGATCCCGACGCGCGTGATCCGCCACCCCTTCCCGGCCCTGGTCGGGCTCAAGGCGCTGCTCGCCGAGCCGCCGCGTTAGGTCGCGAACTCGTGCCTGATCTTCTCGGTGTGCTCGCCGAGGGCGGGAACGGCGCCGAGGCTCGGCTCCTCGTCCTTCCATTGCAGCGCCGGGGCGACGATCTCGACCGGCCCCTTGGCGGTCGCCACCCGGGTACGTCGAAGCTGCGGGTGCCGGGCCACCGCCTCCACCGGGTTCACCGCCCCGTAGGCGATGCTCGCCGCGTTCAGCCGCTCGACCAGCGCGGCACGGGTGAGCCGGCCGAAGACGTCGGCGATCTCGCGGTCGAGGGCGGGGCGGTTGGCGACCCGGGCGACGTTGCTGGCGAACGGCTCGGCCTTGGCCAGCTCGGGGCGCTCGAGCACGCGCGCGCAGAAGCTCGCCCACTCACGCTCGTTCTGGATGCCGATCAGGAGCTTCTCGCCGTCGCCGGCGGCATAAACGCCGTAGGGTGCGATCGAGGGGTGGGTGAGGCCGATCCGCGGCGGCGCCTTGCCGCCGTGGACCAGCTGGAGGATCGGCACATTCATCCAGTCGGTCATGGTGTGGAAGAGCGAGAGCGCGATGCCGCGCGCCCTGCCCGTCCGCTCGCGCTCGAACAGCGCCTCGAGGATGCCGGCGTGGGCCGAGGCGCCGCAGGAGATGTCGCAGACCGAGATGCCAACCCGCCCCGGCTCCTCGGGCCCGCCGGTGACGGCGGCCAGCCCGCTCTCGGCCTGCACTAGGAGGTCGTAAGCCTTCATGTCGCGGTAGGGCCCGCCCTCGCCGTAGCCCGAGATGTCGCAGGTGACGAGGCGGGGGCACTCGCGGCGCAGCGCCTCGGAGCCGAATCCGGCGCGCGCCGCCGCGCCGGGGGCGAGGTTCTGGACGAACACGTCGGCCCGGGCGAGGATGCGCTGCAGCAGAGCCGCGTCGCTCGGGTCCTTGATGTCGAGGACGCAGGACTCCTTGCCGCGGTTGAGCCAGACGAAGAAGCTCGAGAGCCCGTCGATGACCGCATCGTAGCCGCGCGCGAAGTCGCCGCCCGGGCGCTCGACCTTGATCACCCGGGCGCCGGCGTCGGCGAGGCGCGCGGTGGCGAAGGGGGCGGCCACCGCCTGCTCGAGCGCGACCACCAGGATGCCGGAGAGCGGACGCGACATGGGTCACCTCGCGGAGGATGGGGATGGTCCCGCGCCGCTGCCCCGGCGAAGGAGGCGCCCGGGGCGGTCCCCGGTCGAGGCCCCCGCCCGCCAGACGACGCGGCCGTTGACGACGACCGCGTCGATCCCGGCCGCCGGCCGCACGGGCTCGTCGAAGGTCGCCCGGTCGATCACCGTCAGGGGATCGAAGACCACGAGGTCGGCGAAGGCCCCGGCGCGCACCACCCCGCGATCGGCGATCCCGAAGCAGGCGGCGGGAAGCCCGGTCATGCGCCGCACCGCCTCCTCGAGGCCGAAGAGGCCGAGGTCGCGGGCGTAGTGGCCGAGCACGCGCGGAAACGTCCCCCACAGCCGTGGATGGGGCCGGGCGTCGTGGGGAAGGCCGTCGGAGCCGATCATGGCGTGCGGGTAGGAGAGCACGCGGCGCACGTCCTCCTCGTCGAGCTGGAAGTAGATCGCGCCCCCCGGCTTCAGCCGCTCGGCCGCCTCGACGCGGTCGCAGCCCCACTCGGCGGCGACATCGTCGAGGTCCCGCCCGGCGGCCTCGGGATGGGGAACCGACCAGCTCACCAGCACCGGGATGCCCATCCGGATGCGCTCGATCGAGATGACCGACGAGGAGGCGATGTAGGGATAGACGTCGAGCCCGACCGCCTGCCGGGCCCGCGCCCGCTCGATCTTGGCCAGCGTCTCGCGGGTGCGGCCGAAGTTCCGCCGCCCCACCGTCTTGTGGTGCGAGATCACCACCGGCACCCCCGCCCGGCGGCCGATCTCCAGCGTCTCGTCGATCGACTCCTCGACGTGGTCGGCCTCGTCGCGCATGTGGGTGACGTAGAGTCCGCCCAGCGCCTTCAGCGTCCCGGCGATCGCGACCACCTCGTCGGTGGGCGCGGAGCGCGCGGTGGGATAGAAGAGCCCGGTGGAGAGGCCGATCGCGCCCTGGCGCAGCGACTCGGCAAGCAGCGCCCGCATCCGCTCGACCTCGCCGTCGCGCGCCGGGCGATCGAGCGAGTCCATGGTGCCGACCCTGAGCGTGGAGTGCCCGACCAGCATGGCGACGTTGGTCGCCGCCGGCGCGCGCTCGATCGCCTCGGCGTAGGTTCCGAAGTCGCCGAAGTGCCACCAGCGCTCGTCGCCGAGGAGATCGAGCGGCGGCGGCGGGCGGCGCGTGAGGCGGAGCGGCGCGAGGCTGATCCCGCAGTTGCCGGCGATCACCGTGGTCACGCCCTGGCTCACCTTGGGCGCCATGTCGGGGCCCGAGAGGAGCAGCCGGTCGTCGTGGGTGTGGACGTCGATGAAGCCGGGGGCGACCGCCCGGCCCGAGGCGTCGATCTCGACCGCGCCGGCGGTCCGCCCCAGATCCCCGATCGCGACGACGCGCTCGCCCGCGACCGCGAGATCGGCGCGCCGGCGCGGCGCGCCGGTGCCGTCGATGACCTCGCCGCCCCTGATGACCAGGTCGCAGCGCGCCGGCGCCTCGGCCGGCGGGGCGGCCATCGCTACTCCGCCGCCCTGCGGGCGCCCGCCCGCAGCCGCCCGGTCTCGGCCTCGTCGAGCAGGCCCTCGGCGCTCACCGCGACGGCGTAGTCGCGCCGCGCGGCCTCGGCCGTGACCAAGCCGTTCCTCACGTCCGCGGCCACCCGCCCGGGGTCGCGCTCCAGCGGATCGCCGTAGCCGGCCCCGCCGGGAAGCGAGAGCTCCAGCCGCTCGCCCGGCGGAACCACCTGGCGGCCCTTGTTGTTCAGGGGCTTGCGCGACCGCGCCAGGGTCACGCCGCCGGCGAGGCCGTTCCGGCCCCCCTCGCGCCCGCGCGCCGCATGGTGGACGCGGTCAAACATGGCGAGCACGGCAAAGGGGGCATCGCGGTGCGCCCCGATCCGCATCACCTGGCCGGTGCCGCCGCGGAACTTTCCGGGCCCTCCGGAGTCGGGGCGGAGCTCCTTCTTCCAGAAGACGACGGGCGCCACGTTCTCGGTCGCCTCCACCGGCATGGTCCGGACCCCGCTCGGGAAGGCGATGCCGTTGAGCCCGTCCTTGGCGGGGCGCGCGCCGGTGCCGCCGCTGTTGAAGGTGACGATGTCGAAGTCGCGGGTCATGATGTTGTTGGCCTGCGGGTGCTCGGCTCCCACCGTCGACGGGCCGCCGCGGAGCTGCGGGTTCCACAGGCAGCTCGCGCCCTCGGCCGGCACCCGGCCGGGAATGATCTGATGCAGGCAGCCGAACATCACGTCGGGGAGCATCTGTCCGATCAGGTGGCGGCCCATGGTCGGCCACGGCCGCTGCGCGTTGAGGATGCAGCCCACCGGGGCGGAGATGCGGAAGGGCTCGAGCGAGCCGTGGTTGTTGGGGATGTCGGGAGCGATCGCCACCTTGAGCCCGAAGCAGGTGTAGGCGCGGGTATAGCTCAGGGGCACGTTGATTCCGTAGCCCGAGCAGGGCGAGGTGCCGGTGTAGTCGACCTCGATCCCGTCGTCCGCCACCGTCAACGCCGCGACCAGGTCGATCTCGTGCTCGTAGCCGTCCATGGTCACCGTGTTGCGGTACGTCCCCTCGGGCAGGGCGCGGATCTTCTCGAGCGTCACCTCGCGCGAGGTGGTGAGGATGTAGTCGGCGAGGCCGTCCAGGTCGTCGAGGGAGAATTCCGACATCATCTGGACCAGCCGGCTGGAGCCGACGTCGTTGCAGGCGCAGAGCGAGTAGACGTCGCCCTCCAGCTCCACCGGCGTGCGCGAGTTCCAGCGCAGGAACT
>JACQOE010000057.1 GCA_016202695.1 Pseudomonadota bacterium | reverse complement strand
GATGCGCTCGGAGCGGTCGCCGCTGCCGACCTGGCTGCGGCGCGCCGCGGCGCGCGCGGCCTCGCGCTCGGCCCGCTCGCGCTCGTAGAGGCGGGCGCGCAGGATCTTCATCGCCTTGGCCTTGTTCTTGTGCTGCGACTTCTCGTCCTGCTGCGAGACCACGATGCCGGTGGGGAGGTGCGTGACGCGCACCGCGCTGTCGGTGGTGTTGACCGACTGGCCGCCGGGGCCACTGGCGCGGAAGACGTCGATCCTGAGGTCCTTGTCCTCGATGCGGATGTCGACCTCCTCGGCCTCGGGCAGCACGGCCACGGTCGCGGCCGAGGTGTGGATGCGCCCGCCGGACTCGGTCACCGGTACGCGCTGCACGCGGTGCACCCCCGATTCGAACTTGAGCCGGGCGAAGACGCCGCGGCCGCTGACCAGGGCGATCGCCTCCTTGAAGCCGCCGATGTCGGTGTCGCTCGCCGCCATCGCCTCGAAGCGCCAGCCGCGGCGCTCGGCGTAGCGCTGGTACATGCGGAAGAGCTCGGCGGCGAAGAGGGCCGCCTCCTCGCCGCCGGTGCCGGCGCGGACCTCGAGGATGGCGTTCCGCTCGTCGGCCTCGTCCTTGGGGACCAGCAGGAGCTTGAGCGCCCGCTCGATCTCGGGCAGTCGCTCCTTCAGCCGGTAGTACTCCTCCTCGGCGAGCGCGCGCATCTCGGCGTCCGGGCCCGCCTCGGCGATCACCTGCTCGATCCCGGCGATCTCGGCCTGGGTCTTCCTCAGCTCGGCCACCTTCTCGATCAGGGGCGTCAGCTCGGCGTACTCGCGCGACAGGCGCGCGAACCCCTCCGAGCCCAGCCCCTTCGGCTCGGCCAGGGCATGGGCGAGTTCGTCGTGCCGGCGGACGAGCTGGTCGAGCTTCGCCTCCAGGCTCACCCCTGGTCCCTCCGCCGCGGCCCGGCCGCGTCCGCATCGGCGGCCTGCCCCTCCGGCTCCGCCGCCGCCTCCTCGGCCCGCAGGCGGAAGAGCCGCCGGACCAGCGCATCGAGGGAGGCGACCTCCGCCTCTCCCCCGCCGGCCAGCTCGCGGAGCGCGTCCGAGGGCGCGTGCAGGAGCCGGTTGACGAGCCGCCGCGTCGCCTCCTCGGGGTCGCGCGCGCCCTCGGCCAGGACGTCCCGGCGCACGGCCTCGAAGTGGCTCCTGAGCGCGCTCACCAGGGGCACCGCCACGCGCGCCGCCTGGCCGCGGAGGAACGCCTCCACCCCCGCCGCGACGATGGCGCGGGCCTCGCGCGCCGCCGCCTCACGCTCCGCCCGCCCCTCCCAGGCCGCCTTCTCGAGGTCGGCGAGGTCGAAGAGGAAGGCATCCTCCAGCCGGCCGACCGCCGGCTCGACGTCGCCGGGGATGCCGCCGTCGACCAGGAACACCGGGCGCCGCCGGCGGGCCTTGAGCGCCGCCTCGACCATCTCGACGGTGATGATGTAGCGCCGGCTGCCGACCGCCGAAAGCACGACGTCGGCCTCGGCCAGAGCCCGGGCGAGGGCCTCGAACGGCGCCTCGTGGCAGTCGAGCCGGCGGGCGAGGGCGGCGGCGCGGGCGGGCGCGGGCGCGGTGGCGACGAGCCGCCCGAGCCCGGCCTGGCGGAAGCCCTCGACCAAGAGGTCGCCCATCTCGCCCTCGCCGATCACGAGGCCGGCGAGGCCGGCGATGTCGCCGAAGAGATCGCGCGCGAGCCCGATCGCGGCCGAGGCGATCGAGACCGGCTTCTCGCCGATCGCGGTTTCGCTGCGCACCCGCTTGGCCACCTGATAGGCCCCCTGGAGCAGGGTCTCGAGCCCGCGCCCGACCATGCCCGAGGCGGCGGCGACGCGGTGGCTCTCCTTGATCTGCCCCAGGACCTGCGGCTCGCCGACGACCAGGCTGTCGAGCGAGGCGGCGAGCGCGAAGACATGGCCGACGGCCTCGGCCCCCCTGAGCACCGAAAGCTCGGCCCGGAGCTCGGCGCCGACGCGGCCGGAGCGCTCGGCGAGGGCGGCGACGATGGCCTCGACCGCCCGGGCGGGATCGTCCTCCACCGCCTGCACCTCGGTCCGGTCGCAGGTCGAGACGACCACGGCCTGGGCCACGCCCCCTTTGCGCAGGCGGGCGAGGAACAGGGGAAGCTCGTCGCCTTCCATGAACAGCGCCTCGCGCAGCGCGAGCGGGCTGGAGCGCGGCCCGGCGCTCACCACCACCAGGCGCTCGGTCGGGAACACCAGCGAGGGAGCGGCGTCGGTCACGGTCCTCCTTGCACGAGGCGGCGCAGATGCGCCTCGACCTCGGCCAGGGGCACTTGCGCCTGCGCCCCGGAATCGAGGTCGCGGACGGTGGCGATCCCGCGCTTGAGCTCGTCCTCGCCGAGAAGCACCGCGGCGCGGGCGTTGACCTTGTCGGCGCGCGCCAGGCGCCGCTTGAGGCTGCCGCGGTAGCCGAGATCGACCGGCAGGCCGTCGCGGCGCAGGCCCTGGGCGAGCCGCAGCGCCTCGACCTCGGCCGCGGTCCCGATCGGGATCACGGCGACGGGGCGATCGGGCGCCGGCGGCTCGCCGACCAGCATCGCCAGCCGGTCGATCCCCATCGCCCAACCGACCCCGGGCACGGCCGGGCCGCCCATCGCCTCGATCAGCCCGTCGTAGCGCCCGCCGGCGAGCACGGTGCCCTGCGCGCCGAGGGCCTGGGTCGTGAACTCGAAGGCGGTGTGGCAGTAGTAGTCGAGCCCGCGCACCAGCCGCGGGCTCACCCGATGGGCGACGCCCGCCGTCGCGAGGCCGGCGCAGACGGCGGCGAAGAACCCGGCCGCGGCGGGGGTGAGGAACCGATCGATCGGCGGCGCGCCGGCGACGATCCGCCGGTCGCCCTCGTCCTTGGAGTCGAGGATGCGGAGCGGGTTGCGGTCGAGGCGCGCGCGGCTCTCTTCGGAAAGATCGTCGCGGTAGCGGCCGAGATACGCGACCAGCGCCTCGCGGTAGGCGCGACGGCTCTCGCCGTCGCCCAGCGTGTTGAGCTCGAGGGTGATGTGGGCGAGCACGCCGAGGGCCTCGAGCACCTGCGCGGCCATGGCCACGACCTCGACGTCCGCGAGCGGCTCGGCGACGCCGAGGAGCTCGACCCCCACTTGGTGGAACTGGCGCATCCGCCCCTTCTGCGGGCGCTCGTAGCGGAACATCGGGCCGGCGTAGAAGAGTTTGACCGGGAGGGCGTGCACCAGCCCCTCCGAGATCGCCGCGCGCGCCACCCCGGCGGTGCCCTCGGGCCGGAGCGTGACGCTCTCGCCGCCCCGGTCGGTGAAGGTGTACATCTCCTTGGTGACGATGTCGGAGGTGTCGCCCAGCGTGCGCACGAACACCTCGGAGAACTCGAAGATCGGGGTGGCGATCTCCTGATAGCCGTAGAGGGCGGCAACGCGCTGGGCGCTCTCGCGGACGTGGCGGTGGCGCAGGCACTCCTCGGGCAAGAGGTCGCGGGTGCCGCGCACCGGCTGCAGGGCGGCCACGGGATGCGCTCCGCGCCGGTTACTCGGCGGCGCTCGCCAGCGCGGCCGAAGCGGTTCCCTCGCCGCCCTTGGCCTCGATCTCGGCTGCCCTCGCCTCGACCAGCGCGACGACGTGCTCGACGAGGTCGCGGTCGCGCACCTTGTGGTCGGCGACCCCGTGCAGGTAGACCATGTGCTCGCCCTTGCCGCCGCCGGTGATGCCGACGTCGGTGAAGGCCGCCTCGCCGGGGCCGTTGACCACGCAGCCGATGATCGACAGCGTCAGCGGCGTGGCGATGTGGGCGAGCCGCTCCTCCAGCACCCGCACCGTCTCGATCACGTCGAAGCCCTGGCGCGCGCAGGAAGGGCAGGAGACGACGCGGACGCCGCGGTGACGGAGCCCGAGCGCCTTGAGGAGCTCGAAGCCGACCCGCACCTCCTCCACCGGGTCGGCCGAGAGCGAGACCCGGACGGTGTCGCCGATCCCCGCCCAGAGCAGGCTTCCCAGCCCAATCGCCGACTTGACGGTGCCGGTGCGCAGGCCCCCTGCCTCGGTGATGCCGATGTGCAGAGGATAGTCGCAGGCCTCGGCGAGCTGCTGGTAGGCAGCGACCGCGAGGAACACGTCGGAAGCCTTGACGCTGACCTTGAACTCGAAGAAGTCGTTGTCCTCGAGCGCCCGGATGTGGTTCAGCGCGCTCTCGACCATGGCCTCGGGGCAGGGCTCGCCGTAGCGCTCGAGGAGGTCGCGCTCGAGGCTTCCCGCGTTCACCCCGATGCGCATCGAGCAGCCGTGGTCCTTGGCCGCCCGGATCACCTCGCGCACCCGCTCGCGCGAGCCGATGTTGCCGGGGTTGATGCGCAGGCACGCGGCCCCCGACTCGGCCGCCTCGATCGCCCGGCGGTAGTGGAAGTGGATATCGGCGACGATGGGAACCGCAACCTCGGGCACGATCCGGGCAAGGGCCAGCGCGCTCTCGCGGTCGGGGCAGGAGATGCGGACGATGTCCGCCCCGGCGCGCGCCGCCGCCTGGACCTGGGCGATGGTCGCCGCAACGTCGGTCGTCGGGGTGTTGGTCATGGTCTGGACGCTGATCGGGGCGTCGCCGCCGACCGGCACCCGGCCGACGCGGATTTGCCGGCTCTTGCGGCGCTCGATCCTCTGATAGGGACGCAGGCTCATGGGTACCCGATCCGTTGGCGGCGCGCCTCGGCGCCGCGCCTGGGCGCTATATAGCGCAGCGCCGGCCGGACGGAAAGCGACCGCTCTCACCCCGCCCGGGCGCCTCCCGGGACGGCGGCGCGAAGGCCGGCGGCGACGGCGTCCGCTACGGGCGGCTCGCCAGCCCCTTCTTGAGCAGCTCGGGGTCGAGGGCCACATCGCGGCGCACGCCGCCCGCGGGTCCGATCGGTGGAACGACCTCCCCGTCGACCAGAATGTCGAGCGCGCCGGCGTTGCCGGTGATCAGCACCAGCCCCTTCTGCGCCGGCACCCGGTAGCTGTCGCCGGCCCTGAGCATGCGGGTCACGAGCGGCAGGTTGCCGGCGTCGCGCACCTGCACCCAGCTGTCGGAGGTCGCGCGGAGCACGATCCGCGAGGCCCCGGTGGTGCCGAAGACGCGATTGCCCGGGGTCGCCTCGCCCGCCGCGGGGACCGGGGGGATGGCGGGCAGCGCCGCCCGTTCGGCCCCGTCGGCGCGCGACTCGGGCCTTTCGACGGGAAGGGCGGCGAGGACGTCGCGCTCGGACGACGCGGGCGCCGATCCGGCGGCGGGGACCGCCCGTGCCGGCGGCGCCTCGGCCGCGCTCGACGGCGAGGCAAGAACGACGCGGGTCGCCGCCGGCTGCGGATCGCCCGCCTCCCCGGCCGCGGCCGGAGCCTGCCTGCCGGCAGGCCCGCCCACGGCCCCGGCCGGCTCGGCCGCCGCCGGGACGGCCCGGTCGGCGCCGCCCTCGGCGGCCACCGCCACCGAGGGATCGCTCGCCGCCCGCGGCGATGCCGGCTCGGCCCGATCCGCAAGCAGACGCTCGGGAACCGGGGGCACGAGATCGGTCAGCCTGAGGCCGGCGGAAGAGAGGTAGTACCAGCCGCCATACACGGCGCCGGCGAAGAGGAGCGCGATCAGGAGGAGCGCCCCGCGCGGCACGCCGCTGTCGGGCATCGGCGCCGGGAAGGTCAGCTCGGTCCTCCGGTTGACCGACTCGACGTCGGCCCGGAAGCGGCGGATCACCTCGTCGGCGTCGAGCCCGAGGTGGTCGGCGTAGGCGCGGACGAATCCGACGGCGTAGGTGGGTCCGGGGAGATCCTCGAAGCGGCCCTCCTCGATGGCCTCGAGGTTGGCCGGGCGGATCCGCAGGACGACCGAGACGTCGTCGATCTCCTGGCCGCATCTGAGCCGCGCCGCGCGCAGCAGGGTGCCGACGCCAGGGCCCGGAGCGGGGCCTGCCTCGGCCGTGTCATCGTCGCGAGACCTGAACGAGCCGTCGTGCAACACTTCCGCCCAACCTCACCCGTTGACGATCATCTCACAACCCAGGCGGGCAGCCCTTAGCACACCAACCGGCCGGCCCCCCAAGGCTCGGCCCGCCTCGGGCCGGGCTACCATGCCCGCAATGCCCGGCCGGTTCCGACCCTGGGGCCGACTCCAGCCGGCTCCATGATTAAACAAAAAGAATCAACGAAATGCAATGGTTCTTTAAATTGTGACTCCATGATCGACCGCGAAGGCCCGAATTCTCTCCCGAAGGCTGTGGTCCGGCAAGTTGTAAAGTGTTTTTAGATATTGCTCCAAGGGGCCCAGTTCGAGGCTCCGGATCATGGTTTTTACTGGGCCAATACCGGGTGCCGGCATGGAAATGCTGCGAAAGCCGATGCCGATGAGCGCCATCGCCTCGATCGGGCGCCCGGCCGCCTCGCCACACAGGCTCAAGGGCACCCGGGCGGCGGCGCAGTGCTCGACCACCGAGCGCAGGAGGGCCAGCACCGGCGGCGACAGCGGATCGTAACGATCGGCGACGCTGGGGTTGGAGCGGTCGCTGGCGTAGAGGAACTGGAGGAGGTCGTTGGTGCCGACCGAGACGAAGTCGGCGCGGGCGAGCAGCTCCGGTAGCTGCCAGGCGAGCGCCGGCACCTCGAACATCACCCCGGCGCGCAAGGGCTCCGGCACCGGCACGCCCGCGGCGCGCTCGCGCTCCACCTCGCGCCACAACAGCCGGCGCGCGGCGATGAACTCGCTCACATGCGCGACCATCGGGAACATCACCGAGAGCGGCCGCCCCGCCGCCGCCCGCACCAGAGCGCGGAACTGCTGGCGCAGCATCAGCGGCCGATCGAGGCTGACCCGGATCGCCCGCCAGCCCATCGCCGGATTCTCCTCGCCGCGCAGGCCCCAGTAGGGAAGCGACTTGTCGCTGCCGATGTCGAGGGTGCGGAAAAGGACCGGCTTCTCGCCCGCCGCGTCGAGGATCTCGCGGTAGATCTCGGCCTGGTCGTCGACGCCCGGATAGGCCGAGCGGGCCATGAACGGGATCTCGGTGCGGTAGAGGCCGACGCCTTCGGCCCCGGTCTCGGCCAGCGCCGCCAGGTCGACCGACAGGCCGGCGTTGAGGTAGAGCGCGACCCGCGCCCCGTCGCGGGTCTCGGCCGGCAGGTCGCGCATCGCCGCATAGGCGGCGCGCCGATCGGCCCGCGCCTTGAGCGCCTGCTCGAAGGACTCGGCGACCTCGTCGGCGGGGCGGATGAAGACCTGCGAGCGGTCGCCGTCGACGATCACCCGGTCCCCCGGCTCGACGTTGGCGAGGACGTTGTGCACGCGCCCGACCACCGGGATGTCGAGGGCGCGGGCGAGGATGGTGGCGTGGGCGGTGGTCGAGCCTTCCTCGAGCACCACGCCCTTGAGGTTGCCGCGGTCGTAGTCGAGGAGCTCCACCGGCCCGAGGTTGCCGGCGACGAGGATGAACTGCTCGGGAAGGTCGGCGCGGACGGTCGGGCCGTGCTCGCCGGAAAGGTGCCTGAGCAGCCGATTGGCGAGATCGTCGAAGTCGTGCAGGCGCTCGCGCAGGTAGGGGTCCGAGACCTGGGCCAGGCGGGCGCGCATGTCCTCGTGCACCTTCTGCACCGCCGCCTCGGCGGTGAAGCCGGAGCGGATCGCCTCGGCGATGCGATCGAGCCAGCCCGTATCCTCGGCGAACATGCGGAAGGTCTCGAGCACGTCGCGCGGCGCCCCGCTCGTCCCCAGGTCGGCCGAGACGAGGAGGTCGTCGAGGGCGCGGTGCATGCGCGTCACCGCTTCGTTCAGGCGCTCGAGTTCGGCCTCCGGGTCCTCGGCCACCATCTCGCGGATGCCGAGCCGGCGCTGGTGCAGCACCGCCGCCCCCATGGCCAGCCCCGGGCTGAGGGCGAGGCCGTCGTAGCGCTCGGGCCGCAGGGGGCTGGCCGCGGTCGGGCGGAACTCGTCACGGCTGACCAGCTCGCCCCCGGCGACGAGCTCGGCCAGGACCATGGCCGCGGTCTGCAGGGCCTCGACCTCGGCCGCCGGATAGATGCGCCGCTGGCGGCTCTGCACCGCGAGCACGCCGATCACCACCCCGCCGCGGAGGATCGGCACGCCCAGCATCGAGTGGTAGGCCTCCTCGCCGGTCTCGGGCCGGGAGGCGAAGCTCGGGTGCAGGGCCGCCTCGGGCAGGTTGTAGGGGCGGGCCTCGGCGGCGATGGTCCCGACCACGCCCTCGCCGACCCTGAGCCGGGTGCGACGCACCGCGGTGGGCCTGAGCCCCTCGGTGGCGAACAGCTCGAGGAGGTCGCCGGGGCGCATGACGTAGACCGAGCAGACCTCGACCTCCATGTCGGCGGCGATGGTGCGCACGACCTCGTTGAGCCGGCTCTGCCCCGAGCCCGGCCCCGCCATCACGTCGCGCACATGGCGCAACAGCCGCCGGGAGCGGACCGGGCCGGCACGCGAGCGTCGCAGCTCCTCGGCCATCGCTACCCCCCACCCGACCCGGCGCCGCCCTCCGCCCGCGCCCGCCGGACGAGCGCCGCCACCGCCTGGCCGACGATCTCGGCCAGGATCTCGGCCACCGGCTGCTCCGCGGTCACCAGACCCACGCTCTGCCCGGCCATGAGCGAGCCGTTCCTCACGTCGCCGTCGATCACCGCCCGCCGAAGCGCGCCGGCCCAGAAGTGCTCGATCTCGAGCTGGGCCGCCCGCTGGTCGATCTCGCCGGCGGTGAAGCGTTCGATCACGCGCCGCTGGGTCTCGATGAACGCCTTGGTCCCGTCGTTGGCCAGCGCCCGCACCGGGATCACCGGGAAGCGCGGGTCGAGCTGGACCGAGAGCACGGCATCGCGGGCCGAGGCGCGGATGAACGCCTTCTTGAACTCGGGGTGCGCGATCGACTCGGTGGCGCAGACGAAGCGGGTCCCGAGCTGGCAGCCGGCGGCGCCCATCTCGAGGTAAGCAAGCACCGCCTCGCCGCGGCCGATGCCGCCGGCAGCGAATACCGGCACCTCGGCGACCTCGGGCAGGATCTCCTGGGCGAGCACGCCGGTCGAGACCGGGCCGGTGTGCCCGCCCGCCTCCGAGCCCTCGATGACCAGGGCGTCGACCCCGAGCTTGACCAGCTTGCGGGCGATGGGAAGCGCCGGAGCGAAGCACATCACCTTGGCGCCGGAGTCCTTGATCCGCCGGATCCACTCGCCGCGCGGCAACCCCCCGGCGAGGACCACGTGGCCGACCCGCTGCTCGGCGCAGACCGCCATCAGGCGCTCGATCTCGGGATGGAGGGTGATGAGGTTGACGGCGAAGGGGCGCCTGGTCATCGCCGCGGTGGCGGCGATCTCCTCGGCGAGCTGATCGGGCCCGAGCGAGCCGCAGGCGATCACCCCGAAGGCGCCGGCGTTGGACAGCGCCGAGACGAGGTAGCGCTCGGACACCCACGACATCGCCCCGCCCATGATCGCGATCTCGGTGCCCAGGAACTCGCGCCCACGGCGCCACAGCGCCGCGAGCCGACCGCGGGCCCGGGCCTCGCGGTCGGAATCGGCGGGGATGCCCTCACGGGGCATCGAGTCCATAGGCGGCATGCAGGGCCCGTACGGCGAGCTCGGTGTATTCCTCGGCGATGAGCACGCTGACCTTGATCTCGGAGGTCGAGATCACGAGGATGTTGATCCCCTTCTCCGCCAGAGTCTTGAACATGCGCTGGGCGACGCCGGCGTGGCTGCGCATGCCGACGCCGACGACCGACACCTTCGCCACCTTGTCGTCGGTCAAGAGGCGGGCGTAGCCGATCTCGCCGCGCAGCGTCTCCAGCAGGGCGACGGCGCGATCGAGGTCGGCGCGCCCGACGGTGAAGGTGAGGTCGGTCTTGGTCCCGTCGTGGGAGACGTTCTGGACGATCATGTCGACGTTGATGCTGTTCTCGGCGAGCGGGCCAAACAGCCCGGCGGCCACCCCGGGGCGGTCCGCCACCCCCACCAGCGTGATCCGCGCCTCGTCCCTGCTGTAGGCGATGCCGCTGACCAGTGCGTGTTCCACGATTCCTTCCTCATCGACCACCAGGGTCCCGGGCGCGTCGGCGAAGCTGGTGCGGACCTGGAGCGGAACCCGGTACTTCATCGCCAGCTCGACCGAGCGGGTCATCAGCACCTTGGCGCCGAGCGACGCCATCTCCAGCATCTCCTCGTAAGTGATTCTATCCAGCTTGCGAGCCTTGGCAACGATGCGCGGGTCGGAGGTGTAGACGCCGTCGACGTCGGTGAAGATGTCGCAGCGATCCGCCCTGAGCGCCGCCGCCAGCGCCACCGCCGAGGTGTCGGACCCGCCGCGCCCCAGCGTGGTGACCCGGTTGTCGGGGCCGAGGGCCTGGAAGCCCGCCACCACCGGCACCTGGCCAGTGGCGAGGCGCCGCGCGAGCTCGGCGGTCTCGATCGACTCGATCCGCGCCTTGCCGTGGGCGCCGTCGCTGCGGATCGGGATTTGCCAGCCGAGCCACGAGCGCGCCGGGACGCCCAGCTCCTGCAGCGCGATCGCCAGCAGCCCCACCGACACCTGCTCGCCCGAGGAGACCACGGTGTCGTACTCGCGGGCATCGTGGAGCGCGGCCACCGCGCGCGTATGGGCGACGAGCTGGTTGGTCACCCCGGCCATCGCCGAAACCACGACGACGACCCGGTTGCCGGCGTCGACCTCGACCTTCACCCGGCGGGCGACCGCCTTGATCCGATCGATGTCGGCGACCGAGGTGCCGCCGAACTTCTGGACGATGAGGGCCATGAAAGAGGGAGTCGCCGCCGTCGACAGCCGCGGGCCGTTGCCTCGAGGATCGTCGGTACTCATACTCCCTCGACCGCGGGCCGGCAACCCCGCCCCGCGGCGCGAGCCGAATCGATGCGAGGAGCCGATGGCCGCCCGCCGCGCCACAGCAACCGAAGGCCCGCACGCCGGCCCCGGCCCGACCGCCGACGCCGCCGAGGTGGCGCGCTTCGCGGACCTCGCCGCCAGCTGGTGGGACCCGCGCGGCCCGCTGCGGCCGCTCCACCGGCTGAACCCGGTCCGGCTCCGCTACGTCCGCGACCGGCTCGCCGGCCACTTCGGGCGCGAGGCCGAGGGGCCGGCGCCGCTCGCCGGCCTCTCGCTCCTCGACGTCGGCTGCGGGGGGGGGCTGATCGCCGAGCCGCTCTGCCGCCTCGGCGCCCGGGTCACCGGGATCGACGCCGCGGCGGCGACCGTGGCCGTGGCGGCCCTGCACGCGCGCCAGGCGGGCCTCGCCATCGCCTACCGCGCCCTCGCCCCCGAGGACCTGGCGGCCGAGGTCGCCGCCGGCTCCGGCGCACCCTTCGATGCGGTGGTGAGCCTGGAGGTGATCGAGCACGTGGCCGAGCCCGACGCCTTCCTCGCCGCCCTCGGCCGGCTGGTCCGTCCGGGAGGAGCGCTCGTGCTCGCCACCCTCAACCGGACGCTCAAGTCGCTGCTGCTGGCCAAGATCGGGGCCGAGTACGTGCTCCGCTGGCTGCCCGTCGGCACCCACGACTGGCGGAGGTTCGTCACCCCGTCCGAGCTCGGCGAGGGCCTCGCCCGCCACGGGCTCCGGCTGCGCGAGGTGTCGGGGGTCGTCTACAGCCCGATGACCGATTCCTGGCGCCTCGCCGGGGACGCGGACGTGAACTACATGGCCTACGCGGTGCGCGAGGCCGCGCCGGGGGGATAGCGAGGCTGGGGGGCGGAGGGCCGCCGGCGGTCAGGAGTCGGTGCGCGGCAGCCAGGGGATGCGCTGGAACTCGATCCCCTCGTCCTTCAGGTCGCCCGCCTCCTTGGGGCTCGCCTCGCCGTAGATGTCGCGCTTCTTGGTCTCGCCGTAATGGATCTTGCGCGCCTCCTCAGCGAAGCGGCTGCCGACGTAGTCGCAGTGGGTCTCGACGTGCCGGCGAAGCTCGGTGAGGATTCGCCGCGCCTCGCGGTAGAGTTCCGACCGCTCGTCCTTCTTGTCGGCGGCAGGGGCCGAGGGCGGCTCGCTCGCGCCCTTGGCCAGGCGCGGCGCCATCGGCGCCTTGCCCACCCGCTTCGAGCCGCAGTAGGGACAGACGACCGTGCGCGTCGCCGCCTGCCGGTCATAGGCGGCGCTGTCGCGGAACCAAGCCTCGAAGACGTGATCGTTGGCGCATCTGAGGCTGTAGACGATCACCGCGCGGGTCCTCTCATGCTCGTCCCCAGGGCTCCTATCTTACATCCAGGCGCGGGCGACCGAAATACGCATGCTGCGGGCCGGCCCGGACGCGCCTCGCGCTCACGCGGCGCCGGCGAGGAGCGGGTCGAGCCCGCCGGCGCGCTCCAGCGCATGGAGCTCCTCCCAGCCGCCGATGTGGCGCCCGTCGACGAAGATCTGGGGCACCGTCCGGCGCCCGTTCGCGCGGGCGATCATCTCGTCCATCCGCTCGGGCTCGCGCATCAGCGCGATCTCTTCGAACGCGGCCCCCTTGGCGGCGAGAAGCCTCTTCGCCTGGACGCAATAGGGGCACCAGTCGGTGGCATAGATCTCGACGCGCGCCATGGCCGGGGGGGTCCGTGTGCAGGAGCCGTGGGGGGGGGAGCAATATGCGGTCGAACGAACATATAGGATGCCCCGGCGGCGCGGAAAAGAGGCCCGCGCGGGGCCACCCCGCCGCTCACCTGCGTTCGGCCACGACCTTCTGGTAGAGCCCGCCGAAATAGGTTTCCTTGCGCCAGCGAAACGGCTCCGGGCGCGAGGCGAAGCCCGCGACCTCGCTTTCGATCAGCCCCGCGGCATAGGGCTCGAAACAGCGAAAGACAAAGCGCATCAGTGGGTTAAGGGGATGCGCGGGGTGCGGTCGGTGGTAATCGACGAACACCGCCCTGCCCCCGGGCGCCACGCAGTCCAGCAGCCCATCGACCACCGCCCGGCGGTAGTGCTCGGGCAGTTCGTGGAGCAGGAAGAAGCAGCAGATGGCCTCGTAGGGCCCGCCCCCGGGCGTGGCCGCGTCGCCGAGGCGGGCGCGCGCCTGGCCGATCCCGACCAGCTTGCGCCGGCAGTTCTCGACCTGGATGGGGGCGATGTCGAGCACGTCGAGCCGGCCATTCGGCCCTACCCGGCGCGCGAGGTCGGCCGAGAAGCCGCCGTAGACGCAGGCCGCCTGCAGCACCTTCCGCCCGGGCCCGATCTCGGCCAGCGCCGCCCGCTTGAGCCGGCCGTAGTTGCCCCAGAGGATGGCGCTCACCACCGCCGCGTTGTCGAGCACGATGAGGCTCGCCGGGCGGAGATACGCCCAGGCATAGGTATTCACCAGGTAGTCGGGAAGCTCCGGCGCGGCCGGTCCGCCAAGGGCGACGGCGGTCGTACGGGTGGCGTCGGACATCCGCAATCCCCCCCTTCGCGGTCGGCGGGCCTGCACGGCACTGCCGGGGCCGTTTCCGGCCGATGCGTCTCCGGGGCGCGGCCCCGGACCCATGTCCCTGTCCGTCATACTCGGGATGCGGCGGCTTGCCAAGGACGGGGGCTCATCCGCCGGGAGCGACCACCCGCTGCAAGGTGAGCACGTCCACCGCCTCCACCCCTGCGGCGAGCAGGACCTCGGCGCAGGCCTCGACGGTCGCGCCGGTGGTGAGCACGTCGTCGACGAGGAGGAGCGTGCGCCCGCGCCAGGCCGCCTCGCGTCCGGGCCGGCGGTGGCGCGGATTGAGCGCGAAGGCGCCGGCGAGCGCGCGGCGGCGCTCGTCGCGCCCGAGCCCGCCGAGCGCCGGGGTCGCCCGCCGGCGCAGCAGCAGATCGGGAAGACAGGGCCGAAGCGCAAGCCGCGCCAGCGCCATCGCCAGGAGCGCCGCCTGGTTGTAGCGCCGGCCGAGCAGGCGCCAGCGGTGGAGCGGCACCGGCACGACCAGTTCGGCCCCGGCGAGGAGCGACTCGCCCGCCCGCATCATCCAGCGGGCGAAGGCGGGCGCGGCGTCGGTGCGGTCGGCGTGCTTGAAGGCCAGCACCAGGCCCTTCGAGCCCTGGTCGTAGACCATCACCGAGCGGGCCCGGCGATAGGCGGGCGGGCGGGCGACGCAGGCGCCGCAGAGCGCGCCCTCGCCGACCTCGAAGGCGAAGGGCACCCCGCAGGCGGCGCAGAGCGGCGGGGCGATGAACGAGAGCCCGCGCCAGCAGTCGGCGCAGAGCGAGCCCGGTTCCTCGACGATGGCGCCGCATTTGAGGCATTGCGGCGGCAGCACCAGGTCCAGCGCCCGACCGGCACGGTGGGCCGCCGCCTGCCACAGGCCGCGCCCGATCATCCGCCCCTCCGCGCCGCGTTCCGCCTCGCCGGCCGCCGCCGGGGACGCGCCTCAGGCGGCCGGCGCGCCGAAGCGCGCGTCGCCGTCGGCCGCGATCTGCTCGACGAGGTCAACCTCCCAGGAGAGGTACTCGTTCATCTTCTCCTCGATCCGGCTGTTGCGGTCGTAGGCACGCAGGAACACGTCGACGCACGCCTCGTCGGGCGGGACCGTGCGGTTCGCCTCGAGGGGAAGCCCGGCCGCCTGCCACGCCCGCGTGCCCCCGGCCAGGACCGTGATCTCGGCGCGAGTGAGGGCTCGGACCTCGGGGACCGCGAAGCGGGCGAGCCGGCCGTCACAGGAGGCGAGGACGAGGGCCCCGGTCTGGGGCAGCCGGCCCGCGGTGGCGGCGATCCGGCCGCGCACGGCCCAACTCGCGCCGGCGATGTGGCCCCGGCGGTAGGCCCGGCTGAAGCCGAGGTCAAGCACCGCCGCCTCGCCCCGGCCGAGCGCCGCCCGGAGCGCGCCAGGGGCGATCTCGGGGGCGGGCGGGCCCGGCGGCTCGGGCGCGGGCGCCACCCACTCGCCCGCCTCCAGGAGCGTCTCGTCGTCGAGCCCGCCGTCGAGCACGTAGACCTCGGCGATCCCCATCTGCTTGAGCCAGTGCGCGGTCATGGTCGCGCGCACCCCGGTGTCGTCGACCAGCACCACGCGGGCGCCCCGCACGCCGATCACCTGGTCGGTGGTCTGCACCAGTTGGCCACCCGGCGCCGGGCGCGAGCCGCGGAGGTGCGCGCGCCGGTACTCGGCCGGATCGCGCACGTCGACGAGATAGAGGGTGCGCCGCTCGGCCTCGTCCTGCCAGCGGGCGAGGGTGGCGAGGTCGATCCGGCCGACGCCGAAGCGCTCGGCCACCCGCCCGGCCGCGGCGCGGGCGGCGGCGAGCGAGGCCGGCCGCCCCTCGGGATAGCGCCGGTCCTGGCCGCGATCGAGGGCGAGGCCGGCGAGATGCCAGCCCATGGTGCCGTTCCTCAGCGCCACCACCCGGTTGGGGATGCCGGCGTTGATCAGCGACTGGGCGCCGATGATGCTGCGGGTGCGCCCGGCGCAGTTCACCACCACCGTCGTCGCCGGGTCGGGCGCGAGGTCGCCCACCCGGTAGACCAGCTCGCCTCCCGGCACGTCGATCGCGCCCGGGATGCTCATGTTGCGGAATTCCTCGATCGGGCGCGAATCGAGGATCACCAGCCGCTCCCCCTGGTCCATCATCGCCTTCAGCTCGGCGGCCGAGATCGAGGGCGTGCGGTAGTGGTGCTCGACGAACTCGCCGAACGCCTTGCTGGGGACGTTCACCCCCGAGAACAGCACGTAGCCGGCCCGCCGCCAGGCGGGCGTGCCGCCGGCCAGGACCGTCACCTCGGCGTAGCCGAGCCCGGCGAGCGCGGCCGCCGCCCGCTCGGCCAGGCCCCCGCCCCCGTCGCAGACGACGATCGGGGTGGATTTCCGCGGCACCAGAGCCCTGGCCCGGAGCTCGAGCCGGCTCAAGGGCAGGTTGCTCGCGAACAGGAGATGGCCCTCGGCGAACTCGCCCTCCTCGCGCGGATCGAGGAGGGCGATCTCGGCGCCGTCGCGGAGCCTCTCCTTGACGGCCCGGGGCTCCAGGGTCGGCGCCATCGGCGGGCGGCCGTCAGGAGGTGCGGAGCGAGGGCTTCATCTGGGTCTTGTTGTAGGGCACGTAGGTGCCGGTCTCGAGGTCGTAGCCGACGCGCCTGTCCAGAGTCTCCAGCGCCCGGCCGTACATGTGCAGGTGCCGGGTCGGCCGGCTCCCGGTCACCTCGATCGCGTGGATGTCCTCGGGCATGAGGGCGATCCCGGCGCCGGGCCTGACCACCACCTCCTTGACCTGCCTGAGCGACGCCTTGCCCTCGGCCCGGCGGTCGTCGGTCCGCTCGTAGACGCGGTTAATCTCCTCGCCGTCCACGGCCACCACAACCGCCCAGGTGGTGTGATCGTGGGGGTTCGTCTTCTTGCCCGGAAGCAGGCTGTTGAGGTAGAGCGCGAAGCGCCGGTCCGGGTCCTCGGAGAGGAGGTATCGGTTGCCGGTGTCGCCCTTGCCCTTGGGCGGAGGGAAGTCGGCGAGCGGAAAGAGCTCGTCGCGGGCGGCGAGGTCGAGCAGCGCCGCCTTGATCCTGTCGAGCGCGGCGCGGGTCACCCCGTGCTCGGCCTCGATCCGGCGAATCCGGCCGATCGTCTCGGCCACCGCCTGCCTGCGTTGTTCGGCGACGCTCATGACATCCCTCATCCCTCTCGTGCGCGGGGGGACATGTTAGCGGCGGGATCGACATCCCTCAACTCGGGACCATATTGGGGCTGATGGAGGGAGAGCGCGTTCCCGAGGGCCTGGCCGTCTTCGACCGCGGCGCCGTCCGCCGGCACCGCGACCGGGCGGCGGCGCGCTTCGCCGGCGCCGCCTTCCTGGTCGAGGAGGTGGCCGAGCGCCTCGCCGACCGGGTCGACGACGTGAGGCGAAGCTTCCCGCTGGCCCTCGCGCTCGGCTGCCACGACGGCCGGCTCGGGCAGAAGCTCGTGGGCCGCAAGGGGATCGAGCGGGTGGTGATGTGCGACCTCTCGCCCGCCTTCGCCGCCCGGGCCCGGGCCGCGGCCGGCCAGGCCGGGCCGGTTCTGGCCACCGACGAGGAGCTCCTCCCCTTTCGCCCCGCCTCCTTCGACCTGATCGTCGGCGGCCTCAGCCTGCACTGGGTGAACGACCTTCCGGGGGCCCTGATCCAGGCCCGGATGGCGCTCAGGCCCGACGGGCTGTTCCTCGCCGCGATGCTGGGCGGGGAAACGCTGAGGGAGCTCCGCCGCGCGCTCCTCGAGGCCGAGGCCGAGGTGGAAGGCGGGGCCTCGCCCCGGGTCTCGCCCCTCGCCGATCTGCGCGACGCGGCGGCGCTCCTTCAGCGGGCCGGGTTCGCGCTGCCGGTGGCCGACGCCGACACCCTGACGGTTTCTTACGCCGATCCGCTCGACCTCATGGCCGAGCTCCGGGCGATGGGCGAGGCCAACGCCGCGGCCGGGCGCCGGCGGACCTTCAGCCGCCGGGCGACGCTGCTCCGCGCCGCCGGCCTCTACCGCGCGCGCTTCGCCAGCGCGGACGGGCGCGTGCCGGCGACCTTCCAGGTGCTCTATCTCACCGGCTGGGCGCCCGATCCCTCGCAGCCCCGCCCGCTCAGGCCGGGGAGCGCGCGCACGCGCCTTGCCGAGGCGCTGGGGAGCGAGGAGCGCGCCGCCGGCGAGCGCGCCGGCCCCGCCGACCCCGAGCGCCGGACCTGAGCGCGGGGCGCCAGCCCCTTCCCGGCCGGGCACGGGCCGCCTATATTGCGCAACCGGGGCGCGGACTCGTGCGTCCGCCGCCCGGCATGTGACGGTGGCAGGCACGGGAGCTGCGGCCGATGCCGCGGAGATCGCAAGGGACCGTGAAGCCCGCATCGGCTGCGCCGTTCGCGGGGACATTCCGGCACGGGCCGGTCCGCTGTCGTTAGCAACCGCCGCGGTCAATGCGCCATGCTGTTCTTCGTCGGTGTCGTGATCGTGTTCGCCTCCGTGCTCGGCGGTTACACCGCCCTCGGCGGGCACCTTCAAGTCCTCGTCCAGCCCTTCGAGCTGCTCATCATCGGCGGCTCCGCGGTCGGCGCCTTCGTGATCGCCACCCCGCTGCCGGTGGTAATCAAGTCGATGAAGTCGCTCGGCCTGCTGTTGCGCGGCGCGCGCTACAACAAGGAGGCCTATGTCGAGCTCCTGAGCGTCCTATACGCCATCTTCCGCCTCGGCCAGAGCAAGGGCAACGTCGCCCTCGAGCCGCACTTCGAGAACCCGTTCGAGAGCGCGATCATCGCCCACTTTCCCAAGTTCCGCGGCAACCATACGGCGGTGATCTTCCTCTGCGACTACCTGCGCCTGATGACGCTCGGAACCAAGAACCCGCACGAGGTCGAGGCGATCATGGACGAGGAGCTCGAAACCCACGAGCGCGAGCACAAGCACATCACCGGCGCGCTCACCAACATGGCCGAGAGCCTGCCGGCGCTCGGAATCGTCGCCGCCGTGCTCGGGGTGATCAAGACCATGGGGGCGATCAACGAGCCGCCGGAGAAACTGGGCGGGCTGATCGGCGCGGCGCTGGTCGGCACCTTCCTCGGGGTGCTCCTCTCCTACGGATTCGTCGGTCCGATCGCCCGCCAGCTCCAGGCCATCTTCGACGAGGAGAAGCATTACCTGCAGTGCATCCGGGGGGTGCTGCTGGCGAGCCTGCAGGGCTATCCTCCGGCGATCGCCATCGAGTTCGGCCGCAAGATGCTGGAGAGCGGCGTGCGGCCGCGGTTCGACGAGGTCGAGCAGGCGGTCGGACAGGTGCCGAAGTTCTGAGCGGAGGTCGCGATGCACGAAGAAGCGACCATCATCAAGAAAAAGAAGAAGCACGGCCACGAAGGGCACCACGGCGGGGCGTGGAAGGTCGCTTACGCCGACTTCGTGACCGCGATGATGGCCTTCTTCCTGCTGCTTTGGATCCTGGGCATGACCAACGCCCAGCAGAAGAAGGGCATCGCCGACTATTTCACCCCGACCGCGCTGACCCAGAGCAGCGTCAGCGGCGCCGGCCAGATTCTCGGCGGCACCCAGTTCGCCGAGCAAGGCAACCTGAAGGCGGGCGGGCTGAGCCCGCGCGAGGCTCCGGGCGCCACCGAGAGCTTCACCGGGCGCGAGCGCGAGGTGCGCGGCACCCTCGAGGGCTCGGTCGCGCCCCAGCAGCAGGGCCCCTCGTCCGAGGCGAGCGGCCTCGCCGCCCCGATCCTGACCGAGACCCAGCCGGCCAAGCCGCGGCTCGACGAGGCCGAGCGCCGCCTGCGCGAGGCGCTCGCCCAGTCGGCCGAACTGCGCGGCCTGGCCTCGCACCTGATCATCGAGCAGACGTCCGAGGGGTTGCGGATCCAGCTCGTCGATCGCGACAACCGGCCGATGTTCCCGCTCGGCGGGGCGACCATGTACGACTACACGCAGGAGATCCTCGCCGCCGTCGCCGGCGCCATCAAGGACATCCCGAACAAGATCTCGATCACCGGGCACACCGACGCCACGCCCTTCGTCGGCGGCCGCAACCGCAGCAACTGGGAGCTCTCGCTCGAGCGGGCCAACGCCAGCCGGCTCGCGCTGGTGTCGGCGGGCGTGAAGGAGGATCGCTTCTCGCTCGTCTCGGGCGCGGCCGCGACCCAACTCCTGGTGCCGAACGAGCCCGCGGCTCCGGCCAATCGCCGGGTGAGCATCCTCCTTCTCAGGGGTGCCAACGAGCCCTTCCTGGTGCCCGGTCCGCCGGCCGCGCCCGCGCCGCCGGCGAGGCCGGCGCCCGGCCGGTCGGGCTGAGAGCGCGGCGGCGAGGGCGAGCCCGACGGACAGGGCGGCGCCCGCCTGCTAGTGGCGAGAGTCTGACGGATGAGACCCGGCGCGTACGCATTCGCTCGTCACCCCGGGCAAGCGGCGAAGCCGCGCGACCCGGGGGCTAGGCCGACGCTGGCCCTCTGGACCCCGGCTCTCGCTTCGCTCGGCCGGGGTGACGATGACAAAGGCGGCGGGACCCATCTGTTTGCTTTGATCCACTAGGCTGGTCCCATGCGCTTCTCCGCCCCCCTCGTCGGCGGCCGGCTCCTTCGCCGCTACAAGCGGTTCCTGAGCGACGTGCGGCTCGCCGACGGGGCCGAGGTCACCGCCCACTGCGCCAACCCGGGGAGCATGACCGGGCTCGCCGAGCCGGGGAGCGAGGTGTGGCTCTCGCGGGCGACGAATCCGGCGCGGAAGCTCGCCTACTCCTGGGAGCTAGTGCGCGCCGAGGGCGCCCTGGTCGGCATCAACACCGCCCGCCCCAACGCGATCGTCGAGGAGGCCATCCGCGCCGGCGCGATCCGCGAGCTTCGCGGCTATGGCGGGCTTCGCCGCGAGGTCCGCTACGGGACGAACTCGCGCATCGACCTCCTGCTCGAGGAGCGGGGGCGCGCGCCCTGTTACGTCGAGGTCAAGAACGTGCACCTGAAGCGGGGCGCCTTCGCCGAGTTTCCCGACGCCCCCACCGCGCGCGGCGCGAAGCACTTGACCGAGCTTCGGCGCATGGCCGCGGCGGGAGCCCGGGCGCTCACCCTGTTCCTGATCCAGCGGGGCGACTGCGCGCGCTTCAAGGTTGCCAGCGACATCGACCCGGTCTATGACGCGGCGATGCGGCGCGCGCTCGCCGCAGGCGTCGAGGCGATATGCTATTCTTGCCGGGTGACGCTGGCGGGCATCGAGGTCGACGGTCCGGTGCCGCTAGCGCTCGCGGCCGATTGAGAACGGGGATCGGGAGCCGGGGTCGGCGCGCCGACCCGTGAACGCCGGAGGCAACATCGTCGAACCCATGCCGAACATGGAACGCGACCTCGGCGCCGGACGCACGGCCGAGATAACCCTCCACCCGGCGGAGGACTTCGCCGGCATGCGCCGCGCGGGACGGCTGGCGGCGGAGACGCTCGACTTCATCATCCCACACGTGCGGCCCGACGTGACCACCGAGGAGCTCGACCGGCTGTGCCACGAGTTCATCGTCGGCCACGGCGCGGTCCCCGCCCCCCTCGGCTACCGCGGCTTCCCCAAGGCGATCTGCACCTCGGTCAACCACGTCGTCTGCCACGGCATCCCCGGCCCCAGGCGTCTCGACGACGGCGACATCCTCAACATCGACGTGACCGTGGTGCTCGACGGCTGGCACGGCGACTCCAGCCGCATGTTCGTCGCCGGCCGGCCGCGGCTCAAGGCCCAGCGCCTGATGGACGTGACCTACGAGGCGCTGATGCTGGGGGTGGCGGCGGTGCGCCCGGGGGCCACCCTCGGCGACGTCGGCCACGCCATCCAGTCCTACGTCGAGCTGCACCGCTTCTCGGTGGTGCGCGACTTCTGCGGCCACGGCATCGGCCGCAAGTTCCACGAGCCGCCAAACGTGCTCCACTTCGGCAGGCCGGGCGAGGGGCTGGTGCTGAAGGAGGGCATGTTCTTCACCATCGAGCCGATGATCAACGCCGGCAAGCCCGAGGTGAAGATTCTCGACGACAAGTGGACCGCGGTCACGCGCGACAAGTCGCTCTCGGCCCAGTTCGAGCACACGGTGGGCGTGACCGCCACGGGCTGCGAGGTGTTCACCCTCTCGCCCGCGGGCCACACCCGCCCGCCCTACGCCTAGTAGTGCCCATGACCGAAGAGGCTCCGCACTACCTGGGCCACCGCCAGCGGCTGCGGGAGCGGCTCCTGAAAGGCGGGCCGGACGCGCTCGCCGACTACGAGCTCCTCGAGCTCCTGCTCTTCCCCGCCCAGCCCCGCAAGGAGATGAAGCCGCTAGCGAAGCGGCTGATCGACCGCTTCGGCGGCTTCGCCGACGTGCTCGCCGCCGATCCCGCCGATCTCGCCAAGGTCCCCGGGATCGGCGCCGCGGCGATCGCAACCCTCAAGACCGTGCAGGCATCCGCGCTCCGGCTCACCCGCCAGCCGATCGAGGGGCGGACCGTGATCTCGTCCTGGGACCGGCTGATCGAGTACTGCCAGGCGAGCATGGCGCTCTCCCGGCGCGAGGAGTTCAGGGTCCTCTACCTCGACCGCAAGAACGCGCTCATCGCCGACGAGGTGCAGCAGCGGGGCACCGTCGATCACGTGCCGGTCTATCCCCGCGAGGTGGTGCGCCGGGCGCTGGAGGTGGGGGCCTCGGCCCTGATCGTGGTCCACAACCACCCGAGCGGCGATCCAACCCCGAGCCAGGCCGACATCGACATGACCCGCCAGATCAAGGAGGCGGGGGCGGCGCTCGGCATCACCCTCCACGACCACGTCATCGTCGGCCGCGGCAGCCACGCGTCGCTGCGCAGCCTGGGCCTGATCTGAGCGGCAGCCGCGGTCAGCGCCGGGGCGGGGCACCGAGGAAGGCCGCGAAGTCCTCGGCCGGGACCGGGCGGCCGTAGAGGTAGCCCTGGGCCTGGGGGCAGCCCTCGGCGCGCAGCAGCCCCTCCTCGCCCATGTTCTCCACCCCCTCGGCGACGAGGCGGAGCTTGAGCGTCTGCGCCAGGCTGATGATCGCGCGGACGATGGCGAGGTTGTCGGAGCCGGGGTCGAGCCCGCTGACGAACGCCCGGTCGATCTTGATGGTGCTCACCGGGAAGCGGCGCAGGTTGGTGAGCGAGGAGTAGCCGGTGCCGAAGTCGTCGAGCGTCAGCGACACCCCGAGGCGCCGCAGGCCGGCGAGGGTGTTGACCGTCTCCTCGGTCTCGTGGAGGAGCACCGTCTCGGTGATCTCGAGCTCGATCATCGCCGGATCGGCGCCCGTCTCGCTGAGCGCCCGCCCCACCAGCTCGACCAGGTCGCTGCGCTCAAACTGCACCGGCGACACGTTCACCGCCACCTTGAGCGCGCGATGCCCCACCTCGGCCCACGCCTTGGCCTGGGCGCAGGCGCGGCGCAGCGCCCACTCGCCGATCGGGAGGATCAGCCCCACCTCCTCGGCCACGGGGATGAAGTCGGCCGGGCCGACCAGTCCGATCCCCGGCCGGCGCCAGCGGATCAGTGCCTCGGCGCCGACCACGCTCCGGTCGCAGAGATCGACCTGCGGCTGGTAGTGGAGCTCGAACTCGCCGGCGGCGACCGCCGCGCGCAGCTCCTCGGCGAGGCGCACGCGGCGCTTGACCTCCTCCTCCATGGTGCGGGCGAAGAAGCGATAGGTTCTCCGCCCCTCGTTCTTGGCCCGGTACATGGCGAGGTCGGCGTTGCGCATGAGCGCGTTCGGATCGGTCCCGTCCATGGGAAAGACGGTGACCCCGATGCTCGCCCCGACGTGGATGTCGTGGCCGCCGATGACGAAGGGCCGGGCGAGGACGTCGAGCACCTTCCCGGCCAGGACCGAGGCACCGCGCGGATCGGCGAGGCCGGTCTGGACGACGGCGAACTCGTCGCCGCCGAGCCGCCCGACCGTGTCGGTCTCCCGGAGGTGCGCCTTCAGCCGCTTGGCCACGTCCTTGATCAGGAAGTCGCCGATCTCGTGGCCGTAGGCGTCGTTGACGTCCTTGAAGCGGTCGAGGTCGAGATAGTGCACCGCGAGCGCGCTCTTGTCGCGCCGCGCGCGGGCGATGGCGCGCTGGAGGTCGTCGAAGACCCGCACCCGGTTGGCGAGGCCGGTGAGCATGTCGTGGTGGGCGAGGAACTCGATGTCGGCCTCGGCCGCCTTGCGGGTGGTGACGTCGTCCTGGATGGCGACGAAGTGGGTCACCCGGCCGGCCTCGTCGACGAGCGGCGTAATCGTGGTGTCGACGACATAGGTGGTGCCGTTCTTGCGCCGGTTGGTCAACTCGCCCCGCCAGACCTCGCCGGCGCGGATCGTCCGCCACAGAGCCTCGTAGAAGTCACGCGGCTGGCGGCCGGAGTTGAGCATGCGCGGGGTCTGCCCCATCGCCTCCTCGACCGGGTAGCCGCTCATGCGCGTGAACGCCCGGTTCACCCACTCGATCCGCCCCTCGCTGTCGGTGATGATGATGGCGTTGACCGCCGCCTGCATCGCCGCCCCCTGGAGGCGGAGCAGGTCCTGGGCCTGCCGGCGCTCGGTGATGTCGCGCGCGTTCACCACCACCCGGACGCCGTCGGACCCGTTGCCGATGCTCTGGCCGACGGCCTCGAGCCGCCGCCAAGTCCCGGCGGCGTGGCGGAAGCCGAACTCGGCCTTGGCGGTTCGCCCCGGCGCATCGGCGAGCCGGGCCAGGATCGTGGCCACGCCTTCGATATCCTCGGCGTGGATGAGGTCGAAGGCGCTGCGCCCCTCCAGCTCGGCCGGGGTGTAGCCCAGCATACGCTCGACGGCGGGGCTGGCGTAGCGGATCACGCCTTGCGCGTCGGCAACGGCGATCACGTCGCTCGCGTTCTCGATCAACGAGCGGAAGTACCGCTCGCTCTCCTTGAGCCGGCGCTCGGCGGCCGTGAGCTCGCGGACCGAGGCAGCCAGTCGGTCGCGAGCGCGCAACGCGAACCAGGCGAGGATCGCGGCCGCCAGGATCAGCGCCAGCAGCACCGCCGAGCTCAACGAAAGCCACACCTCGCGCCGCGAAAGGTCCTCGAACACGTGCTCGCCGAACCACCGCTCCTGGATGCGGTCGTACTCGCCGCTCTCGCGCACCTCGACGATGCCCCGGTTGAGGAGCGCGAGCAGCTCGGTGTTGCCCTTCCTCACCGCCATGTGCCAAGTGAGACGACGCACGGGCTCGCCCACTACCTTGATCCGGTCCCGGAGCCCGAGGTTGCGGGCGAGGGCGAAGCCGATCTCGCGGGGGAAGACGAAGGCGTCGGCGTCGCCGGCGAGGAGCGCGAGGATGGCATCCACGGGCCGTCGGACGACGAAGCAGTTGAGACCCGCCTGCTCGCGCAGGAACAGGTGGCCGACGTGCTCGGCGACACAGGCGATGCCGCGGCCGCGGAGGTCGTCGAGGCCGGCGATGTCGTCGCGATTCGCGGCGACGAAGACGACCTCGTCCATCCGCAGGACCGGATCGGTGAAGTCGAGAAGGGAGTCGCGCTCCGGCGCGCGGGCGATGTTGTGGATGAAGTCCGCACTGCCGGATTGGATCCACCCCAGAACCTCCGTCCCATAGGGCGAGTGGAGATGGATGATCTGGCGGCCGATCGCGGCCGCCACCGCCTTCGCCAGATCGGGGCCGAAGCCGACCAGCCGCCCCTCGGCGTCGAGCATGTTCACCGGGGGAAAGTTGTTGGTCGAGGCATCGACGAGGGTCCGCCCCTCCTCCGCCTGCCCGGGAAGGGAAGCGGCGGCCGCGAGCAGGGCGACGGAGAACACGCGCGCGGCCGCGCGTCTGCGGCTCGACAGTACTGAAATACCCCCTTCCGGGACCGAGTTCGGACCCGCTTTCCCCATCGTCCGATCCGACCGCGCCGGCCGGTTCGCACCCATGTCCGGACCGCGCCGGCGCGGACTCGACGCAAGTTTAAGCCAAATTTGCGGCAACCAGCAACTTCCCGTTGAGGATTTCTCGCGCCGCTCAACAGGTTGTCTTCGCCGTCCCGGCCCGGCGCGTCGCCGGCTCGGGCGCGAGCAGCCAAAGGGGCTCGGGCGCCACCTCCACCGCGACCGGAAGCCGGCCCGCGATCTCGCCGTCGGTCTGCGTCGGCACGTCAGGCGGACCCTCGATCCGGACCTTGCGGCAGGGGATGAGGCTGATGCCGGCGAGCCAGGCATGCCGCCCGAGGGCGATGGCGACGAGGGCGAGGGCGAGGTCCGCCCGCCCGCCCCGCCGGAAGAGGCAGAGCCGGAAGCCGGGCTCGGAGAGGTCGGCCCCGGGGGCGAGCACGAAGCCGCCGGCGTAGTGCGCCCCCTTGCACACCACCGCCCACGCCGCCTCGTGGGTGCGGCCGTCGGCGGTGACGCGGAGGCGCGGTCCCGCTCCCGCCAGGAGCTGGCCCAGCCCGGCGGCGACGTAGGCCCCCTTGCCGGCGAGGCGCTTGAGCCAGGGCCGGACCCGCCCGACCGTGCGGGCATCGAACCCCGCCCCCAGCATTATCGCGAACCGCCGCCCGTCCGCCCGCCCGACATGGACCGCCCGCGGCCCGGCCCGGGCGATGACCGCGGCCAGCGCCTTGGGCCGGCGGCCGAGCCCGATCTCGGTCGCCAGCACATTGGCGGTGCCGATCGGGACGAGGCCGAGCGGCAGCGCCCGCCCGGCCAGGCCGTTGATCACCTCGTTGACGGTGCCGTCGCCGCCGGCCGCCACCACCGCGTCGAACTCGCCCGAGGCGGCGCCGTCGCGGGCGAAGCGCTCGGCGTCGCCCGGGGCCGCGGTCCGCCGGAGCGTGACCAGGCATCCGAGCCGGACCAACTCGTCCACCGTGCGCGCCAGCCGGCGCCGGCGCCGCCAGCCGGCCGTCGGGTTGTGGATCACCAGGAGGCGGCGCGGACGCGCCGGATCGGGGGCGGGGCTCACGGCATCTCCGCAGGAAGTCCTCGGGCTCACTGCGTATCACGGCCTCGGACCGCCCGGAACCGGAATCCCCCGCCGCCGCGGCGCCCGACGCCCTTTCGCCCGGGGGCGGTGATCGGCTAAATGGAGCCCTCGCGCGATCGAGCGAAAGGGCGCCCCATGATCCCCCGCTACAGCCGCCCCGAGATGGCCGCCATCTGGGAGCCCGGGAACCGGCTCCGCATCTGGTTCGAGATCGAGGCCCACGCCGCCGAGGCGATGGCCCGCCTCGGCGTCGTCCCCAAGGCGGCGGCGGCGGCGGTGTGGGCGCGCGGGCGGGGCAAGGTGCGCCCCGAGCGGGTCGACGAGATCGAGCGCGAGACCCGCCACGACGTGATCGCCTTCCTCACCGCGCTGGCCGAGGAGGTCGGCGAGGAGGCCCGCTTCCTGCACCAGGGGATGACCAGCTCCGACGTGCTCGACACCTGCCTCGCGGTGCAGCTCAAGGAGGCGGCCGACCTGCTGCTGGCCGGCCTCGACCGGCTGCTCGCCGCGCTCGCCCGCCGCGCGCAGGAGCACAAGCTCACGCTCTGCGCCGGCCGCAGCCACGGCATCCACGCCGAGCCCACCACCTTCGGCCTCAAGCTCGCCGGCCACTACGCCGAGTTCGCCCGCTGCCGCGCCCGGCTGCTGCACGCCCGCGACGAGGTCGCGACCTGCAAGATCTCGGGCGCGGTCGGCACCTTCGCCAACGTCGATCCCCGGGTCGAGGCCCACGTCGCGGCGAAGATGGGGCTCAGGCCCGAGCCGATCTCGACCCAGGTCATCCCCCGCGACCGGCACGCGATGTTCTTCGCCACGCTGGCGGTGACCGCGAGCGCGGTCGAGCGCTTGGCGACCGAGATCCGCCACCTCCAGCGAACCGAGCTGCGCGAGGCCGAGGAGTTCTTCCACCCCGGCCAGAAGGGCTCCTCGGCGATGCCGCACAAGCGCAACCCGGTGCTGGCCGAGAACCTCACCGGCCTGGCGCGGCTGGTCCGCGCCTACGCCCTCCCGGCGCTGGAGGACGTGGTCCTCTGGCACGAGCGCGACATCTCACACTCGTCGGTCGAGCGGGTGATCGCGCCCGACGCCACCCTCGCGCTCGACTTCGCGCTTCACCGCCTGGCCGGGGTGGTCGAGAAGCTGGTGGTCTATCCCGAGGCCATGCGCCGCAACCTCGAGGCCCTGGGCGGCCTGGTCTTCTCCCAGCGGGTGCTGCTGGCGCTCACTCGGGCCGGGATGAGCCGCGAGGCGGCCTACGCGACGGTGCAGCGGAACGCCATGCAGGCGTGGCACGGGCGCGGGCGCTTCCTCGACCTCCTCAAGGCCGACGCCGAGGTGCGGGCGCGCCTCGGCGAGGCCGGGCTCGAGGCGCTCTTCGACCTCGGCTATCACACCCGGCACGTGGAGACGATCTTCGCCCGCGTCTTCGGCGCCCGCCGCCGCGGCCCGGCCGGGGCCAAGACCGGAAAGCCTGCCGTCGGGATCGCTGAGCCCACCCCGCCTTCGACGGGGAGGCGGCAAAAGGCGCGGGGCCGCGCGAGCGAGCGCAAGCCCGGGCGCAATCGCGCCGCCAAGACGGGAAGCTGAAGGGGGAAGGGCCGGGCGCGCCGGGACGCTATTTCATCCGGGCGAGAAGGTCCGCCTCGTAGGCCTCCTCGAGGCCCTCGGGGTACTCGCCCGTCACCTCCTCGTAGGCGCGGGCCCAGAGCCGGGCCATCTCGCGGCGGACCTCCTTCTCCGCGACCTCGACCTTGGCCGCGGCGAGGTCGGCCATGACCTTGCCGATCACGTCCGATTCGTCGGGCTTCTCGAGGTCGGCCTTGACCACCTCGCGGGCGTAGTCGGCGGCGGCGGCGGCGGCGTAGCCGAGCTTCCCGGCCACCCACAGGCCCAGCTTCTTGTTGCGCCGGGCCGCGACCTTGAACTTGGTCTCCTGGTCGAGCTTGAACTTGGACTCGAAAGCCTTCCCTCGTTCCTCGAAGATGTCGTCCATGCCTGAACGTCCTTGTTGGCTGGCGTCCACACTCTAATATGGTAGCCAGCGATTGCAACGTCCAACGCCCGCCCCGCGTTTCACTCCCGCCACCCGCCGCCGATGTGCACCGCCGTCATCCTGATCCGCCCCGGCCACCGCTGGCCGGTGATCATGGGGCTAAACCGCGACGAGCTGACGGCGCGCCCGTGGAAGGCCCCGGCCCGGCACTGGCCCGACCGCCCCGGGGTGATCGCCGGGCTGGACCGGCGGGCGGGGGGAAGCTGGCTCGGCCTCAATCGGAGCGGGGTGATGGCCGGAATCCTCAACCGCGAGGGAAGCCTCGGCCCGGAGGCCGGCAAGCGCAGCCGCGGCGAACTGGTGCTCGAGGCCCTCGACCACGCCGACGCGCTCGCCGCCGCCGAGGCCCTAGCGGCGATCGAGCCGGCGAGCTACCGCGCCTTCAACCTTGTCGTCGCCGACAACTCGGCGGCCTACTGGCTGAGGAGCCGCGGCTTCGGCCCGGTCGAGGTCCGCGAGGTGCCAACCGGGCTCTCGATGCTGGCGGCGAACGAGATGAACGACGGCGCCTCGCCCCGCATCCGCGCCTTCCTGCCCCGCTTCCGCGAGGCCCTTCCCCCCGATCCCGGGCGCGGCGACTGGCGGGCCTGGGAGGCGCTCCTGGCCTCGCGCGAGCATGCCCCCGAGGACGGCCCGCGCGGCGCCATGACCGTGGTCACGGAGGGGGGCTACGGCACGGTCTCGAGCTCGCTGATCGCGCTCCCTGCCCCGGGCGCGGGGCGGCCGGTCTGGCGGTTCGCCGCCGGGCGGCCGGGCGAGGCGCCCTACCGGCCGGTCGACCTCGACTGACGCCCGCCGCTCCCCGGCCGTGCCGGCGGCGGACGCAGCGGATCGTTGTCGGCGGGCGCCCGGCTTGCTATATGATCGACGCCGGAGCCGCGACGGGCCGGGCCTCGCCCCCATATCTTGGGGGTGGCCGGCCCATTTGGCGTTTCCCCGGGCGGTCCCCTGATAGGCCCTAGATCCATGGCAAGACGCAGGCAGATTTACGAAGGCAAGGCGAAGGTCCTGTTCGAGGGGCCCGAGCCAGGGACCCTGGTCCAGTACTTCAAGGACGACGCCAGCGCCAACAACAACACCAAGCGCGGCGTGATCACCGGCAAGGGGGTGCTCAACAACCGCATCTCGGAGTACCTGATGCTCCGCCTCGGCGAGATGGGCATCCCGACCCACTTCGTCCGCCGGCTCAACATGCGCGAACAGCTCGTGCGCGAGGTGGAGATCATCCCCGTCGAGGTGATCTGCCGCAACGTCGCCGCCGGCACCTTTGCCAAGCGCTTCAACATTCCCGAGGGCCAGCCGCTGCCGCGCTCGGTCGTCGAGTACTACTACAAGTCCGACGAGCTCGACGATCCTCTGGTCTCGGAGGAGCACATTACCGCCTTCGGCTGGGCGACCCCCCAGGACCTCGACGACATCATGTCGCTCACGCTCCGGATCAACGACTTCCTCTCCGGGCTGTTCCTGGGGATCGGCATCCGGCTCGTCGACTTCCGGCTCGAGTTCGGCCGCCTGTGGGAGAACGACGAGATGCGGATCGTGGTCGCCGACGAGATCAGCCCCGACTCCTGCCGGCTGTGGGACACCAAGACCGGCGAGAAGATGGACAAGGACCGCTTCCGCCGCGACCTCGGCCGGGTCGAGGAGGCGTATCAGGAGGTCGCCCGCCGCCTCGGCATCCTGCCCGAGGGGGGGCCGCGCGACCTCAAGGGCCCCGAGATCATGCAGTGAGGGGGCGCCGGCGGGCAAGGCAGGCGAAGGCACGAGCGGTGAAGGCCAAGGTCCACGTCCGGCTCAAGTCCGGGGTGCTCGATCCCCAGGGCAAGGCGGTGCGGCACGCGCTCCTCGGGCTCGGCTTCGCCGGCATCGAGTCGGTCCGCCAGGGCAAGCTGATCGAGATCGAGTTGAGCGAGACCTGCCCCGAGCGCGCCTATGCGAGCGTCGAGGAGATGTGCCGGCGGCTCCTCGCCAACACCGTGATCGAGGACTACGCGATCGCGCTCGAGGACTGAGCCGAGGCCGCAAGAAGCCGAGACCCAAGTGAGAGCCGCCGTCGTCGTCTTCCCCGGATCGAACTGCGACCGCGACGTGGCGGTGGCGCTTCATGCCGCCACCGGCCGCCCGCCGCTGATGGCCTGGCACCGCGATCCCGAGCTCCCCCCCCTCGACCTGATCGTCCTTCCCGGCGGCTTCGCCTACGGCGACTACCTGCGCGCCGGGGCGATGGCGGCGCACTCGCCGGTGATGCGCGAGGTGGTGGCCCGGGCGAAGCGCGGCGTGCCCGTGCTCGGCATCTGCAACGGCTTCCAGATACTCACCGAGGCCGGGCTCCTGCCCGGGGTGCTGATGCGCAACGCCTCGCTCCGCTTCGTCTGCAAGGACGTGCGCTTGCGGGTCGAGACCGCCGAGACCGCCTTTACCTGCGGCTACCGCGAGGGCGATGTGCTCCGCATCCCCATCGCCCACATGGACGGCAACTACGTCACCGACGCGGCGACCCTCGCCCGCCTCGAGGGCGAGGGCCGGATTGCCTTCCGCTACGTCGACAAGGCCGGCCAGCCGAGCGCGGAGGCGAACCCCAACGGCTCGCTCGCCAACGTCGCCGGCATCCTGAACGAGAGCCGCACCGTGCTCGGCCTGATGCCGCACCCCGAGCGGCTTGCCGATCCGGCGCTCGGCGGAACCGACGGGCGGGCCTTCTTCACCGGCCTGGTGAAGGCCCTCGCATGAGCGCGGGCCGCGGCCACAACCTCACCCGCGTCACCCCCGAGCTCGTCGCCGAGCACGGGCTCACGCCAGAGGAGTACGACCGCGTGGTGGCGATCCTCGGGCGCGAGCCCAACCTCACCGAGCTCGGCATCTTCTCGGTGATGTGGAGCGAGCACTGCTCCTACAAGTCGTCGAAGCGCTGGCTCAGGCTCCTCCCCACCGAGGGGCGGCGCGTGATCTGCGGCCCGGGCGAGAACGCGGGCGTGGTCGACATCGGCGGCGGGTTCGCCGCGGTCTTCAAGATGGAGAGCCACAACCACCCCTCCTTCATCGAGCCCTACCAGGGGGCGGCGACCGGGGTGGGCGGGATCCTCCGCGACGTCTTCACCATGGGCGCGCGCCCGATCGCCAACCTCAACGCGCTCCGCTTCGGCGACCCCGCGCACCCCAGGACCCGGCACCTGGTGGCCGGGGTGGTGGCCGGGATCGGCGGCTACGGCAACTGCGTCGGCGTGCCTACGGTCGGCGGCGAGTGCGAGTTCCACCCCGCCTACAACGGCAACATCCTGGTCAACGCCATGACCGTGGGCCTGGCCCGCGCCGAGCGCATCTTCTATTCCAGGGCGGCCGGGGTGGGGAACCCGGTGATCTATGTCGGCTCCAAGACCGGGCGCGACGGCATCCACGGCGCGACCATGGCCTCGGCCGAGTTCGGCGCCGATTCCGAGGAGAAGCGCCCGACCGTGCAGGTGGGCGACCCCTTCACCGAGAAGCTCCTGTTCGAGGCCTGCCTCGAGCTGATGGCGACCGACGCCATCGTCGCCATCCAGGACATGGGCGCGGCCGGGCTCACCTCCTCGTCGGTCGAGATGGCGGCCAAGGGCGGGGTCGGCGTCGAGATCGATCTCGACTCGGTTCCCTGCCGCGAGCCGGGCATGACCCCCTACGAGATGATGCTCTCGGAGAGCCAGGAGCGGATGCTCATGGTGCTGCGGCCCGACCGCGAGGCCGAGGCCAGGGCGATCTTCGAGAAGTGGGAGCTGGACTTCGCCGTCGTCGGGCGGATCACCGACGGCGGCCGCCTCGTGCTCCGCCATCGTGGCGCGGTTGTGGCCGACATCCCGCTTCAGCCCCTGGTCAGGGAGGCGCCGGTCTACGACCGCCCCATGGTGCGGGCGCCGAAGCCGGCGCCGCTCGCGCTCGCCGGCGTCAGCCCCCCGCTCGACCTCGCCGGCGCGCTCCTCCGCCTGATCGCCTCGCCCGACCTCGCCAGCAAGCGCTGGATCTGGGAGCAGTACGACCACATGGTCATGGCCGACACCGTGCAGCGGCCGGGCGGCGACGCCGCCGTCCTGCGCCTGCACGGGACCAATCGCGCGCTCGCGCTCACCACCGACTGCACGCCCCGCTACTGCGCCGCCGATCCCGAGGCCGGCGGCAGGCAGGCGGTGGCCGAGGCGTGGCGGAACCTCACCGCGGTGGGGGCCGAGCCGATCGCGCTCACCGACAACCTCAACTTCGGCAACCCCGAGCGGCCCGAGATCATGGGCCAGTTCGCCGGCTGCATCGCCGGCATGCGCGAGGCCTGCATGGCGCTGGACTTCCCGGTCGTCTCGGGCAACGTGTCGTTCTACAACGAGACCCAGGGCGCGGCCATCCTGCCCACCCCGGTGATCGGCGGGGTGGGGCTGATCGAGGATCTGGACCGTGCCGCCAGCCTCGCCTTCAAGGCCGCCGACGAGACGATCGTCGCACTGGGCGAGACCCGCGGGCATCTCGGCGCCTCGCTCTACGCCCGCGAGGTGCTGGGCCGCGAGGGGGGGGCGCCGCCCCCCGTCGACCTCGCCGCCGAGCGCCGCGCCGGCGACCTCGTCCGCCGGCTGGTGCGCGAGGGCCGGGTGAGCGCGGCGCACGACCTCTCCGGCGGGGGGCTCCTGGTGGCGCTGGCCGAGATGGCGCTGGCCGGCGGGGTCGGCGCCGCCGTCACCCTCGCCGAGGGCGAGCGGCCCGACTCGCTCGCCGCCGCGGCCATCGCCTTCGGCGAGGACCAGGGGCGCTATCTCGTCACCGCCGCCGATCCCGACGCGCTTCTCGCCGCCGCCCGCGCCGCCGGCGTCGCCGCGGCGCGGATCGGCACCACCGGCGGCGATCAATTGACAGTGAACGGGCGGCGGGCCATATCCCTGGCTGAGCTGCGCGCGGCCCACGAAGGGTGGCTTCCCACCTACATGGCGGCAGGGCCCGGCTCGTGAGCGTTCTTGGGAGGAGCGGCCCATGCCGATGAGTTCCCGCGACATCGAGCGCCTGATCAAGGCTGGGATTCCCGACGCGGTCGTCACCATCGAGGACCTGAGGGGCGACGGCGACCACTACGCCGCGCAGGTGATCTCGCCCCTGTTTCGCGGCAAGTCGCGGGTCCAGCAGCACCAGATGGTCTTCCAGGCGCTCAAGGGTAAGCTGGGGGCGGAGCTGCACGCGCTGGCGTTGCAGACCGGAACGCCCGAGGACTCGGCCAGCCGTGCCCCCCGGCGGTCGATGGAGAGGGACGAGCGAGGATGAACAACGATCCTGTCTTCCAGAACATCGAGCAGGAGATCAAGGGCAACGACGTGGTGCTCTTCATGAAGGGCAACCCGATGTTCCCGATGTGCGGGTTCTCCGCCGCGGTGGTACAGATCCTCACCCACATGGGGGTGAAGTTCAAAGGCATCGACGTGCTCGTCGAGCCGGGGGTGCGCGAGGGGATCAAGCGCTACTCGAACTGGCCGACCATCCCCCAGCTCTACGTCAAGGGCGAGTTCGTCGGCGGCTGCGACATCGTGCGCGAGATGTTCGAGTCGGGCGAGCTTCAGGAGATGCTGGCCAAGAAGGGCGTCCAGCACGCCGCCTGAGCCGCGGCGGCCGGACGACGGCGGCGGCCATGTTCCGCCGGGCGGCCCCGGAAGGCGCATTTTTTGCAATAATATTTCCGAAAAGACTGTCGGCGAGGATCGAATCTTGACCGGCCCCGCCTCCGGGCGCATAATGCGTGCGTCTTGGCTGGCTCTTTTCATTTCACATGGGAAGAACCTGATAGCTCGGGCCCTCGCGGCCCGAGTTTTTTTGTGTTCCTCCGGGCCCTCGTTCAGCCGCGCGGCACGGCCGCGAGGAGGGCGAGGGCAAGGCCGGTGACCGCGACCCCGGCCCAGAACGGGGCGGGCGGGCCGAAGGCGTCCCACAGCCAGCCGGCGGCGAGGCTCGCCGCCAGGACCGCCACCCCGCTCGCCAGGCCGAAGACGCCGAAGGCGGTGCCGCCGAGGCGCGCCGGCGCGGCATCCGCTACCATCGCCGCCAGGAGCCCCTGGGTAAGGCCCATGTGCAGGCCCCACAGCACCACGCCGGCGAGCACCGCCGCCACCCCGCCGGCGCTCGCCAGCACCGCGTCCGCCGCCATCAGCACCAGCATCCCGGCGACCAGCACGCCCCGCCGCCCCAGACGGTCGGAGAGCGCCCCGGCGGGATAGGCCGAGGCGGCGTAGGCGAGGTTCATCACCACCAGCACCAGCGGGACCATCCCCACCGCGAGCCCCGCGCCGTGGGCGCGCAGGACCAGGAACGCCTCGCTGAATCGGCCGAGCATCAGCGCCGAGGCGACGGCGAGCAGTCCCCAGTAGGCGGCTCCAACTCCTTCGATCGCGCGGCTTCGCGGCCCCGCGGGGCCGTGCGTCGCGGGGCCGTGCGTCGCGGCCCGGGCCGGCGCCGGCTCGCGCACGCCGACGACCAGGATCGCGACCGCGAGTGCCGCCGGCGCCACCGCCACCCAGAGGACGAGACGGAGATCGTCGGCGAAGGCGGCCATCAGCGCCACCGCGAGGAGCGGCCCGGCGAAGGCGCCGACGGTGTCGAGCGACTGGCGGAGCCCATAGGCGGCCCCCCTCAGCGCCGGCGGGGCGATCTCGCCCACCAGCGCGTCGCGCGGCGCGCCCCGGATGCCCTTGCCCACCCGGTCGAGGAAGCGGGCGGCGAACACCCAGTCGACGCTCGCGGCGAGGGGAAAGAGCGGCTTGGTCGCCGCCGCCAGGCCGTAGCCGAGCACGGTGAGAAGCTTCCGCCGGCCGAGCCAGTCGCTGATCGCGCCCGAGAAGACGCGGCTGACGAGCGCCGTCGCCTCGGCCGCGCCCTCGACGAAGCCGACCGAAAGCGCGCTCGCCCCCAGCGCCGAGACCATGAAGACCGGCAGGAGCCCGTGGATCAGCTCCGAGGAGGTGTCCATGAACAGGCTGACGAGCCCGAGCGCCCACACCCCGCCCGGGATCGCCTTGAGGCCCCG
>JACQOE010000054.1 GCA_016202695.1 Pseudomonadota bacterium | reverse complement strand
GGAGAACAACCCCGCCTTCATCCACGGCGGGCCGTTCGCCAACATCGCCCACGGCTGCAACTCGGCGCTCGCCACCACCACCGCCCTCAAGCTCGCCGACTACGTGGTCACCGAGGCCGGCTTCGGGGCCGACCTCGGGGCCGAGAAGTTCTTCGACATCAAGTGCCGGAAGACAGGGCTCAGGCCCGACGCGGCGGTGATCGTCGCCACCATCCGGGCGCTGAAGATGCACGGCGGCGTGGCCAAGGCCGAGCTCGGCAAGGAGAACGTCAAGGCGGTGCAGGACGGCATCGCCAACCTCAAGCGCCACATCGAGAACGTGTTCCAGTTCGGGGTGCCCCCCGTGGTCGCGGTCAACCGCTTCGGCGCCGACACCGAGGCCGAGCTCGAGGTGGTGCGCCAGGCGGCCTCGGAGCTCAATGCCCCCTGCATCGTCTGCTCGCACTGGGCCGAAGGCAGCAGGGGGGCCGAGGAGCTGGCCCGGGTCGTGGTCAAGACCATCGACGCCGGCAAGGGCAGCTTCCACTACCTCTATCCCGACGACATGCCGCTCTGGAACAAGGTGCGGACCATCGCCCGCACCCTCTACGGCGCCCAGGGCATCATCGCCGACAAGAAGGTGCGCGACCAGTTCCAGGCCCTCCAGGACGGCGGCTTCGGCCACTTCCCGATCTGCATGGCCAAGACCCAGTACAGCTTCTCCACCGACCCCGAGCTAAAGGGCGCGCCGGCCAACCACGTCGTCCCCATCCGCGAGCTCAGGCTCTCGGGCGGGGCCGAGTTCCTGGTCGTGATCTGCGGCGAGATCATGACCATGCCGGGGCTGCCCCGGGTGCCGGCGGCCTATTCGATCCGGGTCAACGACAGGGGGCTGGTCGAGGGCCTGTTCTGAGCCCCGCGCCGGCCGGCGAGGGCGCAGCCGGGCGATGAGCGCCACCCGCCAAGGCGCGATCGGGCGCGCGCTCGACCATTTCGATTCGGGCGGGTTCGAGCGCGACCTCGCCCGCCGGATCGCGCTCCCGACCGTGAGTCAGGAGCCCGAGCGCCTCGGCGTCCTCTACGCCTACCTCGCCGGCGAGATGCGCCCGGCGCTGGCGGCCCTCGGCTACGAGTGCGGCGTCTTCGACAACCCGGTCAGCGGCTTCGGCCCGATCCTGCTCGCCCGGCGGAGCGAGGGCGAGGGGCTCCCGACCGTGCTCGGCTACGGCCACGGCGACGTGGTGCGCGGGCTCGAGGCCGAGTGGTCGGCCGGGCTCTCGCCCTGGCGGCTGGCGAGGCGCGGGGAGCGGCTCCACGGGCGCGGCAGCGCCGACAACAAGGGCCAGCACACGATCGCGCTCGCCGCCCAGGCGGCGGTGCTGGCCGAGCGCGGGCGACTCGGCTTCAACGCGGCGTTCGTCATCGAGATGAGCGAGGAGCGGGGCTCGCGGGGGCTCAGCGAGTTCTGCCTCGCCCATCGCCGCGCGCTCGCCGCCGACCTCCTCCTCGCCAGCGACGGGCCGCGGGCCTCGCCCGCCCGCGCCGCGCTGGTGCTGGGGAGCCGCGGCATCCTCACCTTCGACCTGGTGGTCGACCTGCGCGACGGCGGGCACCACGCCGGGCACTGGGGAGGCGTGCTCGAGGATCCGGGCGTGATCCTCGCCCACGCGCTCGCCGGCCTGGTCGATGGGCGCGGGCGCATCTTGGTCCGCGACTGGCTGCCGAAGGAGGTGCCGGCGAGCGTCAGGGCGGCCGTCTCCGCGCTCGCCATCGACGGCGGCGAGGGCGCGCCCGCGGCCGGCGCCGACTGGGGCGAGCCGGGCCTGAGCCACGCCGAGAAGGTGCTGGCCTGGACCGGGTTCATCGTCCTCGCGCTCCATTCCGGCAACCCGGAGAACCCGGTCAACGCGGTCCAGGGCACGGCGCGGGCGACCTGCCAGCTCCGCTTCACCGTCGACGTCGACGAGGGCGCGCTCCTCCCCGCCCTCCGGCGCCATCTCGACGAGCGGGGCTTCGCGAGCGTGCGGATCGAGCCGGTCCACTTCCGCTCGCGCCCCGCCTCGCGGACCGATCCCGACAACCCCTGGGTCCGCCTCGCCGCCCGCTCGCTCGCCATGACCGCCGGCCGCGCGCCTGACGTCGTGCCCAACCTGAGTGGCGGCCTGCCGAGCGACGTCTTCGCCGCCCTCGGCATGCCCACCATCTGGGTCCCCCACTCCTACGCCGGCTGCCGGCAGCACGGGCCCGACGAGCACCTGCTGGCGCCGCTCGCCCGCGAGGGCCTCGCGCTGATGGCCGGGCTCTACTGGGACCTGGGCGAGGCGGGGGGGCCGCCGGCCTGAGCCTCACTCGGCCGGCGCCGGCGCCGGCCGGCGCGAGGGCGCCGCCCGGACCAGGAGCAAGGCCACGAGCGCGAGCCCCAGCCAGCCGGCCAAGCCGAGGAAGGTGAGTTCGGGCAGCCCGCGGTCGATCAGCCAGCCGAACAGCACCGGCGTGACCGTCGCCCCCACCGGCATGCCGGTGGTGGTGAAGCCGAACACCTTGCCCACCGCCCCCTCGGGGGTGTGGCGGCGGACCAGCACGTCGCGCGCCGGGCGGACGCTGCCCAGGATCAGGCCGGAGGCGACGAACAGCCCGACCAGGAGCGCCGGCGGCAGCGGCACCGCCATCACGACCAGAAACGGCGCCCCGCCGAGCGCGAGCGCGCCGCCGATCAGCGCCCGCTGGCGCCGGGTGCGATCGCTCATCCATCCGCCGCAGAGCGCCCCCGCGGTGTGGGCGGCGAGGTAGCCGGTGAGCGCCATCCCGCCGACCGCGAGGGGAACGCCGTGGAGCACGTTCAGCGCCGTGACCGAGAAGGTCTGCAACCCCGACGAGACGGCGCCGACGCCGACGTTGAAGACGAACATCAGCACGATCGGCGGCGCCAGCAGGACGGCGATGCCCTCGCGCACCGAGCCCGTGCCGGCGGCGGCCTCGGGGGCGTGGACCGGCCCGGCGGCGTGGAGCCGGGCGCCCGGGAGCATCCACAGCGCCGCCGCCAGCCCGAGCGCCGCGGCCGCGACCAGCGCCCCCCTCCACCCCAGGAGCGCGGCCAGGGCGAGTATGGCCGGCGGCGCGGCGGCGATGCCGAGGTTGCCGCCGAAGAGGTGCAGGCTGAAGGCGCGGCCCATGCGCCCCTCGCTCACCGAGGCCGCGATGAGCGCGAAGTCGGCGGGATGGAAGACGGTGTTGGCGAGACCGGCGACGACGACCAGCGCCGCCACCGCGGCGAACGACGTGGCGAGCCCGATCCCGCCGATCGCCAGCGCGCTGGCGCCGAGGGCGGCGACCAGGAAGGGCCGCGCCCCCAGGCGGTCGATCAGGAAGCCGACCGGAAGCTGGCCGCCGGCGGTAAGAAGCGCATAGAGCGTCATCACCGCGCCGAGCGCGGCGTAGGAAACGCCGAACTCCTCCTTGAGGAGCGGAAACAACGGCGGCAGCGCCAGCATGTAAAAGTGGCTGAAGAAGTGGGCCGTGCCGGCGAGCGCGATCACCCGGTAATCGCGCGCCGCCGCGGGCCCGCCGGGCGCCGCCATCTCCTCACTCCGCCGGGCGCGCCGCCGCCGCGGGCCGCTCCCCCCGCCCGGCGCCGAGAAGGGTGAGGCAGGAGAGCGCCAGGATCGCGGCCAGGACCAGGAACACCATCTCCGGGCGCCCGAGGTCGATGATCCAGCCGAAGAGCACGGGGGCGACGGTGCCGCCCAGGTGCAGCCCGGAGGAGACGAAGCCGAACACCCGGCCCATCGAGCCCGGGGGCGTGATCGCCCGCACCAGCATGTCGCGCGAGGGCCGGTAGAGCCCCTGCAGGAAGCCGGCGGCGGCCGTCGCCGCGGTGAGCCCGACGGCGCCGAGGTCGACGGTCCCGATCGCCAGCAGGAACGCCGCCGTCGCCAACATCGAGACCAGCGTCACCAGCGTGTGCCGGCGGGTGCGGTCGGCGAGCACCCCGCCCGCGGCCGTGCCGGCGACGCCGCCGACGAGGTACGCGGTCAGCGCCCCGTTCGCCGCCGCGAGCGGAGTCGCATGGAGCTGCACCAGCCCGGTCACCAGGAACGCCTGCAGGCCCTGGCTGTTGAGCGCGGCGGCGAGGAAGAAGAGGAAGAAAAGGAGCACCGGCAGGCTGAGGAGCCCGGCGCGCCCGGCGGCCGGCGCCCCTCCCGCGGCCCCCTTGCCGCCCTCCCCCCGCCCCGGATCCCGGGCGCGGGCGTGACCCTCGTCGCGCATCACCCCGGACTGCGAGCCGACGGCGGCGGTGACGGCGAGCCCGGCGAGCCCGGCGGCCAGGAGCCCGGTCCGCCAGTCCCAGAGCGAGGCCAGGAGCACGATCACCGTCGGCGCGGCGGCGAAGCCGACGCTGCCGCCCAGCATGTGCACGCCGAAGGCGCGGCCGATCCGGCCCTCGTTGACCGAGGCCGAGAGGATGGCGTAGTCGGCGGGATGAAAGACGGCGTTGCCGAGCCCGGCCAAGCAGGCGAGCGCCAGCAGCGCCGGGTAGGAGGAGGTGAACCCGATCAGGGCGATGGAGAGCGAGAGGATCGTCATCCCGCCGAGCAGGAGGCGGCGCGCCCCCAGCCGATCGACCAGGAACCCGACCGGCACCTGCCCGAGCCCGGTGAAGGTGTTCAGGAGCGTCACCGCCAGGCCGAGGGCGGCATAGGAGACGCCGAACTCGTCCTTGATCAGGGGAAAGAGCGGCGGCAGGCAGAGGAGGAAGAAGTGGCTGAGGAAATGCCCCGAGCCGATGGCCCCCATCACCCGGTAGTCGGCCAGCGCCGTCGCCGCGCCCGCAGTCATCGCCCGTGCCGTCCCGCCCCCCCGTCGCCGGCGCCGACATTAGCGAACTTTCCCGCCGCGTAGAACAGGAATAGAAAAGGGGGCATCGCCATCCCCACCCGGCCGCCCGCGCGGCCAACCTCCCGCGCCGCCATGCACTTCCTCGTCCCCGCGAGCACCTTCCTGTCGGTCCGCATGATGGGCTCGGCGGCGTTTCTCACCGTCCAGGTCGCCGCCCCGGCGGCGGCCAGGGACGTGGGCTTCGAGGCGAGCGCGGTCGGCTTCATCTCCTCCTGCGCCTTCCTCGGCACCATGATCGGCTCACCCTCGGCCGGGCCGCTGGTCGCCCGGCTGGGCGGGGTGCGGGTGATGCAGGCGGGGCTGGTCGCCGGCGGCCTCTCGCTCGCCCTCGCCGCCTTCGGCGTCCCGTGGCTGATGCTGCTCGCCGCCTTCAGCCTCGGCCTCGGGCTGGGGCCGATCACGCCCTCGGGCTCGGAGCTGCTGATGCGGTTCACGCCCCGCCGCCTGCTCTCCTTCACCTTCGGCCTCACCCAGAGCGCGGTGCCGCTGGGCAGCGCCCTGGCCGGGGCGCTGGTGCCGGCGATGGCCGTCGCCTTCGGCTGGCGGGCGGGGCTCTATAGCGTCGCCCTCCTCTGCCTCGGGCTCGCTGCCCTCATCCACCCCCTGCACCGGCCGCTCGACGCCAGCCGCGACCGCTCGACCCGCTTCTCGGCGGTCGAGGTATTGGCCGCGGTCCGCCTCGTGCTCGCCTCGCCGTCGCTGCGCGAGGTCACGGTCACGGCCTCGGCCTTCGGCGCGGTGCAGTGGTGCCTGGGCACCTTCCTGGTCGCCTACCTCGCGGGCGAGATCGGGCTTCCTTACGTCACCGCCGGGCTCGCGCTCACCGTGGCGCAGATCGCCGGCAGCCTCGGCCGGGTCGCCTGGGGCGTGCTCGCCGACGTCGTCGGCTCGACCCGGGCGGTGCTCGCCGGGCTGGGGATGGCGATGGCCGCGGCCGACTTCGGGCTCGCCCTCGTCTCGCCCGCCTGGCCGCTCGCCGGCCTCCTCGTGCTGTGCGCCGTCGCCGGCGTCACCGCCATCGGCTGGAACGGCATCTACCTCTCCGAGCTCGGCCGGCTGGCGCCGACCGGCCGCGCCGCCAACGTGACCGGAGGCTCGGTCTTCGTCTTCTCGCTCGTGACCGTGATCGCCCCGGCGCTGTTCTCGCTCCTCATCTGGCTCACCGGGACCTACGCCACCGGCTTCGGCCTCCTTGCCCTGGTCGCCCTCGCCGCCGCGCTCCGCCTCTTCCGCCCCGAGGCGCGGGCGCGCCTCGCGCCGGGCGGCGGGCCGGCCACGCGGCCGCCGCTTCCGCCCCCGGGGCGGCCTTGACTCGGGTGCGATCCTCCCTCTATCCAGCAGCCTCGGCCCGAAGGAGGAGAGCGCGATGCTGAAGATCCTGGGACGCAAGACATCCTCGAACGTGCAGAACGTGCTCTGGTGCTGCGGCGAGCTGAAGCTCAGGTTCGAGCGCGAGGACATCGGCGGACCGTTCGGCAGGAACGACACCCCCGAGTACCTGGCGCTCAACCCCAACGGCCTCGTCCCCACCATCGTCGACGACGGCTACGTGCAGTGGGAGTCGTGCTCGATCGTGCGCTACCTCTCGGCCAAGCACGGGGCCGGGAGCCTGTGGCCGACCGACCCCGCCAGGCGGGGCGAGGCCGACCGCTGGATGGACTGGCACCTCTCCACGGTCGCCCCCCTCATGCGCCCGATCTTCATCAACCTCGTGCGCACCCCGCCGGAGAAGCGCGACATGGCCGCGGTCGCCAAGGCGACCAGGGAGCTGGGCGACAAGCTCCGCATCCTCGACGCCCACCTCAAGGCCCGGCGATTCGTCGCCGGCGACTCCCTCAGCATGGGCGACATCCCGCTCGGCATCATCGCCTACCGCTGGTTCGGGATGGCGCTCGAGCGGCCCGACCTTCCCAGTCTGCGCGCCTGGTACGACCGGCTCAGCGGCCGGCCGGCCTACCGCGAGCACGTGATGATCCCGATCACATGAGCGCCCCCGCCGCCGCGCCGGCGGTCTCGGGCCTGATGGAGGCGCTCTCCGCCTACATCGCCGAGGCGCTGGGAAGACCATTGCCCGAGGAGGTGGCCGAGAAGACGAAGCACCACCTCCTCGACACCCTGGCCGCGATCGTCTCCGGCTCGCGGCTCAAGCCCGGGGCGCTCGCGCTCCGCTACGTCGAGACCCTCGGCGGCCGGCCCGAGGCGCTGGTGGCGGGAAGCAAGATCGTCACCACCGCGGTCAACGCCGCGCTCGCCAACGGCATCTCGGCGCACGCCGACGAGACCGACGACTCGCACAAGGCCTCGCGCGCCCATCTCGGCTGCGGGGTGGTGCCGGCGGCGCTGGCCATGGCCGAGCGCGAGGGCCGCGCCGGCGAGGCGCTCCTCAAGGCGGTGGCGCTCGGCTACGACATCGGCGCGCGCACCAACCTCGCCCTCGGCGTGAGCCAGTTCTACGACGCCGGCCACTCGACCCACAGCTTCGCCCCGCTGTTCGGCGCCGCCGCCGCGGCCGGGGCGCTGGCCGGGCTCGACCGGCGCCGGGTGCGCTATCTCCTCTCCTACACCGCCCAGCAGGCGTCGGGCGTGAACTGCTGGGTGCGCGACGAGGAGCACATCGAGAAGGCGTTCGACTTCGCCGGCATGACCGCCCAGGCCGGGGTGCAGGCGGCGGCGCTGGTGGCCTTCGGCTTCACCGGCCTCGAGGACGTGTTCTTGGGGGTGCGGAACTTCCTCTTCGCCTACAAGGCCGAGGACCCCGGGGCGTTCGTCCGCGGCCTGGGAATCCGCTACGAGATCCTCCACACCAACATCAAGAAATGGTCGGTGGGCTCGCCGATCCAGGCGCCGCTGGACGCGCTCCAGGCGCTGATCGTCGAGCACGGGCTCAAGCCCGGGAACGTCGCCGGCATCACCGCCATCCTCTCCGACCAGGAGGCGCACGTGGTCGACGACCGCGCCATCCCCGACATCTGCCTCCAGCACCTCCTCGCCCTGATGCTCGTCGACGGCACCGTCACCTTCGCCGCCTCGCACGACGAGTCGCGCGTCGCCGATCCGACCCTCAACGCGGTGCGCAAGCGGGTCCGCCTCGTCGCCACCCCCGAGCTTCCCCGCCGGCAGGCGATCGTCGAGGTCGAGACCGGCGACGGCCGGCGCCTGCGCCGGCGCGTCGACGTGGTCCGCGGCACCCCCGACAACCCGATGCCGCGCGCCGAGGTCGAGGCCAAGGCCCTCGACCTGATCGCGCCGGTATTGGGCGCCGACCGTGCCCGCCGGCTCGCTGAAGCGATCTGGCGGATCGAGGGACTGAAGAGCGCCTGCGAGCTTCGCCCGCTGCTCGAAGCCTGACCGCCGCCTGGCGGCGAAGGAGGACCGGATGACCACCCCGCCCCGCGAGATGACGCCCCTGATGCGCGAGATCACCGCCTACATCGCCGGGGCGCTGGAGAGGCCGCTGCCGCCGGAGGCGGCGGAGAAGACCAGGCACTGCCTCCTCGACACCCTCGCCTGCATGATCTCGGGCCTGCCGCTCAAGCCGGGGCGGATCGCGGTCGAGATGGTGCGGGCGATGGGCGGCTCCCCCGAGGCGCTGGTGGTGGGGACCGACCTCCTCACCAACGGGCTGAATGCCGCCTTCGCCAACGGCATGACCGCCCGCGCCGACGAAACCGACGACGTGCACGCCCGCTCGCGCACCCACCCGGGGGCGGGGATGATCCCCTCCGCGCTGGCCATGGCCGAGCGCGAGGGCCGCTCGGGCGAGGCGCTCCTGCGCGCGATCGCGCTCGGCTACGACATCGGCTGCCGCCTGACGCCCGCGCTCGGCCTGGCCCAGCTCGAGGACCGCGGCTTCGGGCCGCAGCCGATCGGCCAGCAGTGGGGCGCGGCGGCGGCGGCGGGCGCGCTCGCCGGGCTCGATCAGACCCAGGCGCGCTATCTCCTCGCCTATGCCGCCCAGCAGACCTCGGGCCTGGAGACCTGGTACGGCGACCTCGAGCATGTCGAGGCCTCGTTCTTCATGGGCGGGATGTCGTCGCGCGACGGCTACGCGGCGGCGGCCATGGTCGCCGCCGGCTTCACCGCCAACCCCGACGTCTTCGCGCAGAAGCCGCGGAGCTTCCTCGACATCTTCTCGAGCCGGCCCGACCCCTCGGAGCTGACCCGCGATCTCGGCCGGCGCTTCGAGATCATGGACTCCAACATCAAGAAGTGGTGGGTGGGATCGCCGATCCACGCCGCCCTCGAATCGCTCCTGCAGCTGCGCCGCGAGCACGGGCTTGCGCCGGCCAAGGTCAAGCGCGTGAGGGCGCGGCTCCCGGCCCGCGACGCGGTGATCGTCGACGGCCGCAACAGCCCCAACATCAACCTCCACCACGTGCTCGCGATCGCGCTCATCGACGGCGACGTCTCCTTCGCCGCCGCCCACGACTTCGCCCGCATGAAGGACCCGGCGATCCTGGCCGAGAAGGCGAAGATCGAGCTGATCCGCGACGACGAGCTGCAGAAGCTGATGCCGCGGCGAACCGCGACCGTCGAGATCACCACCGCCGACGGGCGCGAGCTCAAGCACCACACGCCCGCCGTGCTCGGCACCAAGGACCGGCCGATGAGCCGCGAGCAGGTGGCCGAGAAGGCGACGGCGCTGATCGCCCCCGCCTTCGGCGAGCGCCGCACCCGCGAGCTCGTCGAGGCGATCTGGTCGATCGAGCGGATCGCCGACGTGCGCGAGCTTCGCCCGCGGCTCTCGGCCGGCGGCTGAGCCGCCCCGCCCGGCGGCCGGCCGCGCCGCCGGGCGGGCCGCTTCGCGGCCGTGACCCGGGCGCGAAATCCGCGCTAGACTCGGCGCCGGCGCGGCCCTTCGCCCGGCGCCCTTCAGCAGAAACAAGGAGCACTCCGATGAACGGTGGTGAAGCCCTGGTCGCGACCTTGATCTCGCGCGGGATCGACACCCTCTTCTTCGTCGCCGGCGGCACCTTCGTCACCGTGCTCGAGGCCCTGAGCCGGGTGCAGAACAAGATCCGCTCGGTGCCGATCCGCCTCGAGTCCTCGGCCGCCTTCGCCGCCGACGCCTATTCGGCGGTGCGCCGCAAGCCGGCGGCGGTGTTCGTCAGCCGCGGCCCTGGGGCGTGCAACGCCGCGATCGGCGTGCACACGGCGATGCAGGGCTCGCGCCCGATGGTGCTGTTCATCGCCAACATCCCCCGGCCCCTGAAGGGCCGCGAGGCGTTCCAGGAGATCGACTACCAGCTCATGTATCAGCCGATCGCCAAGGCGGTGCTCGAGATCTTCTCGTTCAAGGAGGTCCCCGACGTCACCGCCCGCGCCCTCGACCTGGCGGTGAGCGGCCGGCCCGGGCCGGTGGTGGTGACCGTCTCCAAGGACGTGCTCGACGGCGAGACCGGCGAGCCGGCGATCCCCAGGCCGGCGGCGCCGGTCCGCGCCGGCCCCGACGCCGAGGCGGTGGCCGAGGCGGCGCGGCTGATCGACCGGGCCAGGCATCCGATCGTCGTCGCCGGCGAGATGGTGAACTTCGAGGGCGCCAACGCCGAGCTGGCGGCGTTCGCCGAGGCGTCCGGCGCCGGCGTGCTCACCGCCTACCGCCAGCAGGACGCGATCCCCAACGACCATCCCGCCCACTTCGGCCATCTCTCGATCAACCGGTTGCCGTTCCAGGAGAAGGCGCTCAAGGAGTGCGACCTGATCGTCGGCATGGGAACGCGCTTCGACAGCGTCACCACCGCCGACTACACCATGGTCCGGCCCGACCAGAAGCTGGTGAGCGTGTATCCCGACGCCGCCGTCCTCGCCGCGTGGCGGGCCGACGTCGCCCTGGGCTCGCACGTCAAGCCGGCGCTCAAGGCGCTGGCGGCGGCGGTGGCCAAGCCGTCGGCCGCGCGCCTCGCCTGGCGCGACGCGGTGCACGCGGCCGAGGCCGCCTTCGCCAGGCCGGGCGAGATCGAGGTCAAGGGCGCGGTCGACATGGCCAAGGTGATCGCCGCCTTCAACGCCCGCGTCCCCGCCGACTCGGTGATGGTCTCCGACGCCGGCACCTTCGGCCGCTGGGTGGGCCGCTACTACCGCTTCAACCGCCCGGGGACCAATCTCGGCCCGGTCTCCGGCGCCATGGGCTACGGCGTGCCCGGGGGCGTGGGCGCGGCGCTCGCCGATCCCTCCCGACCGGTCTTCGTCTGGGTGGGCGACGGCGGCTTCCTGATGACCGGCCACGAGGTGGCGACCGCGGTGCAGGAGAACCTGCCGATCAAGGTCCTGGTCTGCGACAACAACTGCTGGGGCTCGATCATCGTCCACCAGCACAAGCGGTTCGGCGACGACTGGGACTTCGGCACCCGCCTCAAGAGCCCCGACTTCGCCACCCTGGGCAAGGGCTACGGGGTCGCCTCGCTGGCGGTCAGGCGGACCGAGGAATTCGCGCCGGCACTGGAGGAGGCGATCGCCCATCCCGGGCCCGCGCTCCTCCATCTCCACCTCGACATCCGCGACGTCTCGCCCTACGCCAAGTCGGTCAGGTAGGGGCGTCGCCGGCGCACCAGGCCCGCCACATCTCCCGATAGGCGGCCTCGAGGGCGCGGGTGTGGGCGTTGGCGTCGGTGAGCGCCGACGCCGCCAGGCGCCGGCGAAGCCCGTCCCGGAGGCGGGCGAGCCGGCCGCGGTCGGCGGCCAGCGCGACCGCCCGCTCGACGTACGCATCCGCCGTCCCGGCGATCAGCTCGGGAAGGCCGGCGGCCGAAAGGAGACTCGCCCCCACCCGGCCGGCATGGGCCTCGCCGGCCAGCGTCACCACCGGCACCCCCATCCACAGCGCCTCGCAGGTGGTGGTGGTGCCGTTGTAGGGGAAGGGATCAAGGGCCACGTCGACCTCGCGGTAGAGGCCGAGATGGCCGGCCGGATCGCCAATCCAGGCGTGAAGCGCGATCCGCTCGGCGGCGACGCCCGCTTGCGCGAACGCGGCGAGGACGCGGGCGCGGGTCTCGGCGTCGGCGAGCGAGCGGGCCTTGAGGACCAGCCGCGCCGCCGGCACCCGCCGCAGGATCTCGGCCCAGGCGGCGATCACGCGGGGGTTCAGCTTGGCGAGGTGATTGAAGGAGCCGAAGGCGAAGGGCCCGGGGGCGCGCGCCGGTTCGGGCGCCGCCGCCGGCGGGCGGTAGCAGAGGAAGCAGCCGGGAAGGCGGACCAAGCGCTCGCTGTAGAGGGTGTCGCGGGCTCCCGGCGGGTCGGCGATCGCGTCGGTGATCCGCCAGCCGATCGCGGCGAGCCCGGTGGTGTTGGGGTATCCGATCCAGGTCGCCTGCACCGGCGCCGGGCGAAGCGCGAAGAGCCCCAGCCGGTTCTCGCCGGTGTGCCCGGCGAGGTCGACCAGGAGGTCGATCCCGTCGGCGCGGATGCGCGCGGCCGCCTCCTCGTCGCCGAGGCCGACGATGTCGACCCAGCGCCCGGCGACGGCCTTGAGCCGCGCGCTCGTCGCGTCGGGGCGGGCGACGTTGGCGTAGCACGCGACCTCGAACCGGTCGCGGTCGTGGGCGGCGAGCGCGGGCTCGATGAACGCGGCGACCGAGTGTTCGCGAAAATCCGGCGAGACGTAGCCGAGCCTCAGTCTTCGCTCGGGGTCGCGGCGGCTGGCGAAGTCCGCCGCCCTCGCGCCCCGCCCCCAGGTGCGGCCGAAGGCGCGGTGCTCCTCGGCCACCGCCGCCGGGTCGAGCCCGGGGGCGAAGGTGAGCGCATAGAGGAGGTTCGAGTGCGCCGCCCGGTAGCGGGGCCGGGCCTTGAGCGCGGCCTGGTAGGCGGCGAGCGCCTCCTCGATCCGGCCCTGGTCCTTGAGCGCCGAGCCGAGATTGTTGAGCGCCGGGGCGAAGGCGGCGTCGCGGGCAAGGGCGGCGCGGAAGGCTCGCTCGGCCTCGCCGAGCCGGCCGAGGGCGAGATGGGCGAGGCCGAGGTTGCTCTCCGCCTCGGCCGAGCCCGGATCGAGGGCGAGCGCGCGCTCGTGGTGCGCGATCGCGTCGCCGTGGCGCCCGAGCGCCTGGAGCGCGACCCCGAGATGGTCGTGGGCGGCGGCGTGGCCGGGCTTGAGGCGAATCGCCTCCGCGTACTCGGCGGTCGCCTCGTCGATCCGGCCCAGGGCGTGGAGCGCGGTGCCGAGGTTGTGATGGGCGCCGGCCGAGTCCGGGTCGCGGGCGAGGGCGCGCGCGAACAGCTCGCGGGCGCGCCCCGGCGCCCCCGATTCCCGGAGCACGACGCCGAGGTTGTTGAGGGTTCCGGCATCCTCCGGGTTCTCGGCATGGGCGGCCTCGAGGAGGGCGAGCGCCTCCGTGAGCCGGCCTTGGGCGCGGAGGACGAGGCCGAGGTTGGCCTTCGCGCCGGCGAGCCCGGGGGCGAGGGCGAGGGCACGGCGGATCAGCCGTTCGGCCTCCTCCGGCGCGCCCGTCTGCAGGGCGAGCACGCCCCGCATGTGCAGCCCGTCCGCATGCCGCGGCGCCTTGGCGAGGAGCGTGCGATAGCCCCGCTCGGCCTCGCCCAGGCGCCCGGCCCGGTGATGGGCGAGGGCCTCGGCGAAGAGGGCCGCGAGCGCCGGCGCGTCGCCCGCCGCCGCGCCCCGCGCGCGCCCCCCCCGCCGCCTCTCTTCCCTGTTCACAAGCGCCGCTCCGGGAGATAACGTGGCCCGCCACCGACCATAACACACCCGCCTTGGCCCGGGGGCACCCGGGCCGGGAGACCAAGCCATGACCGGTCGCGACGCCGCCTTCGCCGGGCCCGGCCCCGATGCGCTGTTCGAGGAGGGCCTGAAAGCGGGGAGGCTCCGCATCCAGCGCTGCCAGAGGAGCGGACGCTGCTTCTTCCCGCCCCGCCTGCTGTCCCCCTATTCGGGGACGCCCGAGGTGGAGTGGGTCGAGGTCTCGGGGCGGGGCACCGTCTATTCGACCACGGTGGTGCGCCAGCGCCCGGAGCGGGGCGGCGACTACAACATCGCCCTCGTCGATCTGGAGGAGGGCGGGCGGATGATGACCCGGGTCGAGGGCGTGCCCCCGGCCGAGGTCCGGATCGGGATGCGGGTCAAGGCCCGGATCGCCTCCGGCCCCGAGGGCGCGCCCGTCGTTCTCTTCGACCCGGCCTGAGGGCGCGAGGCGGGAAGGAGGGGACGATGGCACATCCGCTCAGGGGGCGGGCGGCGATCGTCGGGGTCGGGGTCGGCGGGCTCGGCGAGGCGCCCGGACGCACCAGCCTCGACATCCTCTCCGAGGCCGTGGTCCACGCGCTTGGCGATGCCGGGCTCACGCTCGGCGACGTCGACGGGCTGTTCCCCGGCACCGGCGCCCATTTCACGCCCAGCCTCGACGTCGCCGAGTACCTCGGCATCCGGCCCCGCTTCTCCGACGGCTCGATGACCGGGGGCTCGTCCTTCGTCGCCCACCTCCTGCCGGCGGCGATGGCGCTCGAGTTCGGGCTCTGCCGGGTGGCGCTGGTCTGCTACGGCTCGAACCAGAAGACGGCGGGCGGCAAGCTCGTCACCCTGTCGCGCAACAGCCCCTACGAGGAGCCCTTCCGGCCGCGCTACCCGATCACCGCCTACGCCCTGGCCGCGGCCCGCCACATGCACGAGTTCGGCACCACCCGCGCGCAGTTGGCCGAGATCGCGGTCGCCGCGCGCAAATGGGCGGCCCTGAATCCGGAGGCGACGATGCGCGCGCCGCTCTCGCTCGAGGATGTGCTCAAGGCGCGACCGATCTGCGATCCGCTGGGACTGCTCGACTGCTGCCTGGTGAGCGACGGCGGCGGCGCGGTGATCCTGGTCCGGGCCGAGCGGGCCAGGGACTTCCCCAAGCCGCCCGTCCACGTGCTCGGCTGCGCCCATGCCCACTGGCACCGCAACATCACGGCGATGCCGGAGCTGGTCCGCACCGCGGCCTCCGAGTCGGGCCCGCGCGCCCTGGCCATGGCCGGCTGCAAGCCCGCCGACATCGACCTGGTGATGCTCTACGATGCCTTCACCATCACCACGCTTCTCTTCCTCGAGGACCTCGGCTTCTGCCCCAAGGGCGAAGGGGGGCGCTTCGTCGAGGGGGGCGCGATCGCCCCCGGCGGCCGGCTGGCGGTCAACACCAACGGCGGCGGGCTCTCGGCCTATCATCCGGGGATGTACGGCATCTTCCTCCTCATCGAGGCGGTCCGCCAGCTTCGCGGCGAGGCGGGCGAACGCCAGCTCGCCCAGCCGCGGCTCGCGCTCTGCCACGCCAACGGCGGCGTGCTGTCGAGCCAGGTGACGGCCGTGCTCGGCACCGCCGAGACGCTGTGACCGGCAAGCGGGGACGAAAGAGACGGCCATGCTCAAGGGAAAGGCGGTGGTGGTCACCGGCGCGGGGCGCGGCATCGGCCGCGCGGTCGCGCTCGAGGTGGCGCGCGCGGGCGCCCGGGTCGTGGTCAACGACGTCGGCGCCTCGGTCGCCGGCGAGGGCGCCGACCGGGGCCCGGCCGACGAGGTGGTGGCCGAGATCAGGGCCGCCGGCGGCGAGGCCGTCGCCAGCCCCGAGTCGGTCGCCGACTGGGACGGCGCGCACCGCATCGTCGAGGCCGCCGTCGCCGCCTTCGGCCGGATCGACGGGGTGGTGAACAACGCCGGCATCCTGCGCGACGTGATCTTCCACAAGATGACCCGCGCCGACTTCGAGGCGGTGATTGCCGTCCACCTGATGGGGAGCTTCTACGTCTCGCGCGCCGCCGCCGCCCACTTCCGCCAGCAGCAGTCGGGCGCCTATGTGCACTTCACCTCGGGCTCGGGGCTGGTCGGCAACTTCGGGCAGGCGAACTACATGGCGGCCAAGCTGGGCATCGTCGGACTCTCCAAGGCGATCGCCCTCGACATGGCGCGATTCAACGTCCGCTCGAACGCCATCTGCCCCTTCGCCTGGAGCCGCATGATCGGCTCGATCCCGGCCGAGACCGAGGCCGAGAAGCGGCGGGTGGAGAAGATGAAGCGCATGACGCCGGAGAAGATCGCGCCGATCGTCGCCTACCTGCTCGCGGACGCGGCCAGGGAGGTGACCGGGCAGGTGTTCGCGGTGCGCAACAACGAGCTCTTCCTGATGAGCCAGAGCCGGCCGCTCCGGTCGGTCCACCGGGCCGAGGGCTGGACCCCGGAGACGATCGCCGAGCACGCCATCCCGGCGCTCGAGTCCTGCTTCTATCCCCTCGAGCGCTCGGCCGACGTCTTCTCCTGGGACCCGGTCTGAGGCGGGGCCGAGGCGAGGCCGGCCGCCATGGCGATTGACTACGTCAAGCTGATGGCGCGGAGGTTCCCGGACGTCGAGCACCGCTATTCGAGGCGCGACACCATCCTTTATGCGCTCGGCATCGGCCTCGGCGCCGATCCGCTCGATCCCGGCCAGCTCCGCTTCGTCTACGAGCGCGAGCTCAAGGCGATGCCGACCATGGCCGCGGTCCTCGGCTACATCGGCTTCTGGGTGAAGGAGCCCGACACCGGGATCGACTGGGTGAAGGTGGTGGCGGCGGAGCAGGGGATCGCGATCCACCGGCCGCTGCCGCCCGAGGGCGCGGTGGTCGGCCGGCTCCGCCTCACCGGCATCGTCGACAAGGGCACCGGCAGGGGGGCGCTGATCTACTCCGAGCGCGAGGTGATCGAGAAGGACTCAGGCGCCCTCCTCGCCACCGTGACCCAGACGCTGTTTTGCCGCGGCGACGGCGGCTTCGGCGGGCCCTCCGGGCCGGTCAGGGAGCCGCACCCGCTGCCCGCGCGCGCGCCGGACCTGGCCTGCGACCTCGCCACCGCCGCCAACCAGGCCCTCCTCTATCGCCTGTCGGGCGACGGCAACCCGCTGCACGCCGACCCCGAGGTCGCGCGCCGGGCCGGCTTCGAGCGGCCGATCCTGCACGGGCTGGCGACGCTGGGGGTGGCCTGCCACGCCATCGTCCGGGCGCTCTGCGCCTACGAGCCCGAGCGCCTCGCCCGGATCGAGGTGCGCTACTCGCGGCCGGTCTATCCCGGCGAGACGATCCGCACCGAGATGTGGCGCGACGGCCGGACCGTCGGCTTCCGCGCGCGGGCGCTCCCGCGCGACGTGGTCGTGCTCGACAGCGGCCTCGCCGAGCTTGCCGCCTGAAGGAGTTCGCCGATGAACTTCGAGCTTTCCGAGGAGCAGCGCATCTTCCGCGACCAGGTGCGCGCCTTCGCCGAGTGCCACCTCAAGGGGGGGGCGCTGGCGCGGGCCCATTCCGGGAGCTACCCGCGCGACATCGCCCGCCTCATGGCCGCGAACGGCCTCTTCGGCATCGCCCTTCCCGAGGCGGTCGGCGGCCAGGGCGGCGCGCTCCTCGACTCGGTGATCGCGCTCGAGGAGGTCTCGCTCGCCTGCCCGCGGAGCGGCGACGTGATCCAGGCCGGCAACTTCGGCGCCATCCGCACCTTCGCCGAGTACGCCACCGCCGACCAGCGCCAGCGCTACCTGAAGCCCCTCCTCGCCGGCGAGATGCTGATCTCGGTCGCCATGACCGAGCCCGACGCCGGCTCGGCGGTGACCGACCTCAAGTCGGCGCTCAAGGCCGACGGCGAGGGCTGGCGGCTGTCCGGCTCCAAGGTGTTCGTCACCAACTCCGAGGAGGCCGACCTCTTCCTGGTCTACTGCCGCTACGGCCCCGGGGTGGAGGGGATCGGCTCGGTGCTGCTGGAGCGCGGGGCCGAGGGATTCGAGATCGGCAGGCCCTCGCAGTACATGAACGGCGAGTCCTGGTGCCCGCTCTTCTTCGACGGCGTCTACGTGCCGCCCGAGAACGTGCTCCTGGGGCGCGGCGGCTTCAAGAAGCAGATCAGCGGCTTCAACGTCGAGCGGCTGGGAAACGCCACCCGCGCCCAGGCGCTGGGGCGCTACTGTTTCAACCAGGCGCGCGACTACGCGCTCTCGCGCCAGCAGTTCGGCCGACCGCTCTGCGAGTTCCAGGGCATCCAGTGGAAGTTCGCCGAGATGGAGATCCAGCTCGAGGCGGCGCGGCTCCTCCTCTACCGCGCGGCGACGCGGGCCGAGACCGGGCTCCCGTCCGCCCAGGACACCTCGATCGCCAAGGCGATGTGCAACCTCGCCGGCCACTTCGCCGCCAACGAGTCGATGCAGGTGATGGGCGGCATGGGCTACTCCGCCGACACGCTGGTCGAATGGTGCCTGCGCAAGACCCGCGGCTGGCTGATCGCCGGCGGCTCGCTGGAGATGATGAAGAACCGGATCGCCGAGGGCATCTTCGAGCGCCGCTTCTCGCAGCGCCCGCCCAGGGCCGGCGCCCGCGCCGGCGCCGACGGATGAGGCAGCGATGAGCGGGCGGACCGCGCTCGCCGAGGCGCTGTTCCGGCCGCGGCGGATCGCCCTCGTCGGGGCCTCCGCCGATCCCGGCAAGAACACCGGGCGGGCGCAACGCTACCTCCGCCGGCACGGGTTCACGGGCGCGGTCTTCCCGGTCAACCCCAACCGGGCCGAGATCGACGGCGAGCGCTGCTATCCCGAGCTCGACGCGATCGAGGGGCCGATCGACCACGCCTACATCCTCCTTCCCACCCGGCTGGTGGAGGGGGCGGTCGCGGCCGCGGCGCGCCGCGGCGTCCCGGTCGTCACCATCCTCGCCGACGGCTTCGCCGACGCCGGCGCGGAGGGGCGGAAGCTCCAGGAGAGAATCGTCGAGGTCGCGCGCGCGGGCGGGACCCGGGTGGTCGGGCCGAACAGCATGGGCGGCATCGACCTTCATGCCCCGTGCGCGCTCTGCGTCAACGCCGCGCTCGACGTCGAGCGCCTGCTTCCCGGGCGGCTCGGCCTGATCTCGCACTCGGGAAGCTTGGTGGGGACGCTCCTCTCGCGCGGCCAGGCCCGCGGCATCGGCTTCGCCAAGATGATCGGCACCGGCAACGAGGCCGACCTCGCGGCCGGCGAGATCGGCGAGATGCTGGTCGAGGATGCCGAGACCGACGCCATCCTCCTCTTCCTCGAGACCATCCGCCGGCCCGACGACCTCGCCCGCATGGCCCGCCGGGCCGACGCCGCCGGCAAGCCGGTGATCGCCTACAAGCTCGGCCGCTCCGAGGCCGGGGGCGAGCTCGCCACCTCGCACACCGGCGCCATCGCCGGCTCCGACCGGAGCGTGGACGCCTTCTTCCGCGCCCACGGCATCGTCCGCGTCGACCAGCTCGAGTCGCTCCTCGAGGCGCCGGCGCTCCTCATCGGCCGGCGCCCTCCCCGAAGCCGGCGGAAGGCGGCCTCGGTGATGACCACGACCGGGGGCGGCGGGGCGATGGTGGTGGACCGGCTCGGCGCGCTCGGGGTGGACGTGGTGCCGCCCACCGAGGAGGTGGTGAAAAGTCTCGCCGAGGCGGGCGTCGCCATCACCCGCAGCCGCTTGACCGACCTCACCCTGGCCGGCACCCGCAAGGAGCTGGTCGAGGCGACCTTAGGCGCGCTCCTCGCCTCCGACCACTCCGACGCGGTGGTCGCTGTGATCGGCTCCTCCGCCCAGTTCAAGCCCCAGCTCTCGGTCGAGGGGGTGCTCGCCGCCGCCCGCGCGGCGAGCGCCGGCAAGCCCCTCGGCGCCTTCCTCCTGCCCCAGGCGGAGGCCTCGCTGAGGCTCCTGGCGGAGGCTGGAATCGCCGGCTTTCGCACCCCCGAGAGCTGCGCCGACGCGGTCAACGCCTACCTCGACTGGCGCCGCCCCCGCGCCGAGACGGCGCCGGTCGCCGACCTCGCCGCGGTGCGGGCGGCCATCCTCGACGCCGGCGAGCCGCTCCTCGACGAGCGCCAGGCGCGGCGCGTGTTCTCGGCCCTCGGCATCGCCGCCCCCGAGGAGGCGGTGATCGCCGACCTCGATCGCTTCTCCGACCTTCCCGCCGGCCTCCGCTATCCGGTGGCCGCCAAGGTGCTCTCGCCCGACATCGGCCACAAGACCGAGGCCGGCGGCGTGGCGCTGAACCTCGGCGACGCGGCGGCGCTGAAGGCCGCCTGCCGGCGGCTCGTCGAGACGGTGGCGGAGCGGGCGCCCGAGGCTCGGATCGAGGGCATCCTGGTGCAACGCATGGAGCGGGGCCTCGCCGAGGCTATCCTCGGGCTCCGTCTCGATCCCCAGGTGGGGCCGGTGGTGGCGCTCGGGCTCGGCGGCACGCTCGCCGAGATCTACCGCGACGTCGCCCTCAGGATCGCCCCGGTCGGGCTCGACGAGGCCGCCGCCATGATCGAGGAGGTCAAGGGGCTGGCGCCGGTGCGCGGCTACCGCGGCCTGCCCAAGGGCGACCTCGCCGAACTCGCGCGCGCGATCGCCGCCTTCTCCGACCTCGCCCGCCTCGCCGACGTCACCGTCATCGAGGCCGAGATCAACCCGCTGATCGTCAAGGGCGAAGGCGTGGCGGCCGTCGACGCGCTCATGGTCTGCGACCTGAGGCGGGCCCGGGGAGAGGCGTGAGCGGCGATCAGGCGGGGGCGGGTTCGGCGGGTTCGGCGGCAATGAAGGGCTGGGCGCCGCGCACCTCGCCCGCCTCCAGCCGCCAGAAGGTGGCCTGAAGCGGCTGCTGCTCGGGACTGGCCCCGAACCAGCCGGTCTCGCGGTCGAGGTCGAAGATGCGTTCCCAGCTCCGCATCACGTGCGAGCGGAAGGGCTCGGGATAGGGCCAGCCCCAGGACACGCCGGCGCGGCTCAGCGCGGCGTCGAAGGCGAGGTCGTCCGCCTCCGACCGGCAGAGGTACCAGCCGTTGATCACGCACTGCCAGAGGGTGAGGTCGGAGAGCAGGAGCTTGTCGGTCGGCAGCTCCACCTCGAGGAGCATGCCGCGGGCCCCGGACGAGACCGGTTCGAAGCACTGGCAGAAGGAGCGGGGAAGAGCGGTGCCGTTGCGGGCGGCCCAGGCCCAGAGGGGATACGACCTGGGCCGGGGTGGGGGGCCGAGCCGCTGATTCATCTGCTCGGCCATCCAGCGACAGGCGGTCCGGCAGTCGCACACGATCCGCCGCCCGTCGCCGGAAATCGATCCTCGCCGCATCAGCGTCCCGTAGGCCGCCTCGCTCAGCACCATCGACAGTCTGATCGACCGCATGCCCGCTGCCCGAACTCCCCTTCACAATCCCCGTCTCCACTTAGGCGGACTCGGGCCCGGTTGCAAGGGTCCGGGCGCGAGCCCCCTCAGCCGAGACCCAGGCGGCGCCACTCGATCGCCGGGCAGCGATCCATGATCACGGTCAAGCCCGCGGCCCGCGCCCTGGCCGCCGCCGCCTCGTCCACCACCCCGAGCTGCATCCACACCGTCTTGGCGCCGATGGCGATGGCCTCGTCCACCGCCTGGCCCGCCTCCTCGGCGCGGCGGAAGATGTCGACCATGTCCACCGGCCCGGGGATGTCGGCGAGCCGCGCCACCACCCGGCGGCCGTGGATCTCGCGCCCGGCGTAGCGGGGGTTTACGGGGAAGACCCGGTAGCCCTTGGCGAGGAGGAAGGCCATCACCCCGTGGCTCGGCCGGTCGGGATTGACGCTGGCGCCGATGAGGGCGATGACCCGGGTGCGGGCGAGCGCCGAGCGGATCAGGGCATCGTCGGGATCGGCGGGGTCGGGATCGGCCATTGGCGGGCTCCGCGCGCCACTATAGGGGCGGACGGGCGGCGCACAAGCGGGAGGCGGCCGCCAAATCGCCGTGGCGGCGGCGCGCGCCGCCACTATGCTGACACGGCACGCCCGCGCCTGACGCAGGGCTTTCGGCAGGATCGCGATGCCGTCACGGTTCCCGTCCGGTTGGCTCGTCGCCGCGGTTCTCGTCGCGAGCATCGCCCTCTGGGCAGTCATGGTCCTCGGCCCGCTCGCGCATCTCCGCGCCCTCGCCGGCGGGCTCGCCCCCTTCGACCTCCGCCCGTTCGGCTACGGCCCCGCCGAGGCCGAGGCCCTCCTCGTCGCGCTCGGCGAGGACGGGCGAAGCTTCTACGCCCGCGTCCAGCTCCGGCTCGACGCCGTCTATCCGGCGAGCTACGCGCTCTCGCGCGGGCTCCTCCTCCTCTGGCTCACCGCCCCCGGCCGCATCTCCGGGCCGGCGATCGGGGCCGTGGGGCGCTGGGCGCTGCTCGCGCTCCCGCTCATTACCGCGGGATTCGACTATGCGGAGAATGCCTCCCTCGCGGCCATGCTGGCCGCCGGACCGGCCGCCGCCTCCGGCCTGGTCGCGGCAGCGAGCGCGGCGACGCAGGTGAAGTCGCTCGCCGGCGCGCTCACCGAAGCGGCGGTCGTGATCCTCGCCGGGATCGCGCTTCTCGCCTGGTGGCGCGGCCGGAGGGGCGCGCGCACCGGCGGGCCGGGCGCTCCGGGTGAGGGCGAGGGACGATAGACCATATCCCGGCCAGTGGGGCGGGACGGGCCCTCAGTCCTCCTCGGCGAGGCCGAGGAGGGGCGCGTTGCCGCCCGCCGCGGTGGTGTTGACGGAAAGCGTGCGCTCGGTGGCGAAGCGGAACAGGTAGCGGGGCCCGCCGGCCTTCGGCCCCGTCCCCGAGAGCCCCTCGCCGCCGAAGGGCTGCACCCCCACCACCGCCCCGATCATGTTGCGGTTGACGTAGGCGTTGCCCGCCCGCACCCGCTTGACCACGTGGTCGATGGTCGAGTCGATCCGGCTGTGGATGCCGAAGGTGAGGCCGTAGCCGGTGGCGTTGATCGCCTCGATCACCGAATCGAGCCGGTCGGAGGCGAAGCGGACCACGTGCAGGATGGGCCCGAACACCTCGCGCGTGAGCCTCGAGATCGAGTCGATCTCGAAGGCGCGCGGGGCGAAGAAAGTGCCGGGCGCGGTCGCCTCGGCATCGACGGGCGCCTCGGCGAGGAGCCGGCCCTCGCCCGCCATACGCGCCGCGTGCGCCGCCAGCGCCGCCCTGGCATCCGAGTCGATCACCGGGCCGACGTCGGTCTCGAGCCGCGCCGGATCGCCCACCTCGAGCTCGGCCATAGCGCCCACGAGCATGCGCAAGACCTTCTCCGCCACCTCCTCCTGGAGGAAGAGCACGCGGAGCGCCGAGCAGCGCTGGCCGGCGCTCCGGAAGGCCGAGGCGATCACGTCGGCGACCACCTGCTCGGGGAGGGCGGAGGAATCGACGATCATCGCGTTCTGGCCGCCGGTCTCGGCGATCAGGGGCATGATCGGGCCCTCCCGTGCGGCGAGGGTGCGGTTGATCGCGGCGGCGGTCTCGGTCGAGCCGGTGACGGCGACCCCGGCGATGCGGGGATCGGCGACCAGCCGCGCGCCGGTGCCCCCGCCCGTGCCGGGGAGGAGCCGGAGCGCGTCCTCGGGCACCCCGGCGGCGTGCAGGAGGCGGACCGCGGCGGCGGCGATCAGCGGCGTCTGCCCGGCCGGCTTGGCGATCACCGCGTTGCCGGCGGCGAGCGCCGCCGCGACCTGGCCGGTGAAGATGGCGAGCGGGAAGTTCCACGGGCTGATGCAGGCGAAGACGCCGCGCCCCGCCAGGCTCACCCGGTTCAACTCGCCGGTCGGGCCCGGCATCTCCTCGGCGCGGGCGAAGTGCCGGCGGGCCTGAAGCGCGTAGTAGCGGCAGAAGTCGACCGCCTCGCGCACCTCGGCGAGCGCGTCGGCGATGGTCTTGCCCCCCTCGCGCACCGCCAGCGCCATCAGCGGACAGAGCTCGCGCTCCATCGCCGCCGCCGCGCGATCGAGCGCCGCCGCCCGTGCCTCGGCCGGCGTCCCCGCCCAGAGGGGCGCGGCGGCGACGGCGGCGGCGAGCGCCGACTCGAGCTCGGCCGGCCCGGCCTCGACCACGTGACCCACCACCCGGCGCCGGTCGGCGGGCGAGAGCACGGGCCGCCCGCCCCCGGCCCCGCGCGCGCCCGTGGGCCGGGCGAGGAGGGGCTCGGCCGGCGCCTCGGCGAGGGCCTTCAGCACCGGCGCGAGCGCCAGCGGATCGGAGAGGTCGAGGCCCCGCGCGTTTTGCCGCTCCGGCCCGTAGAGGTCAGCCGGCAACGGGATGCGCGGATGGGGCTTGACCGCGAGCGCCGCGACCCGCTCGGCCGGGTCGGCGATCAGGGCCTCGATCGGCGCCGACTCGTCGACGATGCGGTTGACGAACGAGGTGTTGGTGCCGTTCTCCAGCAGCCGGCGCACGAGATACGGCAGCAGGTCCTCGTGGCTCCCGACCGGGGCGTAGACCCGGCAGGGAAGCCCCAGCCTTCCCTCGCCCGCCACCTCGGCGTAGAGCGCCTCGCCCATCCCGTGCAGGCGCTGGAACTCGAACTCGCGGCCGGCGCCGGCGAGCTCGATCACGGCGGCGAGGGTGTGGGCGTTGTGGGTCGCGAACTGGGGATAGAAGGCGTCCGGCATGGCGAGCACGGCGCGCGCGCAGGCCAGGTAGGAGACATCGGTCGCGGACTTGCGGGTGAAGACGGGATAGCCGTCCAGCCCCTGCTCCTGGGCGCGCTTGATCTCGCTGTCCCAGTAGGCGCCCTTGACCAGACGGAGCATCAGGCGCCGGCGGTGCGCGCGGGCCATCGCCGCCAGCCAGTCGACCGCCGGGCGGGCGCGCTTCTGGTAGGCCTGGAGGGCCAGCCCGAACCCGTCCCAGCCGGCGATCTCGGGCGCCCCCGAGACCGCCTCGATCACGTCGAGGGTGATCTCCAGGCGATCCGCCTCCTCGGTATCGACGGTGAGGCCGATGCCCGCCGCCTTGGCCAGCCCGGCCAGCGCGACGATCCGCGGCACCAGCTCGCGCATCACCCGCCCGCGCTGGGCGAACTCGAAGCGGGGATGGAGCGCCGAGAGCTTGACCGAGATGCCCGGTCCCGCCACCGGCCCGCGCCCGGCGCCCTCGCGCCCGATGGCCGCGATCGCCCCGGCGTAGGCGTCGAAGTAGCGGGCGGCGTCGGCCGCGGTCTTCGCCGCCTCGCCCAGCATGTCGTAGGAGTGCCGGTAGCCGGCGCGCTCGGCCTCGCGGGCGCGGGCGAGCGCCTCGTCGATGGTGCGGCCCATGACGAACTGCCGGCCGATGATGCGCATCGCTTGGGTGAGGGCCTGGCGGACCACCGGCTCGCCGCTCCGCCCGACCAGCGCGGCGAGGAAGGAGGCGGGGCTGGGGCCCGCCGCCCGGCGCAGCTTGACCAGCCGCCCGGTGAGCATCAGCGCCCAGGTCGAGGCGTTGACGAAGAGCGAGTCGGAGTGGCCGAGGTGGCGCTCCCAGTCGGCGCCGCCGATCTTGTCGCGGATCAGGCGGCTGGCGGTCTCGGGGTCGGGGATGCGCAACAGCGCCTCGGCGAGGCACATCAGCACCACCCCCTCCTCGGTCGAGAGGCCGAACTCGTGGAGGAAGGCGTCGAGCCCGCCCTGGCCGCGCCGGCGCTCGCGGATCCGCGCCACCAGCCGGCGGGCGAGGCCGGCGATCCGCGCCCGCGCCGGGGCCGCGAACGCCGCCTCGGGGAGGAGCGCGGCGACGGCGGCCGCCTCGTCGGCGCAGTAGGCGAGACGGACTCGGGCGCGGAGGTCCGCGAGACGGTCGGGATCGGCGGTCGGGCTCATCGGGCCTCGGGCTCGCTCGGGCGCTCTCGCCCTCCCCTCCCCGCAATATAGGCGCGAGGAGCCCGCCCTCGAAGGTGGCCGCGATGGCGCGGGCCCCGGCCGCCATTGACTGCGCCCCCGCCGCCGGGGTTCCTAGGGGGCGGTGACAGCAGGGACGGAGCGGGGATGACGGCGCCCCTTGTCGACGGCCGGCGGCTCTGGGCGAGCCTGATGGAGATGGCGGAGATCGGCGCCGCCGGCGAGGGCGGCGTGTGCCGTCCCGCGCTCTCGGATGACGACCGGAGGGCGCGTGAGCGCCTGATCGCCTGGTGCCGGGACATCGGCCTCGAGGTCACGCTCGACCGCATCGGCAACCTTTTCGCATGGCGGAAGGGGCGCGATCCCGCCCGAGCCCCGGTCCTGCTCGGAAGCCACCTCGATTCGCAGCCCACCGGCGGGCGCTTCGACGGCGCCCTCGGGGTTCTCGCCGGGCTCGAAGTCCTGCGCGCCCTCGCCGCGGCGGGAATCGAGACCGCGGCCCCCCTCGTCCTCGCCAATTGGACCAACGAGGAGGGCTGGCGCTTCCAGCCGGCCATGCTGGGCGCCGCCGTCTTCGCCGGGCTCGTGCCGCTCGACTCGGCCCTCGCCGCGGCCGACGCCGAGGGCCGCACGGTCGGGTCCGAGCTCGCCCGCATCGGCCAGGCCGGGCCGGACCCCGTGGGCGGGCGGGCGATCGACTCCTACTTCGAGCTGCACATCGAGCAGGGCCCGGTGCTGGAGGAGGAGGGGGCGGTCGTCGGCGTGGTGAGCGGGGCGCTCGGGCGCCGGCGGATCGAGGTCGGCGTCGCGGGCGAGGCGACGCACGCCGCGACCTTCCCGATGCCGCGCCGGCGCGACGCCCTGGTGGGCGCCGCCCGCATGGTCGAGGCGGTCTGGCGCGAGGGAACCGCGCTCCACCCCGCGGGCCGGGCGACGGTCGGGCTGTTCGAGGTCGCGCCCTCGTCGCGGAACGTCGTCCCCGGGCGGGTGCGCTTCGTGGTCGACATCCGCCACCCCGACGAGGCGGCCCTCGCCCGGGCCGAGGCCGAGCTTGGCCGCGAGTTCCGGGAGATCGCCGAGGGGCTCGGCCTCGGCCTAGACATCGCCCCCGGCAACGGCTATCCGCCGGTTCCGTTCGATCCGGCCTGCGTCGCGCTGGTGCGGGAAGCGGCGCGGGCGCTCGGCCTTCCCGCCCGCGAGCTTCCGAGCGGCGCCGGCCACGACGCGGTGCAGATCGCGCGGGTCGCGCCGGCGGCGATGATCTTCGTTCCCTGCCGCCGGGGGGTGAGCCACAGCCCGGAGGAGGCGATCACCCCCGACTGGGCCGAGGCCGGGGCGAACGTGCTCCTTCGCGCCGTCCTCGCCCGCGCCGGCTGACCGGCGCCCGGGCCGCTCAGGCGGCGAGGCGCTCGGCGAGCAGCCGGCCATAGCCGGGAAGCGGGCGATAGCCCCCGAGGTGGCGAATGAGCGCCCACAGCCCCGCCCCGTTGGTGCAAACCACGGGCTTGCCGAACTCCGCCTCCATCTCGGCGACGAAAGCCAAGCACGGCATGTTGCCGCCGGGGATGACGACCGCCTCGGCCCCGGGCCGGTCGGCCCGGCGGGCGACGCCCAGCACCTGGTCCTTGCCCACCAGCGCCACCGCGTAGCTGTCGACCAAGCCGAGGCTCTCGGCGCCGACCACCTCGAACCCGCTGTCGATGAGGTAGCGCGCGCTGACCTCGTTCACCTTGGCGGCGTAGGGCGAGGCGAGCGCCACCCGCCTGGCGCCGAGCGCGGCGAGCGCGTCGTTGATGGCCTTGGCGGCGGTGATGGCCGGGCGCCCGCTCGCCTCCTCGATCCGGCGCGTGATCTCGGCGTCGTAGGCGCGGCCCATGAAGTAGCTGGCCGAGGTCTGGCAGAAGAGGATGACCTCGACCCTGGCGGTGCCGAGCGCCCGCGCCTGGCGGGCGATGTCGCGGTCCTGGCTGCGGATGCCGGCCTCGTCGATGGCGGTGAGGGTGAGGCGGGCGACGTGCACGCTCACGCTCCGCGGCATCGCGTCGGCGTACTCGGGCTCGATCAGGGTGTTGGTCGACGGGATCAGGAGCCCCACCCGGTGCTTGATCGCGCGCATCCCCTAGGTCTCCCCGCCCCGCTCCGCCGGCCCCGCCCGCACGACGCGGTTGCGGCCCGCCTCTTTGGCAGCGTAGAGCGCGCGGTCGGCGGCCGCAATCAGCGCCTCGGCTCCCTCGCCGACCCCGGGGAAGGCGGCGACGCCGATGCTGACCGTGACCGGCAGCGCGCGCCCCGCCGCCGTCGCCACCGGCGTTTCCGCCAGCCGCCGCCTGAGGCGCTCGGCCACCGTCAGGGCGGCCTCGGCGGTGGTCTCGGGCAGCAGCACGATGAACTCCTCGCCGCCGTAGCGGGCGGCGATGTCGTTGCCGCGCATGCCCGCGGTAAGCCGCGCCGCCACCGCCGCCAGGACCTCGTCGCCGACGGGATGGCCGTAGGTGTCGTTGACCTTCTTGAAGTGGTCGAGGTCGAGCATGGCCAGCGACAGAGGGCGCCCGTAGCGCCGGCAGCGCCCCACCTCCTCGGCGAGGCGCGCCTCGAAGCCGCGGCGGTTGAGGAGGCCGGTGAGCGGATCCCTGAGCGCGAGCCCCTCGAGCACCTCGCGGTCCTGGGCGATCTCGTCGGCCATCCGGTTGAAGGTGCGGGCGAGGTCGGCGAACTCGTCATGCCCGCGCCAGCGGACGCGGTGCCGGAAGTCGTCGGCGGCGAAGCGGCGCGCCCCCTCGCGGAGCGCCCCCACCGGCTCGAGGATCGAGCCGGCGAGCGCGACCGCGACCAGGAACGCGGCAACGAGCCCGAGCCCGATCGCCCCCAGGAGCCAGCGGAAGGCCGACTCCTTGAGCCCCCGGATTCGGGCGACATCCGCGTCGAGCTCGCGGCGGGCCGCCACCTGTGCCTGATCGAGGAGACCGACGGCGTCGGTGATCAGCGCGTCGAAGCGCCTCATGTCCGCCGCCGGCGCGGACTCGTCCGGCGCCGGGGGACCGGCGAGGAGCAGCTCGCCAAGCTCGCGCGCCTCCCGCCACGAGCGGCGCGCCGATGCCAGCATCTCGCTCTCGGTCGGGTCGTCGATCGCCGGAACGTTCGCCGCCGCGAAGGCGCGCTCGACCGCGGCCCCCAGGCGGGCGAACTCGGCGCGCTCGGCCGGGTCGGGAAGGATCTGGTAGTCGTTGACCGGCATCGCCGCGAGGAGGAGCATCCGCTGCAACTCGTGGAGCGGCGTGATCTCCTCGGTCACCTCCTCGACGATGTCGTCGATCGCCGCGAAGACCGGCAGGTAGGAAACCGCGAGCCCGACGAGGAGGACGACGCCGAACGAGAGCACCGTCAGCGCGAGCCCGATGGCGAGCCGCACCCGCAAGGAAACCCGCAAGTGAAGGGGCGCCCTCTGCTCCCTCTCGGCCAATGATGCCCCTTTCGGCCGATGTTACTTCCTCGTTCTCGCCTCCCGGGCCTTCTTGTCTCCCGGGCGCACCGCCCGGGGCCTCGCGCCCGGGCCGGACCGAGGCCATGCTAACACGCGGCGCCCGCCCCCGGCAGGCGCCCGATCGGCCGGCCGCGCGGGAGGCGGAGGGGCCCCCTCAGGGGACCATCAGGTCGACCAGCGAGCGCACATCGGCCACCTCCTCGAGGCGGTCGATCCGGGCGATCAGCGCCTCGCCGCCGGCCTCGGCAAGGGGCGCCGCGGCCGCCTTCCAGTTGCGGCGGAACTTCTCGACCTGGGCGGCGCGCGGCATCCGGTTCCGCGGCCCGCCGTAGACGTCGGCGACGGTGATGGCGTGGCGCCCCCCGCCGGCGAGGGCGACCTCGACGGAGGCGGGTGAGAGCGCGTTGGGATCGGGATTGTCGTCCACCTCCAGGGCGAAGCGCCGGGCGAGGGCGAGGGTGGCCGGGTCGCCCAGCGCCTCGGGCGCGAAGTCCTCCACCCCCACCGTGTCGCGGATCAGCGCCCGGGCGGCGACGAAAGCCGCGCAGAGTCGGGCGTAGTGGGTGGTCATGCCCTCCTTGGGCGGGCGCCCGACCAGGCGGTGAGTGAGCGACGGCACCCGCACGCGGACCGCGGCCACCTCGCGGGGCGCGAAGCCGTGGCGGCGCTTGAGGCGGAGCACGCCGTCGATGGTGCCGTGGGCGGCGCGGCCCGTCGGGAACGGCTTGTGCGAGACCTCGGTGATCCGCCAGGTCTTGCCCAGCGCGGCGAGCGCCGAGGCGAGGTCGCCCTCGCCCTCGAACAGGCGGAAGTAGCCGTAGGGGCCTTCGAGCACGCCCACGGGCCCGGCGATGCCGCGGGCGGCCATGTCGCAGGCGGCGATGGCGTTGCGGGCGTTGAAGCCGATCTGCATGCCGAGGAGGGCGAGGCCCTCGCTGTGGGCCTGCATGGTGCCGCACATCTGGCTGTAGGCGATGCCGAGGGCACTGACCAGGGTCCCGGCATCGAGGCCCATCAGCCGGCCGATCGCGGCGGTGGCGGCGAAGGCGCCGCAGGTCGCCGGGCGGAAGAACCTGAGCGGCGTGCGCGAGGAGACGGCGATGTGGCAGGCGACGTCCACCCCCAGCACGATGGCGGCGAGAAGGTCGCGCCCCGAGACGCCGCCCTCGCGCTCGGCGAAGGCGAAGGTGGCGGCGGAAAGCGCGGTCATCGGGTGGATCACCGCCCCCTCGTGGGCGCAGTCGAACTCGGAGTTGTGGATCTGATAGGCGTTTGCGAGCGCCGCCGAGGGCGCCGGGAGCCGGGCCCCGCGCCCCCACACGCGCGCGCTTCCGCCCTCGCCCCAGAGGCCCGCCGCCGCGACCAGCTCGGCCGCGTGCGGCCCCCCGCTCCCCATGACCCCCACCCCGAGGGTGTCGAGGAGGAAGGTCTTGGCCGCGTCCAGCGCCTCGGCCGGGATGTCGGCGAGGCGGGTGCGGACCACGTGCTCGGCGAAGCGGGCGATCGCGTCCATCGGCGTTCTCCTTCCGGCGGTCCCGGTCCCGGGCCGGTCATAGCCGAAAGCCCGCGCCGGCGCAAAGCCGGCGGCCCCTTCCGCTGGCGCGCCCGCCTCCCCATATGCAGGCGCAGTCCCATCCCGGGGATCGAGGAGGACAACCATGACACGGCCTTGGATGCGTGCCGCCCTGATCGGCGGAGCCCTCGTGCTTGGCGCCGCGCTCGCGGCCCCGGCGATCGCCCAGCAGCAGGCGGCCCCGCCCCGCGCGGGCGGGCAGATGGGCCCCGGCCCCGGGCCGAAGGCCCCGGCGGCGCGCCCGGCCAATCCCACGGTGAAAGCGCTTCAGGAGGCGCTTGCCAAGGCCGGCTTCACGGTCAAGGCCGACGGCCTGATGGGGCCGGAGACGCGGGCGGCGCTCCGGAAGTACCAGGAGCAGCACCACCTGCCGGTCACCGGCCGGCCCGACCCCGAGACCCTGGCCAAGCTGGGGGTGAGCCCGGCCCCCGCCCAGCCGGCGCGCCCGCGGGCCGGCGGAGCCCCCGGCGGCATGGGGGCCGGCGGCGGGATGATGGGCCCCGGCCAGGCGCCGATGGCCCCGGGCGGAATGACCCCGGGCCGCGGCGGCATGGGCCCCGGCCAGCCTCGCCAGCCCGGGCGCTGAGCCGCGCCCTCGTCGCCCCGACCAGCCCGACCCGTCTCACCCTTCCAGCAGGTCGTAGTCGCGCGGGAAGTGCGAGAGCAGCTCGCAGCCCGTGGCGGTGACGCGGAGCGTGTCCTCGGGCCGGCTGCCGCCGATGCCGGCGGCGTAGACCCCGGGCTCGAGCGCGATCACCATGTCCTCCTCCAGCACCGTCCCGGCGCCCTCGTAGACGTAGGGCTCCTCGTGCAGCCCGAGCCCGAGGCCGTGCCCGGAGAAGGGGATGGTGACGCGATCGGCCATCCCCGCCCGCGCCGCCACCTCGTTGCAGGCCCGCGCCACCGCGCCTGCCGTCACCCCGGCGCGGACCGCGGCGATGCCCGCCTCCAGCATCTCCTGGCCGACCTCCAAGAGCCGGCGCTGCTCGGGGCTGGCCCGGCCCACCACCACGGTGCGGTTGATGTCGGCGACGTAGCCCTGGTTGAGGCAGCCGATGTCGAGCTGCACGCAGTCGCCGCGGGCGATCGCCCGGGCGGTGTTGACGGGATAGAGGCCGACCGCGTGCGGGCCCGAGCGGACGCACATGTGGTTGATGAACTCGGCCCCGGCCTCCAGCATCGCCGCCGAGGAGCGGGCCCCGACCTCGAGCTCGCTCGCGCCCTCGCGGATCGCCTCGATCGCCGCCGCGAGCCCGACCTCCGACATGCGCGCGGCCCCGCGCAGGAGCTCGATCTCCTCCGCGAACTTGACCGCCATCACCCGGCCCATCAGCGGCGCCGCGTCGACGAGCTCGGCCTCCTTCAATCGCCGGACGAGCTTGGCGGCGAAGCCGTGGTGGAGGAAATCGAACTCGACCCCGATCCGGCCCCGCCCGGCACCGAGGTCGGAAAGCGTGCGGGCGAGCGTCTCCACCCGCCCGTCCTCGGCGAGCGGGAACTCGACCGCCCGCTCGGCCTGGCAGGTCGCGGCCGTCGCCAGCACGTGGCGGGGCAGAAGCAGCACCGGCCCGGCGTCGAGCGTCATCACCGCCGCGTGCACCGAGGGGAGATAGGCGGCGGTGTAGTAGCGCTGGTAGCCGGTGAGGTAGCGCGAGCGCCCGTTCTCGCCCAGCACCACCGCCGCAAGGCCGTCGCGGCGCATGTGCTCGCGCAGCCGTGCCCATTTCTGGGCGGTCAACCCGTCGCCCGCCATGCCCGTTTCCTCCCCTCGCCGAGCGCGGCCCGTCGAAACCCCTGGTGCCCCTGGCCGGACTCGAACCAGCACGCCCTTGCGGGCAACAGATTTTGAGTCTGCCGCGTCTACCAGTTCCGCCACAGGGGCAGGGCCGAGCCGGCCCCGGGCGATCATATCGGAGCCGCCCTCGCGGTCAACCGGCCCCGCCCCCCGGCGAAGGGCCTTTACGCCCGCCGCCCGGCGCCCTATCGTGCGCCCCCGAACCGATCCATCGGGACGCACGCCTTTTCCGCCAAGCCAGGAGCCCATGGGATGAAAGGTGCGCAATCGCGCAAGCGCGCGCGGCTTGCCGTCGATATCGGCGGCACCTTCACCGACGTCGTGGTCGAGAACGGGAGCGAGCGGGTCACCGCCAAGGTGCTGACCACCACCACCGCCCCCGAGAAGGGGGTGATGGACGGCATCCGCCAGGTCCTCGCCGCCGGCAACCTCGCCCCCGCCGACGTCACCCTCGTCATCCACGGCACCACGCTGGCCACCAACGCCATCATCGAGCGCAAGGGGGCGCGGACCGCGCTTCTCACCACCGAGGGCTTCCGCGACTCGATCGAGATCGCCTACGAGAACCGCTTCGAGCAGTACGACATCTACGTCGTCAAGCCGGAGCCCCTCGTGCCGCGATTCTTGCGCCTGGGAGTCCCCGAGCGGGTGGCGGCCGACGGCACGGTCCTCAAGCCCCTCGACGAGGCGTCGGTCCTGGCCCTGATCCCCGAGCTCGAGCGGCAGGGGATCGAGAGCGTCGCGGTCGGCTTCCTGCACTGCTACGCCAACCCCAGCCACGAGCGCCGGGTGGGCGAGATCCTGGCCGAGCGGATGCCGGGTCTCTCGATCACGCTGTCCTCCGACGTCTGCCCCGAGGTGCGCGAGTACGACCGCTTCTCCACCGCCTGCGCCAGCGCCTACATCCAGCCGCTGATGGCCCGCTACCTGACGGGGCTCGACCGGGAGCTGAAGGAGGAGGGCTTCCGCTGCCCCCTCTACCTGATGACCTCGGGCGGCGGGCTCACCACGCTCGCGACCGCGGTCGCCAAGCCCGTCCGCCTGGTCGAGTCGGGGCCGGCCGGGGGCGCGATCCTGGCCTCGCACATCGCCGCCGAGTGCCGCACGCCCCAGGTGCTCTCCTTCGACATGGGCGGGACCACGGCCAAGATCTGCCTGATCGACGACTACAAGCCGCAGTCCTCGCGGAGCTTCGAGGTCGCCCGCCAGTACCGCTTCCTCAAGGGGAGCGGGCTGCCGCTCCTGATCCCGGTGATCGAGATGGTCGAGATCGGCGCCGGCGGCGGCTCGATCGCCAGCGTCGACGAGC
>JACQOE010000053.1 GCA_016202695.1 Pseudomonadota bacterium | reverse complement strand
GGGGTTGCGCGGGGGCGGGCGCCCGCGGCGTTGCGCCGCTCGACCGAGGGCCCCGCATCGCTCTTCGCGGCGCGCCTTGCGGATCGCCTCGCCCGCGCGCAACACAGCCGGTTCAATCCGATAGGAAAAGGCTCTAGGGCAGCCGGGCGAGCGCCGCGGGGAGGTCGGCGAAGCGCTCGATCACCGCGTCGGCGCCAAGCGTCGCCGCCGGCAGCGGCGTGTAGCCGTAGGAGACCGCGACCACCGGCAGCCCGGCGGCCCTCGCCGCGGCCACGTCGTTGGCGGAATCGCCCACCATCACCGCCTCCGCGGGGCGGGCATCGAGGAGGCCGAGGAGGGCGGTGACGTGCCCGGGGTCGGGCTTCTTGACCGGGAAGCTGTCGCCGCCGCCGACGGCGGCGAAGAACCGCGCCAGCCCCAGCCCCGCGAGGATGGTCCGCGTCGCCCGCTCCGGCTTGTTGGTGCACACCCCGGCGCGGTAGCCGGCGGCCGCGAGCCCGGCGAGCGTCGCCGCGACCCCGGGGAAGGGGCGGGTGAGGACCGTCGCGTGGCGCTCGTAGTGGGCGAGGAAGCGGGCGACGAGCTCGGCCAGCCCAGGCCCCGCGGCCGGCGGCCCGCCGGTCGCGGCCAGCCCGCGCTCGACCAGCTTCGCCGCCCCGTCGCCGACCATCGCCGTCACCGCCGGCAGGGCGAGCGCGCCCCGCCCGAGGCCGGCGAGCAGGTGGTTGAGCGAGGCGGCGAGGTCGGGGGCGCTGTCGATCAGCGTCCCGTCGAGGTCGAAGAGCAGCACCGGACGGGCCGGATGGGCGCCGGTCGGGCGCATCGCAACCTTCCGAAACAATCTGTGACCGCGGCCGCGCAATCTCGGGCTTGGCGAGATTCGCGCCCTTGTGGCAAGGTTCGCCGCGAAGATCGCCGCGGCGCCCCATGAATAGGGGCGGGCGCGGGCGGGCGCAACCCTTCCATGACCGATCCGCAGCCGATGCCCGAAGGCGATACCGCAGCCGTGATCCTTGCCGCCGGCATGGGCACGCGCATGCGCTCGGCCGTGCCCAAGGTGCTGCACCCGCTCGCCGGGCGGCCGATGATCCGGCACCTGATCGCCGCCCTCGAGGAGCTCGGCCTCGCTCGCATCGTGGTGGTGGTCGGCCCCGGGATGGAGGCGGTGGCCGAGGCCGCGGCGCCGCACGCGACCGCCCTCCAGGCCGAGCGGCTGGGCACCGCGCACGCGCTGATGGCGGCGCGCGAGGCGCTGGGCGAGGGCTTCGCCGACGTGCTCGTCCTCTTCGGCGACACCCCGCTCGTCACCCCGGAGACGCTTCGCCGGCTGCTCGCCGCCCGGCGCGCCAGGCCGCGGCCCGCCCTCGTCGTCCTCGGCATGCGCCCCGAGCATCCCAACGAGTACGGCCGCCTGGTGACCGACCGGCGCGGCGCGCTGACGCGCATCGTCGAGGCCCGCGACGCCAGCGCGCGCGAGCGAAGGATCGGGCTCTGCAACTCGGGGGCGATGGCGGTCGACGGCGCCCGCCTCTTCGACCTCCTCGTGCACATCGGCAACGACAACGCCAAGGGCGAGTACTACCTCACCGACCTCGTCGCCGTCGCCCGGGCCAGGGGGCTCCGCGCCGCGGCGATCGAGGGCGACGCCGGCGAGCTGATGGGCATCAACGGCCGCGCCGACCTCGCCGCCGCCGAGGCGATCGTTCAGGCGCGGCTCCGCCGGGCGGCGATGGAGGGGGGCGCGAGCCTGGCCGATCCGCAGAGCGTGTTCCTGAGCTTCGACACCCGGCTCGGGCGCGACGTGACCGTCGGCCCCAACGTCGTGTTCGGCCCCGGGGTGAGCGTGGGCGAGGGCGCCACCATCCACGCCTTCAGCCACCTCGCCGGCGCCGTGGTCGCGCCCGGCGCCGTGGTCGGGCCCTACGCCCGGCTGCGCCCCGGCGCCCGCATCGGCGCCGGAACCCACATCGGCAACTTCGTCGAGATCAAGAACGCCGAGGTCGAGGCGGGGGCCAAGGTCAACCACCTCACCTATGTCGGCGACGCGCGGGTGGGGGAGGGGGCCAACGTCGGCGCCGGCACCATCACCTGCAACTACGACGGCCGCGCCAAGCACCGCACCGACATCGGCGCCGGCGCCTTCATCGGCTCGAACGTGGCCCTGGTCGCGCCGGTGAGCGTGGGCAAGGACGCGGTGGTGGGCGCCGGCAGCGTGATCACCAAGGACGTGGCCCCCGGCGCGCTCGCGCTTGCCCGCCCCGAGCAAGTCGAGGTTCGCGGCTGGGCCGCGCGCCGGCGCCCGCGCAAGCGCGCCAAGCGCGGCCGAGGGCGGGGCTAGGGACGCGCGGGCGATGTGCGGCATCATCGGCATCGTCGGGCAGGGCGACGTCGCGCTCCGGCTCCTCGACGGCCTCGCGCGGCTCGAGTACCGGGGCTACGATTCGGCCGGGATCGCCACCCTGGTCAACGGCCGGATCGAGCGCCGACGGGCCGAGGGCAAGCTCACCAACCTCGCCCGGGTGCTGAGCGCCGAGCCCCTGGCCGGGCGGATCGGCATCGGCCACACCCGCTGGGCGACCCACGGCGCCCCGAGCGAGACCAACGCCCACCCGCACGCGAGCGCCCGGGTGGCGCTGGTGCACAACGGCATCATCGAGAACTTCCGCGAGCTCCGCGCCGAGCTCGAGGCGCAGGGCCACCGCTTCGCCTCGGAGACCGACTCGGAGGCGGTGGTCCACCTCGTCACCCAGTACCTGGCCGAGGGCCTGGCCCCGCGCGCCGCCACCGCCAGGGCGCTGAAGCGGCTCGAGGGGGCGTTCGCGCTCGGCCTCATCTTCGCCGGCGAGCACGACCTTCTCATCGCCGCGCGCCGGGGAAGTCCGCTCGCCATCGGTTTCGGCGCCGGCGAGATGTTCATCGCCTCCGACGCCATGGCGCTGGCCCCCTTCACCAACCGCGTCCTCTACCTCTGCGAGGGCGACTGGGCGGAGGTGACCTCGGCCGGGGCGCTGGTGTTCGACGCCGAGGACCGGCCCGTGAACCGCGAGGTCAAGGAAACCGCGCTCACCGGGGCGGTGATCGGCAAGGGCAACTACCGCCACTTCATGCTCAAGGAGATCTACGAGCAGCCGGCGGTGATCGGCGACACGCTCCACGCCCACCTCAACCCGGCGACGCAGACGATCGCGCTCCCCGAGCTCCCCTTCGACCTCGCCCGCATCCCCAAGGTGACGCTGGTCGCCTGCGGCACCTCCTATTACGCGGCGCTGGTGGCGCGCTACTGGATCGAGGGCCTGGCCCGAATCCCGGTCGAGGTCGACCTCGCCTCGGAGTTCCGCTACCGGAACGCGGTGCTGCCCGAGGGCGGGGTCGCGCTCTTCGTCTCGCAGTCGGGCGAGACCGCGGACACGCTGGCCGCGCTCCGCTCGGCCCGCGCCGGGGGCCAGCGGGTGCTGTCGCTGGTCAACGTCGAGGAGAGCACGATGGCGCGCGAGTCCGACGCGGTCTTGCGCACCCTCGCCGGGCCCGAGATCGGGGTTGCCTCGACCAAGGCGTTCACCACCCAGCTCACCGTTCTCGCCTGCTTCGCGGTGGCGCTGGCCCGCGCCCGGGGCGCGATCGCGCACGCCCGCGAGGCGGAGCTCTCGGTGGCGCTCGCCGAGGTGCCGGCGCGGGCCGCCGAGGCGCTGACCCACGACAAGGCGCTCAGGCGCCTTGCCGGGAAGGTGGCGCTCGCCCGCGACGTGCTCTATCTCGGGCGCGGCACCAGCTATCCGATCGCGCTCGAGGGCGCGCTCAAGCTCAAGGAGATCTCCTACATCCACGCCGAGGGCTACGCCGCCGGCGAGATGAAGCACGGCCCCATCGCGCTGATCGACGACGGGGTGCCGGTGATCGTGATCGCGCCCGGCGACGCGCTCTTCGACAAGACCGCCTCCAACATCGAGGAGGTGGCGGCGCGGGGCGGGCGGGTGATCGTCTTCTCCGACGCCGCCGGCCTCGCCGCCCTCGGCGGGGCGGCGAAGACGGCGATCGAGCTGCCCGCGGTCGATCCCTTCGTCGCCCCCATTCTCTACGCCATCCCGGTGCAGCTCCTCGCCTACCACGCCGCGGTGATCAAGGGCACCGACGTCGACCGGCCGCGCAACCTCGCCAAGTCGGTCACGGTGGAGTAGGGGCGGCCGGCGGAGGCGGGACCTGCGGAGCGAGATCGCCCACGTACGCAACGGTTCGAGTGGGAAATTTCCTTCTAAGGACATTCTTCGGCAAAGGTTTCACCGTCGAGCATGGTCCCGGTCAAATCGGCGCCTCGCCAATCGGCATTGATCCAGTCAGCCCCCTTCAGATTTGCCCCAGCCAACTTTGCACCCCTGAAATCGGTTCGCGTGAGGTTGGCTCCATCGAGATTCGCCTTGCAAAGATTGGCGTTTGTTAACACCGCATCCTCAAGGTTCGCCTGATAAAGACGAGCCCGTTCGAAGTTCGCCTTGCGAAAGCTTCGGCCCCGCAAATCGAGGCCCGTGGCCTGGTCGATGTAAGCTTCTTCAACCGATTTTATTAGAGCGAAATTGGCGACGAGCTCGGGCGATGGGGGCACGGCAACAAGGGTTTTTTCGCGAATATCCAGATGGCGGCGAAACGGAAAATAGTCGCTGTCAAACACGGCTTCCGCGATGGTTCGGAACCAGGGAACTGCGTCGAATCGCTCGCCCGGAAAGACCGCGATCAAGACCGAGGTAATCAGGATGGCAGTTGTTCCAATCCATCTTAATGCTTGGCGGATGTGGCCACCTTTACCTGTCCACCGAATTAGAGGCCAAAGGAATAAGAACGTGAGAACGACATCGAGAGACAGAACGATGCGATGGTTCCAAGTGAAGCCTTGGTGCTGGTAAGGCAGGAATCGAGCTTGCGCCCACAGCATCAGGAGTACAGGGATAACGAGGAACGTGACCCACACGATAAGGCGAAGAAGCCCGCGGACTAACACGCTTTCCGGTGCGCTCGTCCATGCCTGCGAAAACGGGTAAGACGAGATGCGGTTGAGGAAAGCCTCCCGCTCGTGGTCGTACAGCGGCTGCACGATCTTGTCGAAGGCGGAGAGTTTGCGCGAGAGGAGATAGTGCTGGAGCAGGAGGTGGAAGTGCAGCAGCACCAGCAGCCACGGCCCGATGGCGTAAGACCAGACGATGGGGAGCCCGACGTTGAGGAGCGGCAGCGTGATCGCGCTTTCCCGAAGAAGTTGCTCGTCGGTCGTCGTGCCGATCAGGATCGCGAAGTAGAGCGCTACCAAGAGGAATAGGAAGAACGTACGGCCCGCCGTGCGGGAGGCTTCGTTGGCGGCCTCCAGCGCTTTCTCGGCTTGCTCGGCGTCCGTCCCTGCCATGATTGCGTGCCTTCGGCCGCGCTCGTTTCGGCAGCATAGTTGATCCGGTCGGCGGGACCCAACAAAGAGTTGTCAATCCGTGCGGCCCACCCCTTCCGGCCGTTGCGCCGCCGCCGCTCGCCAAACCGGGCGCGTTCGCGTAGGCTTCGGCGCAACGAGAGGGAGCCCGAGGCCATGACATCGCACAGCGCCCCAGCGCGCGCGGCCGTGCTTCTGATCCTCTGCGGAGGCGCGATCCTGTTCCTCTCCACCGGGGTGCGCGGCGCCTTCGGCCTCTTCCTCAAGCCGGTCTCGACCGATCTCGGCTGGGGGCGCGAGGTGTTCGCGCTGGCGATCGCGGTGCAGAACCTGCTGTGGGGGGCCTCGCAGCCGGTCTTCGGGGCGATCGCGGACCGCTTCGGCTCGGCGCGGGTGATCGTGGCCGGCGGGCTTGCTTACGCGCTCGGCGTGCTGCTGATGTCGGCGGCGGAGGGCCCCGCCCTCTTCCACCTCGGCGCCGGGGTTCTGGTGGGGATCGGGCTCTCGGGCACCTCCTTCGGGGTGGTGCTGGCGGCGATCGGCCGGGCGGTGCCCGATTCGCGCCGCTCGCTCGCGCTCGGCGTCGGCACCGCCATGGGCTCGCTCGGCCAGTTCGTGATGGCGCCGGTGGGCCAGGCGTTCCTCACCGCCTACGGCTGGTCGAGCGCGCTCGCGCTCCTCGCCTTGACCTCGCTCGCCATGATCCCGCTCGCCGGCGCGCTCAAGGGCCGGCCGGAGGAGGCGCACGCCGGCCCGGCGCAGACGCTCGCCCAGGCGCTGGTCGAGGCGTCGCGGCATTCCGGCTATCTGATGCTGGTTGCCGGCTACTTCGTCTGCGGCTTCCACGTCGCCTTCATCGCCACCCACCTTCCCGCCTATCTCGAGGACGCCGGCATGGCCGCCGAGGTGGGCGCGGCCGCGATCGCCCTGATCGGCCTCTTCAACATCGCCGGCTCGTTCTATTCGGGGGTGCTGGGCGGGCGCTACGCCAAGAAGTACTGCCTGAGCGCGATCTACGCCGCCCGCGCGGCGGTGATCGCCGCCTTCATCGCCCTGCCGCTCAGCGTGGCGAGCGTGCTCGTCTTCTCCGCCCTGATGGGGCTCCTCTGGCTCTCGACGGTGCCGCTCACCACCGGGCTGGTGATCCAGATCTTCGGGCTCCGCTACGCGGCGACGTTGGTCGGCGTGGTGTTCTTCAGCCACCAGCTGGGGAGCTTCAGCGGGGTCTGGCTGGGCGGCTTCCTCTACGACGCCACCGGCGCCTACGACGCGGTGTGGTGGGCGGGGATCGCGCTCGGGCTGGCGGCGGCGCTGATCCACTGGCCGATCGACGATAAGCGCGTGCCCCGCCTCGCCGCCGCCGGGTAGGCGGGCTCTGCTCCGGTCCTGCGCTTAGTATCGCTTGCGGGCCCGCGGCCGGCGGGCCGCCGCCGGCTTCGAGGGCGCCTTCGCCTCGCTCGGCTCGGCGGCGACGTCGCGGATCTCCTCGGCCGGTATCCCGCCGCGTCTACGTGTCCGTCCTGCGATCCTGCATTCTTTCCAGGATTTTCTCCGCCCCTACCTGCGCAGCGACCCCGCAGACCTTCAGGCATCCTGAATCCCCATGGCCGCCGGCATCGAGGAATGCCTGGTAATCATCTGGGTCCATCATATCAAAGGCCCTGCCGTAGATCTTCTCGTGAATCTGCCTGCACAGGGTGCCGTTCAGCTCTCCCTCGAACCCGAACTGTTTCTTGAGTTCTTCCTTGAACCTGTCAATAAGGTCGGCAGAGGGCCCCATGGAATCGCGATAGACTTCCGTATCCTCCATCTTCTCCCGCCCGATCACGAGACCCAGCGCCATCAGCGCCCCGATCAGGGCGCCACAGGTTTCACCGCGACGCGCCACGCCGCCGGAAAGAACCGTCGCGGCCTTGAACACCTCATTGTTTCCGATGCCGAATTCTTCCTGAAGGCTCAACAGGACGGCTTGCGAGCATCCGCTGTGCCGGTCGTTCTCGTGGGCGTTTTTCTTGGCCCGCTCAACGCGCTCGTCTTGTATCGACATCGCCGCCTCCCTTCCAGCTCCCCTCAACCATGGGGGTGAAAAATCCTCTGCCGGAACATCATCGGCAATTATAACCGATATTCGGGGCCCGAGTCCCCCTTCGCCCTGCCCTCTCCCCTGCCGGGGGGAGAGGGTTGCGCAGGCGGGGCTGAGGCCGACCTTCCTTCGCCCGCCAGAGCGGGCTCCGCGAAGGTGGGAGGCCGAGCCATAGCCGCTTGCCGTGCCGAGCGCGTCGGCGAAGCCGACGCTGGCTCGGTCGCCCAGCGCCCCGAAAGGGGCGCGGCGCCCACGGCAAGGGGTGAGGGGGAGGT
>JACQOE010000050.1 GCA_016202695.1 Pseudomonadota bacterium | reverse complement strand
GGGGTTGGGGTTGGGGTCGGGGTTGGGGCCGGGATCGGGCCTTGGGCCGGGGCCGGGACCGCCCGATCGTCCGCCGGCGCCGCCGCCGCGCCCTCGGCCCCGGGGCCGCGGCCGTAGGTCACGTCGAGGTCGATCACGTCGCGGAGCAGCATCTCCCCGTCCTTGAGGGAGTTGCGCCACTCGAGGATCGCCCGGATGGTAAGCGGGTTCTCGCACAGCCCGCCGATCATCATGTCGCGGCCGGCCTCGATGCGCTTGGCGATGGCGATCTCGCCCTCGCGCGAGAGGAGTTCGACGCTGCCCATCTCGCGCAGGTACATGCGCACCGGATCGTCGGTGCGCCCGAGATCCTCCTCGTCGATGTTGCCGCCGGCGGTGGTCTCGGCCTCGATCAGGTCGGCCGGCTCGTGGGCTTCCTCGGTCTCCTCGCCGTCGACGACGTTGATGCCGATCTCGTTCAGCATGGAGAGGGTATCCTCGATCTGCTCCGACGAGACTTGCTCCGTGGGCAGCGCCGCATTGATCTCGTCATAGGTGACGTAGCCCCGCTCCTTGCCGCGGGCGATCATCTTCTTGAGCGCGGCCCCAAGCGTGTCGAGCAGCGGGCCGTCGCCCGCTTCCGCCGTGGTTTCGGGGGGTTGTTGGCTGGCTGCTGGCTTGCTCACGTCGCGTCCTCTGTGGTCCTCAATCGCATGGCCGGCGCGAGTGTCCGCGCCTTCGCCCCTCAGGCTCGCTCGGCGCCGAGGTCTTCCGACCAGGGGGCTTCGTCCGGGCCTCCCTCGCCGGCCTCGATCATCTGCTTGGAGAGCGTCAACTCCAGGGCGCGGAGCTCCGAGATGCGCGTTTGCGCCTCGGGTGTCGCGTTGGCGTTGAAATCCTGCTTCGCCTGTTCCAACTCGGCCTTCACCGTCTGCAACCGAATCGGGATCAGGATCCCGCGCCATCTCCGTTTCGCCGCCTCGGGACCGGCAAGTCCGCGCAAGAACCGGACGTCCCTGTAGGTAGCAGGATCCAGGAGCCCGTCGACCAGGCGCCCGTGACCGTGCTGTTGCAAATGGTCGATTAACCCCAGCGAGTCAAGGTCTTTGCGGCCGGCGAGGGCATCGAGGAGGGCCTGGCGGAGCCGGTCGAGGGCGCGGTCGCGGAAGGCCATCCCGGCTAGCTCCTCGGCCACCTCGTCGGCCAGCGCGGGGTGCCGGAGCAGGAGGGCAAGGGCCATGCGCTCCTGCTCGCCGGCGGGAGCCGCGGGCCGGGGCGGGGGCGGAAGCCGTCGCGGGCCCCCCCCGCGCCGGTCGCCGCCGGGGCGCGCGCGGCCACCTTGACCCCGACCGGGGCCGAAGGCATCGCGGAACCAGGCGTTGACCTCGGCGAAGTACTGGCGTTGAAGGGTGCGATCGGCGACCTGCCGCACCCGGGCCTCGAGGCGGGCGCGGATGCGGGCTCGCTCCTCGGGCGTCGCCGCGGGCTGGCCCTCGGTCTCGACCCGCCAGACGAACTCGAGGAGCGAGCCGGCCCCGTCGAGCAGGCGCCGCATGGCGGCGGGCCCCTCCTGGGCGACCAGGGCGTCGGGGTCGCGGCCGGGAGGGAGGAGGGCAAACCGGACCGTGCGTTCGGGCGTCACCAGGGGCAGCGCCCGCTCGGTGGCGCGCTGCGCCGCGCGGGCCCCGGCGTCGTCGCCGTCGAAGCAGAGGATGGCGGCCGGGGCGAGCCGCCAGAGCTCGGCGACCTGGGCCTCGGTGAGGGCGGTCCCCAGCGGCGCCACCACGTTCTCGATCCCGGCCCGGCTCAAGGCGATCACGTCCATATAGCCCTCGACCACGACCACCTCGCGCGCCGCAAGCGCCGCCTCGCGCGCCTGGGCGAGGCCGTAGAGCACGCGGCCCTTCTGGAAGAGGGCGGTCTCGGGCGAGTTCAGGTACTTGGGCTCGCCCGCCCCCAGCACCCTTCCGCCGAAGGCGATGACCCGGCCGCGCCGGTCGGTGATCGGGAAGGTGATGCGGCCGCGGAAATACTCGTAGGGCTCGCGCCCCTCCTCGCCCGCCTTTAGGAGCCCGGCCTCAACGAGGAGGGCGGGCCCGACGCCCTCGCGGGCGAGCGCGCCCTGGAGCCCGCCGCGGGCGGAGGGCGCGAAGCCGAGCCGGAACCGCCGGATGGTCGCCTCGTCGAGCCCGCGCCCGGCAATCAGGTAGTCGCGCGCCGCCTTGCCCTCCGGCATCCAGAGCCGGGTCTCGAACCAGGCGCAGGTGGCCTCGAGCGCGGCGCCGATGCTGGTCCGCTCCCTGGCCCGGGCCTGCTCGGCCGGGTCGGCGCGCGGCACCTCGAGCCCGGCCGCCTGGGCCAGGCGCTCGACCGCCTCGAAGAAGGACAGGTTCTCGGTCCGCATGACGAAGGTGATCACGTCGCCATGCGCCCCGCAGCCGAAGCAGTGGAAGAAGCCCTTGTCCTCGACCACGGTGAAGGAGGGGGTCTTCTCCTTGTGGAAGGGGCAGAGGCCCTTGTGCTCGCGCCCGGCGCGCATGAGCTTGACCCGCCGGCCGATGACCTCGGCCAACGGCAGCCGGGCGCGCAATTCCTCCAGGAATTCAGGCGCGAGCGCCAACGCCGCCGCTCCCTCGCCCCCTTCGCCCCCCCGCCGGCCCGCGCCCCTGCCGCACCGGCCGGCGCAGGCCCAAATTCCCGTTCAGCTCAGCCGCTCCTTCACCTTGGCGCTCACCTGGGCGAAGTCCATGCGCCCCGCGAACTTGGCCTTGAGCGCCGCCATCACCTTGCCCATGTCCTTGAGGCTCGCCGCGCCGACCTCGCCGATCGCAGCCTCGATCGCCGCCTTGACCTCGTCCTCGCCCAGCGGCTTGGGAAGGTACCGCTCGATGACCTCGATCTCGTTCTTTTCCTCCTCGACGAGATCGAGCCGCCCGCCCTGCTCGTAGAGGGCAATACTCTCCCGGCGCTGGCGGATCATGCCCTGGAGCATCTGCAGGATTTCCGCCTCGTCGATGCCCTCGGTGTTGCCCTTGGCCCGGGCGGCGATGTCGCGGTCCTTAAGCGCGGCCAGGATCAGCCGGAGGGTCGCGGTGGCCACTTGGTCGCGGGCCTTCATGGCCGCCTTGTGTCCCTCGTTCAGGCGCGCTCTCAACATGGGGTCGCCCCCCTCCAGTTCGGAACGGTCAAGACGTTAGCCAAAAACGATCCTGAAAGCAAATCACGCCTGTTCCATAACCAATTGAAACAAAAAGATTTTCCAAAAAGGCGGAGCTTGACGGCAGGCCCCCTTTCGCTTAAATGAGGCGCGACTTCCGCGCCGGCCCGACGGCGGGACGGGGGGCTGGCGCGGCCCGGCGCGTGCCCGACGCGATCCCGCCCGTCCGCCCCCGGCCCCGGAGGCACCAGGAACGCCCCCAGCATGCCCGCACCCTCCGCCGAGACCGCCCTCCCCGTTCCCCCGCTGCCCCCCGGGGCGACGGGCGCGCTGGTACTCGCCGACGGCTCGGTCTATTGGGGCCGGGGCACCGGCCGGGCCGGGATCGCGGTCGGGGAGGTGTGCTTCAACACCTCGATGACCGGCTACCAGGAGGTGCTGACCGACCCCTCCTATGCCGGCCAGATCATCACCTTCACGTTCCCGCACGTCGGCAATGTCGGCACCAATCCCGAGGACATGGAGAGCCTGACCCCGGCGGCGCGGGGGCTGGTGCTGCGCTGCGACATCACGCCCCCCTCGAACTGGCGCGCCCGCCGCGGGCTCGGGGACTGGCTGGCGAGCCACGGGCTGGTCGGGCTGCACGGGGTGGACACCCGGCGGCTCACCCGGCGCATCCGCGACGGCGGCGCCCCCAACGGCGCGCTGCAGCACGCCCCCGACGGGCGGATCGAGGTGGCGGCCCTCAGGCGCCTGGCGGCCGACTGGCCGGGCCTCGAGGGGATGGACCTGGCGCGCGAGGTCACCTGCCGCCAGACCTATGGCTGGGACGTCACCCGCTGGCGCTGGGACGGGGGCTACGGCCGGCTGGAGAGCCCCCGCTTCCACGTCGTGGCGGTGGACTACGGGGCGAAGCAGAACATCCTCCGCTCGCTCGCCGGTTCGGGCTGCCGGGTGACGGTGGTGCCGGCGACGGCGAGTGCCGAGGAGATCCTGGCCCATGCCCCCGACGGCATCTTCCTCTCCAACGGCCCGGGCGATCCGGCGGCGACCGGGGCCTACGCGGTGCCGGTGATCCGGCGGCTGATCGAGAGCGGCAGGCCGATCTTCGGCATCTGCCTCGGCCATCAGCTCCTCGCCCTCGCCCTCGGCGCGAGGACGGCGAAGATGCACCTCGGCCACCGCGGGGCGAACCAGCCGGTCAAGGACTGCGAGACCGGCAAGGTCGAGATCACCAGCCAGAACCACGGCTTCGCGGTGCTCGGCGAGAGCCTGCCCGCAAACGTGGTCGAGACCCACGTCTCGCTCTTCGACGGCTCGAACGAGGGGCTCAGATGCCTCGACCGCCCGGTCTTCTCGGTCCAGTACCACCCCGAGGCCTCGCCCGGACCCCACGACGCCTCGTACCTGTTCGCGCGGTTCGTGGCGATGATGGAGGCGCGGGCGTGAGGGGGCTCGCATCGCGGGCAGGCAGGGCGCCGGAGCCGCGGCCGGCCCCCCCTGTGCCGGGCGCGGCCGGGCCTCCGCCCCCCGTCGTCCGCGTCCGGTGGTGAATGCCTAAGCGCACCGACATCCGTTCGATCCTGATCATCGGCGCCGGGCCGATCGTCATCGGCCAGGCCTGCGAGTTCGACTATTCAGGCGCGCAGGCCTGCAAGGCGCTGAAGGCCGAGGGCTACCGGATCGTGCTCGTCAACTCCAACCCGGCGACGATCATGACCGACCCGGGCCTGGCGGACGCGACCTACATCGAGCCGATCACCACCGAGGTGCTCGCCCGCATCATCGAGGCCGAGCGGCCCGACGCGCTTCTCCCCACCATGGGCGGGCAGACGGCGCTCAATGCGGCGATGGACCTGTCCGAAGCGGGCGTGCTCGAGCGGTTCGGGGTGGAGCTGATCGGCGCCCGCAAGGACGCCATCGCCAAGGCCGAGGACCGCGAGCTCTTCCGCGAGGCGATGACGCGCCTGGGCCTGAGCGTCCCGCGCTCGCGGCAGGTCGCGACCGTCGAGGAGGCGCGGGCGGTGATCGACGAGGTCGGCCTTCCCGCCATTATCCGCCCAAGCTTCACTCTCGGCGGCACCGGCGGCGGGGTGGCCTACAACCGCGAGGAGTTCGACGAGGTGGTGCGGGCCGGGCTTGCCGCCTCGCCCGTTCACCAGGTGCTGGTCGAGCAGTCGGTCCTCGGCTGGAAGGAGTACGAGCTCGAGGTGGTGCGCGACCGCAACGACAACTGCATCGTCGTCTGCTCGATCGAGAACGTCGATCCGATGGGCGTTCACACCGGCGACTCGATCACGGTCGCGCCGGCGCTCACGCTCACCGACAAGGAGTACCAGATGATGCGCGACGCCTCGATCGCGATCCTGCGCGAGGTGGGCGTCGATACCGGCGGCTCGAACGTCCAGTTCGCCGTCGATCCCGACACCGGCCGGCTGGTGGTGATTGAGATGAACCCGCGGGTGTCGCGCTCCTCGGCGCTGGCCTCAAAGGCGACCGGCTTCCCTATCGCCAAGGTCGCGGCCAAGCTCGCGGTCGGCTACACCCTCGACGAGCTGATCAACGACATCACCGGGGTGACGCCCGCCTCCTTCGAGCCGACGATCGACTATGTGGTCACCAAGATCCCGCGCTTCACCTTCGAAAAGTTCCCGGGGACCACGCCGGTGCTGACCACCTCGATGAAGAGCGTGGGCGAGGCGATGGCGATCGGGCGCTCCTTCGCCGAGTCGTTGCAGAAGGGGTTGCGCTCGATGGAAACCGGGCTCACCGGCCTCAACGAGGTAGAGCTGCCGGCCGACGCCGACGGCATTCACGCCGCGCTCGCCACCCCGCGCCCCGACCGCGTGCTGGTGATCGCCCAGGCCTTCCGCGCCGGCTTCACCGTCGATCAGGCACACCAGGCCTGCGACTACGATCCCTGGTTCCTCGGCGAGATCGCCGGCCTCGTGCGCGTCGAGGCCGAAGTCCGCGCCGGCGGCCTGCCCGCCGACCGGCCGGGCCTGCTGCGCCTCAAGGCGCTCGGCTTCTCGGACGCGCGCCTCGCCGAACTCGCGGGGATCGACGAGGAGGAGGTGGCGCGGCGCCGGCGGGCGCTCGGCGTGACCCCGGTCTACAAGCGGATCGACACCTGTGCCGCCGAATTCCCCTCGCGCACGCCCTACATGTACTCGGCCTACGAGGGCGACGGAATGAGCCCGCCCGAGTGCGAGGCCGAGCCCTCGGAGCGCGACAAGGTGATCATCCTCGGCGGCGGGCCCAACCGCATCGGCCAGGGGATCGAGTTTGATTACTGCTGCTGCCATGCCGCGTTCGCGCTGAGGGAAGCCGGCTATGAAACGCTGATGGTCAATTGCAAGCCCGAGACGGTGTCGACCGACTATGACACCTCCGACCGCCTCTATTTTGAGCCGCTCACCTTCGAAGATGTCATGAACGTCGTGGAGGTGGAGAAACCCGACGGAGTGATCG
>JACQOE010000052.1 GCA_016202695.1 Pseudomonadota bacterium | reverse complement strand
GCGCCCGCGGCGTTGCGCCGCTCGACCGATGGCCCCGCATCGCCCTTCGCGGCGCGCCTTGCGGATCGCCTCGCCCGCGCCCAACGCAGCCGGTTCAATCCGATAGGAAAAGGCTCTAGAGGTCGAGCCGGAGCACGAGCGCATCCGCCGCCGGGCGCCCCGTGCCCGTCGGGCGGTAGTATCGCGAGCGCCGGCCGACCTCGCGGAAGCCCGCCCGCCGGTAGAGGGCGAGGGCCGCGATATTGTCGATCGCGACCTCGAGGAAGACCACGCCGGCCCCCGCCCGCGCCGCCTCGGCCAGGGCCCTGTCCAGGAGCCGCGCCCCCAGCCCCCGTCGCCGGTCCGCCGGGCGCACGCCCATGCTGAGGATCTCACACTCGCCGCCGACGGCGCGGACGAGGACGAACCCGACCGCCTCGCCCCCGCCTTCGGCGATCAACGCGCTGGCGCCGGGGAGGGCGAGGAGCGCGGCGAAGTCGGCGACGGACCACGCCTCGGCGAAGCAGGCGCCGTGAAGCGCGGCAAGGGTGGTCGCGTCCCCGTGGCCGGCCGGGCGCAGTCGCGAAGGCGCGCTCACCGGACCGCCCCGCCGTCCCCCGGCAGCCGCGCCTCGGGCGGACGGAGGTAGAGGGGCCCGGGCGCCAGGGCTGCGATCTCGCCCCGCGCCCGGCGGGCGGCGACGGCGGCGACGAAGCCGGCGTCGGGCCCGGGGGCGACGCTCGCGCGGCGGAAGCGGCGCGCCTCGGCGGGGCTCGCCGCCTCGACCAGCGCCGCCCCGTCGCCCGCCAGCAGGACCTCACCCGCGGCCACGAGGGCGCCCGCCCGGCCGGGCGCCAGCGCCTGCGCCGGGCCGCGGGCGACCAGCCGCGCCGGCCCGAGCCCGGCCGGAGTCCCGGCGGAGAAGACCTGGGCGTAAACGTCCGCCCGCTTGGTGTCGAAGACGACGAGCACGGTCCGCCCGGCCGCCTCCTCGGCCGGCAACGCCTCGGCGAGGGCCTCGAAGGTGCTGACCCCGATCAGCGGCCGCGCCGCCGCCAGCGCCAGCCCGCGGGCCGCGGCCAGCCCCACCCTGAGCCCGGTGAACGAGCCGGGCCCGACGGTGGCGGCGATCAGGTCGAGCCCGGCGAAACTGGCGCCCGCCTCGCCCATCACCTCGAGCAGCATCGGGATCAGGGCCTCGGCCTGCCCGCGCGCCATCTCGCGGAAGCGCCGGGCGCGGACGCACCCCTCCTCCCAGAGCGCCGCCGAGCAGGCAGAGAGCGCGCAGTCGAGGGCCAGGATGCGCATCGCCCGCCGGCCCCCTCGCGCGCTCAAACCCCGGCCCCTATAGTGGGCCGCCCCGCGCGTCCCGCGGCGGCGAGGAGCCGACAGCCATGACCCCATCCGCCGCCGGACTGGTCGAGATCACCAGCCAGGCGTTCGGCGTCGAGATCGACCTCCTCTATGCCGGTGCGCGCAACTTCACCGGCCGTCCCGTCTACCGGCGCGCCTCCTGCTTCCTGCATGCCGACGCGGCCGCCGCCCTCGCCCGGGCGGTGCGGCTGGCGGCGCCGCTCGGCTATCGTCTCAAGCTCTTCGACGCCTTCCGTCCGGCCGAGGCGCAGTGGGTGCTGTGGCGCCATGCCCCCAACCCCGATTTCCTCGTGCATCCCGCGCGCGGATCGCCCCATTCGCGCGCGGTGGCGGTGGACGTGACCCTGCTCGACCCGGCGGGGGACGAGCTCGACATGGGCACCCCGGTCGACAGCATGAGCCCCGAGTCGCGCCACGGGACGAGCGAGATCCGGCCCGAGGCGCAGAGGAACCGGCTCGTCCTCCTCGGCCTGATGAGCGCCGCCGGCTGGGACTTCTACCGCAACGAGTGGTGGCATTATCAGCTCTTCGACGCCCGGCGCTATCCGCTCCTGAGCGGCAGCGTCGTCCCCGGGGGCCCGTGAGGGGATGCGCCCGGCGCGCCCGTCAGACCACGGAACAGGCCTCGTCAAAGCCCAGCCGGGCGGCGCGCGGACGGATGCCCTCGCCGGTGCCGTAGCCGAGGTTGCAGAGGAAGTTCGACCTGTAGCGGCCGTCGGGAAAGAACCCGGCGTCGAGCCGGTCGTTGTCGAAGCCCGACATCGGCCCGCAGTCGAGGCCCAGCGCGCGCGCGGCGAGGATCAGATAGGCGCCCTGCAGGCTGCCGTTGCGGAAGGCGGTGGTGCGGGCCAGATCGGGGTCGGCCGCGAACCGGGCCTGGGCGTTGGCCATGTGGGAGAGCCGCGGCATGTGCTCGTAGAAGCGCAGGTCGTGGGCGACGATCGCGGTCACCGGCGCGCTCATCGTCTGCTGGACGTTGCCCTCGGAGAGGCAGGGCCTCAGCCGCTCCTTGCCGGCGGGCGTGGCGACGAAGACGAAGCGCCCGGGGTTGCAGTTGCCGCTGGTCGGCGCCAGGCGCAGGAGCTCGTAGAGACGCACCAGAACCTCGCGCGGCACGGGCTTCTCCTGCCAGCGGCGGTGGGTGCGGGCGGACAGAAACAGGACCTGAAGCGCCGACTCGTCGAGCATGGGACCTCCAAAGGCGTCGAATTGCTTGGGCCAGACCCGCAAATCCGGTTTAAATTCCGGCAGGCAGAACTCGCCGGCGTGATGCCGGGGGCGGCGGGGCGCCGCTAAGATGTGGCCCCCGCGCCGCCCGGTGCAAGCGGCCGGGGCCGGCGGGCGCCGGCGAGGGATGAGGGACGAAGGAGGCCGGAGGGGCGAGGTGACCACCGGCTCGGTCAATCGCGCGGGCCATGCGGTTCGCCGGCTCGCGTGCCTCGTTGTGCTCGGCGCCTGGATGGTCGGGGCGGGCGCGGCGCACGCGGCCGATTCGGCCGTCGTCGTCATGTATCATCGCTTCGGCGAGGGCCAGTATCCCTCGACCAACATCCGCCTCGACCAGTTCGAGGCCCATCTCGCCGAGATCCAGTCGGGCCTCTACACGGTGCTGCCGCTCGCCGAGATCGTGCGCCGGATCCGGGTCGGCGAGCCCCTGCCCGAGCGGACGCTCGGCATCTCCATCGACGACGCCTACCGCTCGGTCTACGCCGAGGCTTGGCCGAGGCTGCGCGAGGCGGGCCTGCCGTTCACCCTGTTCGTCGCCACCGACGCGGTCGACGCCGGCGGGGCCAACTTCATGACCTGGGACCAGATCCGCGAGCTGGCCGCGGCCGGGGTGACGATCGGCAGCCAGACCGCAAGCCACCCGCACATGCCCGATCTTTCGCCGGAACGCAACCGGGCCGAGATCGAGAAGTCCAACGCCCGCTTCGAGGCCGAGCTCGGGCGGAAACCCAAGCTCTTCGCCTATCCCTTCGGCGAGGCGAGCCGGGCGGTGATGGACCTGGTGGCGGAAACCGGCTTCGCCGCCGCCTTCGGCCAGCACTCGGGCGTGGCCCATCGCACGGCCGATCGCTTCTACCTTCCGCGCTTCGCCTTCAACGAGGCCTTCGGCGACCTGCAGCGCTTCCGCCTGGCGGGCGGGGCGCTGCCGCTTCCCATCGCCGACCTGGCGCCGAACGATCCCATGCTCGCGGGCAACAATCCCCCCGCCTTCGGCTTCACCGTCGCCGAGGGCGTCGGCGGCCTCGACAGCCTCCGCTGCTTCGCCTCCGGCCAGAGCCGCACCCGCGTCGAGCATCTCGGCGACCGGCGGATCGAGGTCCGCCTGACTGAGCCGTTCGCGCCCGGGCGGGCGCGCATCAACTGCACCATGCCGGGGCCCGGCGGGCGCTGGCGCTGGTACGGAGTCCAGTTCTACATCCCGAAGAAGGGGTGACGGGGGACGGCCAGCACCTCGCCGTCGTCGTCGAAGCTCGCGGCGACCGCGACCGGCTCGAGGAGGCCGTGCCGGCCGAGCGCGGCCCGGTCGATCGCGGCCAGCCGGTTCGCCCGCAGGATCGCGCTCAGGCTGCGAACATACTCGGCCCTCTGCTCGGAGTAGCGCGCCAGCGTGCCGACGAGGCGTGTCGGATCGAGCGGCTCGCCGATGCGCTGCATGCGCGCGCGCAGCGCCCGGAACTCGGCGTAGGCCGGGTTGGTGTTGAGGTTGTGGGCGTAGGCGAGGACGGACTCGATCAGGGTGTCGAAGGCGCGGACGCGATGGTGCTTGTCCGGCTCGCGGCGGAGCGGGATCATGCCCTGGGGGCCCCAGGTGCGCTGCCCGAACAGCGCGTTGCCCTCGCGCGCGAAGCGCGAGATGCCCCAGCCGCTCTCCTTGCTCGCCTGCGCGAGCGCCAGCGACGGCGGAATCGCGTCGACCCGCTTGAGGAGCTCGTCGATTCCCATCTCCTCGGCGTCGTAGAGGGCGATCAGCTCGTCGAGCCAGGCCCGGTCGGCGCGCCCGAGCGGCAGCCCCCGGCGCAGCGTCTCGCGCACCGCGAGAAGGCGCCGGCGCTCGACCAGGATCGCCTCGTTGACCCGCAGCACCAGCGGCAGCACGGCCTCGAGGAAGAGGCGCTTACGCGCCTCCACGTCGCGCATCCCCGCGAACCCGGGCGGAAGCGCGGCGAGGTAGAACCGCGGAACCGGCGCCTCGCCCTCGCGCACCTCCTCCCACGCGTATCCGAGGAGCGCGAAGGCGGCCTTGAGCGTCGAGGCGGTGCCGACCGCGATCGTCGAGAGCTGGCCGAGCCCGGCGAGCGGCCGCGGGTGCGGCCGCGCAACCGGCTCGAGGCTGACCGGCGGGGCAGGCGCGGCCGCGAAACGCCCGGGCAGGAACACCGGGCCGAGACGCGTCTTGAGCGCGCCCGCCGTCAATCCGCCCACGACGCACAGTCCAAGGAAAAGGAGCGCGAGACGCTCGAAGGCAGCCCTTCGCGGCGAATTCGGCATGGCCCCCCTCCCGCATCTGACCCATCGGCCGCACCCGCCCCCTCACCCTCCCGGCGGGCCGCCGACGCCTCTCACCGACCGCCTGGCTCAGGTCTCCGTTCGACCCTTCCTTACTGTTCCGACGCTTGACCGCCGGCCCCCGCCGCGGGGGCCGGCCGAAACTCAGTCCACGGGCTCGACCGCCACCACCTCGGGCACGTAGTGGCGGAGCATGTTCTCGATTCCGTGGCGGAGCGTCGCCGTCGAGCTGGGGCAGCCCGAGCAGGCGCCCTGCATGTGCAGGAAGACGACGCCGTCGCGGAAGCCGCGGAAGATGATGTCGCCGCCGTCCTGGGCCACCGCCGGGCGCACCCGCGTATCGAGCAGCTCCTTGATCTGGGAGACGATGTCGTCGTCGTCCTCGGCGGCCTGGGACTCGCCGGTTCCGGCGGCGGCGGTGACCGCCGGACGGCCCGAGGTGAAGTGATCCATGATCGCCCCCAGGATCTCCGGCTTGAGCACCTGCCAGTCGGCCTCGTCGCCCTTGGCGACGGTGATGAAGTCGGCGCCGAGGAAGACGCCGGTCACGCCCTCGATCGCGAACAGCGCCTGAGCGAGCGGCGAGGCCGCCGCCTCCTCGGGGGAGCGGAAGTCGACGCTGCCGCGCCCCATCACCGCGCGGCCGGGAAGGAACTTGAGCGTCGCCGGGTTGGGCGTCGGCTCGGTCTGGATGAACATGGTCGCCACCTTCCTCTCCGCCCCCCTCTCCCGGGGCCACCGCCGAGAGATAGGGGACCGGGCCGGCGAGATCAACCCCGGCCTTGGCCGGGGCCCGGCGGGCCGCTCTAGGCCAGGGCCTCGATCTGCTCGTCGGAGAGCGTTCCCGGGACCACCGTCACCGGCACCCTGAGCCGCCCGGCCATGCGCCCGGTGAGCGCCGAGACCAGCGGCCCCGGCCCCTCGGGGCCGGTCGCGGCGCCGAGCACGAGGATGCTGATCACCTTCTCCTCGTCGATGAGCTTGATCAGCTCCTCGGCGGGCGCGCCCTCGCGGATGTAGAGCACCGGCATGTCGCCCGACCACTTGGCGGCGTCGGCGGCGAGCTTCTGCAGGAGCTGCTCGGCCTCCTCGCGGCGCTCCTGGCGCATGAGGTTGCCGACCGCCGCCCAGTGCTGGAACTCGACCGGCTCGATCACGCGCAACAGCGCCACCCGCCCGCCGGAGCCCTTGGCGCGCAGCGAGGCGAAGTAGAGCGCCTGGTGCATCTCCTCGGTCTCGTCGACGACGACCAGGAAGACGCGCTGCGCGCGCGGCTTGGCGGCGGTTTGCTTCTCCTCGGCCATCGCCCGTCAGACCTTGCGGAACGCCGCGTTGGCCAGCCAGCCGGCGGCCAGGGCGACGAGGACCGCGATTATGCCATAGAGGGCGGGGAGGTCGTGGGCGAAATCGTAGACCTCGGCCCCGACGCCGGCCTTGCTGACGACCAGCGGCGTGGTCTGCGCGCCGACGATCTCGCCGTTCCTCACCAGGAAGACCGAGACGGTGTAGGAGCCGGTCGGGACATTGGCGGGAAACAGGATATGGGTGCTGAAGAGACGCGTGCCGAGGAAGCCGACCCGGCCCCAGTCGCTCGAATACAGCCCGTTCTCCTGCTTGAGCCGGACGAGCGCGGCGCGGAACTCGGCGATCCGCCTCGGATCGCGCTCGCCGGCGGCCTCGATCTTCAGCGACTCCAGTCCGATCTCGTACTGGCCGGTGACCAGGGGGTCGAGCTTGAGCTCCGCCGCCGGCCGGCTGCTTGCCACCAGGTAGAAGGCCGGCACCTCGCGGAAACGAACGCTCGGGCCGTTCACCCAGATGCCCCCCAGCCGCACCTTCTGGCGGACCACCTCGACCGTCTTCGGCCCGCGCAGCACCACCACCACGTCGCCGTCGCCCTCGATCGCCCCGTAGAGGAGCACGTCGGCGCCGACGAAGCCGGCCGTGATCTCGACCAGGTGCCTGGAAAGGTCCGCCACCAGCGGCTCCGCCCGGGCCGGGGCGGCGGCCAGCACTAGCGCCAGCGCCGCCGCCAGCGGGCCCGGCCCACCCCCCCTCGCCGGCCGCGACCGCCCCATCTGTGCCCCCCCGCGGTGAAACCGAGGGTGTAGAGTTCGCCCGGGTGCGAGACCAGGTCGTAGGCGAGCTTCCCCCCGACGGCGAGCACGAGCAGGCCGAGAAGGCCGCGTGTCTCCTCGCCCCGCAGCCGGGTTCCGGCCTTGACCCCGAGCTGCGCGCCGATCACCGCCGAGGTCATCAGGAGGAGGGCGAGCATCACGTCGACGGTCTGGTTCTGATAGGCCTGAAGGAGGGTGACGTTGGCGGTGACGAAGATGATCTGAAAGAGCGAGGTGCCGACCACGACCGCGGTCGGCATGCCCAGGAGATAGATCATCGCCGGGACCATGATGAAGCCGCCGCCGACCCCCATGATCGCCGCCAGCACGCCGACGAAGAAGCCGATCAGGAGCGGCAAGAGCGCGCTGATATAGAGCTTGGAGCGGCGAAAGCGCATCTTGAAGGGAAGCCCGTGGACCCAGAGATGGTGGTGGAGCTTCCGCCGTGCCTGCTGACGCCGGCGGCGGAAGATGGCGCCGGCGCTCTCGAACAGCATCAGCCAGCCGATGACGGCGAGGAAGACAACGTAGGAGAGCCGGATCACGAGGTCGATCTGGCCGATCCCGCGCAGGATCGTGAACAGCCACACCCCGAAGCTCGAGCCGAGGAAGCCGCCGGCCACCAGCACCAGTCCCATCTTGATGTCGACGTTGCCGCGCTTGAGGTGCGCGAGCACCCCTGAGACGGAGGCGGCGACGATCTGGTTGGCCTCGGTCCCGACCGCGACCGGCGAGGGGATTCCGCTGAAAATGAGGAGCGGCGTCATCAGGAAGCCGCCGCCCACCCCAAACATCCCGGAGAGGTAGCCGACCATCCCACCGAGGCCGAGAATCCAGATGATGTTGACGGAAACCTCGGCGATCGGCAGGTAGATCTGCATCGATTCGATCTGATCGTGCCCAGGGCCAGGGGGCCTTAGCCCCACCGGCCTCGTTGTGCGCCCGCTTTCCCCGACGGACAAGAGAATTTCGCGCCCGCCGCCGGCTCAGGGCGAGAGGAACCCGACCACCTCGTAGACCTCCCTCAGCACCGGCTCGGCGCGGGCGCGGGCGCGCTCGCCGCCGGCGCGCAGCACCGCATCCACCTCGCTCGGATCGGCGAGGAGCCGCTTCATCTCGGCGTTGAGGGGGCCGATCCTCTCGATCGTTAACTCGGCGAGCGCCTCCTTGAAGCGCGAGAACATCGCCCCCTCGAAGCGCTCGAGCACCTGCGCCCGGGTGAGGTCGGCGAGCGCCGCGTAGAGGCCGACCAGGTTGTCCGCCTCGGCCCGCCCGGCGAGCCCGGCCACGGTCCCCGGCAGGGGGTCGGGATCGGTCTTCGCCCGCCGGATCTTGAGGCGGATGGCGTCGGCGTCGTCGGTGAGGTTGATGCGCGAGAAGTCCGAGGCGTCGGATTTGCTCATCTTCTTGGTCCCGTCGCGCAGGCTCATCACCCGCGTCGCCTCGCCGAAGATCAGCGGCTCGACCAGCGGAAAGAGCTCGACCCCGAAATCGCCGTTGAACTTCTGGGCGATGTCGCGGGCGAGCTCGAGGTGCTGCTTCTGGTCCTCGCCCACCGGCACGTGGGTAGCCTTGTAGAGGAGGATGTCGGCGGCCATCAGGTTGGGATAGACGTAGAGCCCGGCCGAGGCGTTCTCGCGGTGCTTGCCCGCCTTCTCCTTGAACTGGGTCATGCGGTTGAGCCAGCCGAGGCGGGCGACGCAGTTGAAGATCCAGGCGAGCTGGGCGTGGCCCGGCACCTGGCTCTGGATGAAGAGGGTGTTCCGCCTGGGGTCGATCCCGGCGGCGATCATCGCCGCCGCCACCTCGCGGGTGCTCTTCCGCAGCTCCCTCGGGTCCTGCCAGACCGTGATCGCGTGCATGTCGACCACGCAGTAGATGCACTCGTAGTCCTGCTGCAGACGCACCCAGTTGCGGATCGCGCCGAGGTAGTTGCCGAGGTGCAGGTTGCCGGTCGGCTGGACGCCGGAGAAGATTCGGTTCATCGCACGCGCTCTCGCCGCCAGGGGAATCGTCGGCCCGGGACGGGCGCCGTTATCGCCGCGCGCGGCGGCGCGGTCAAGTGAGGCCGCCGCCGCGCAGGCGGAGGAACTGGCGCGGGTGCGCGGCGCCGGTCGCCCAGGCGAGGAGGGCGAAGGCGACCAGCCCGCCGGCGACGAGCAGCGCCAGCGCCCCGGCGCGGGCGACGAGCGTGCCGGCGAGCGCTCCCGCCAGGAGCCGCGTCGCGAGGAGGAGGAGCGCCGCCATGCCGGCGCTCGCCAGCGCGATCCGGGGGAGCCGCGACTTGAGCCGCCGGTCGAGGACGAGGTATCGGCGCCGGATCAGGATCGTCGCCAGGAAGCCGATGTTGATCCAGGCCGAGATTGCCGTCGCCAGGGCGATGCCGACGTGCCTGAGCGGCCCCATCAGCGCCAGGTTGAGGGCGAGGTTCACGACCACGCAGAGCGCCCCCACCTTGACCGGCGTCGCCGTGTCCTCGCGGGCGAAGAACCCCGGGGCCAGCACCTTGATGAGGACGTAGGCCGGAAGCCCGCAGGAGTAGGCGACCAGGGCCGCCGCCGTGGCCGCAGTGGCGGCGGCGCCGAAGGCGCCCCGCTCGAACAGCACCGAGACCACGGGATGGGCGAGCGCGATCAGGGCCGCCGCCGCCGGAAGCGTGAGGAGAAGCGCCATCTCGATCGCCCGGTTGAAGGTCTCGGCGGCGGCAGGCGCCCCGCCGGCGCGAAGCTCGCGCGTCAGCATCGGCAAAAGCGCGGTGCCCACCGCCACCCCGACCACGCCGATCGGGAGCTGATTCACCCGGTCGGCGAAGAAGAGGTAGGAGATAGAGCCGGTGGGGAGGAGCGAGGCGATCACCACGTCGATCAGCAGGTTGATCTGCACCACCCCGGCCCCGACCGCGCCCGGCAGGACGAGGGCGAGGAATCGCCTCACCGGCGGGGTGAGCCGCGGCCGGGAAAGCCCGAGCTCCATGCCGGCGCGCCGCAGCGCAAGTGCAAGCCAGAGGAACTGGAGGACACCGGCGCCGGCCACCCCCCAGGCGAGCGCGTGCCCGGCGGTCGGCAGCAGGGGGGCAAGCCCGAGGAGCGCCCCGATCAGGGCGAGGTTGAGGAGGATGGGGGTGGCCGCCGCGGCGGCGAACCGGCCGAGGCCGTTGAGCACCCCGCCCATCAGCGACACCAGCGAGATGAAGAGGAGATAGGGAAAGGTGAGGCGGGTGAGCCGCACCGCGAGGTCGAACTTCGCCGCATCGGCGGCGAAGCCGGGGGCGAAGACGTACATCAGGAGCGGCATCGCCGCCTGGACGAGCGCGACCAGCGCCAGGAGCGCGACCAGCAGCACCGCCAGCACCTCCTCGGCGAAGCGGCGGGCGGCCTCGGGCCCGCCCTCGGCCAGTTCGCGGGCGAAGAGCGGCACGAAGGCGGCGTTGAAGGCGCCCTCGGCGAAGAGCCGGCGGAAGAAGTTGGGGAGCTTGAAGGCGACGAAGAAGGCGTCGGCGACGAGGCCGGTGCCGACCAGCGCCGCGATCAGCACGTCGCGGAGGAAGCCGAGAAGGCGGCTTGCCAGGGTGTTGGCCCCGACCGTGGCCACCGCGCGAACCAGCGACATCGGCGTCCCCCGCCCCGCTCCCGGCCGCTAGTGGATCGAACCAAACAGATGAGTCCCACCGTCTCGGTCATCGTCACCCCGGGCAAGCGGCGAAGCCGCGCGACCCGGGGTCCATCTCTCCGGTGGCGCGATAGACCCCGGCTCTCGCTTTG
>JACQOE010000051.1 GCA_016202695.1 Pseudomonadota bacterium | reverse complement strand
GGCCGAGCGCGAGGCCGCGCGCGCCGCGGCGCGCCGCAGCCAGGTCGGCAGCGGCGACCGCTCCGAGCGCATCCGCACCTACAACTTTCCCCAGGGGCGGGTGACCGACCACCGCGTCAACCTCACCCTCTACAAGATCGACCGGGTGATGGAGGGCGAGGCCCTCGACGAGATCATCGACGCGCTCATCGCCGAGGATCAGGCGGCGCGCCTCGCCGACCTGACGTGACCGGCGCCCCCCGCACCCTCGCCGCGGCCCTGGCCGAGGCGGCGGCGGCCCTGCGGGGGGCGGGGATCGAGGGCGCGCGCCTCGAAGCCCGCCTCCTCCTCGCCCACGCGCTCGGCCGCGCCCCCGAGTGGGTCCTCGCCCATCCCGAGGCGGGGCTCGACGCGGCCGGCGAGCGCCGCCTCGCCGTCGCGCTCGCCCTGCGGGCCGAGCGCCGGCCGCTGGCGCAGGTCGTCGGCCGGCGCGAGTTCTGGAGCCTCGACTTCGCGGTCAGCGAGGCGACCCTTGTCCCGCGCCCCGAGAGCGAGACGCTGGTCGGCGCCGCGCTCGCCGCCTTCCCCGACCGCGCCGCGGCGCTTCGCGTCCTCGACCTCGGCACCGGCAGCGGCTGTCTCCTGCTCGCCATCCTCTCCGAGCGGCCGAACGCCTCGGGCGTCGGCGTCGAGGCGAGCGCGGCGGCGGCGCGTGTCGCCCGGCACAACGCCCGCGCCCTCGGCCTCGCCGGGCGCGCCGCGATCCTGGTCGGCGACTGGGCGGGCGCGCTCTCCGCCCGCTTCGACCTGGTGGTGGCGAACCCGCCCTATGTGCCGGTGGCCGAGATCGACCGCCTCGCCCCCGAGGTCGCCCGCTTCGAGCCGCGGCGCGCGCTCGCCGGCGGCGCCGACGGGCTGGCGAGCTACCGCGCGCTCGCGCCGGCGCTTCCCCGCCTCCTGCGCCCCGGGGGCCGCGCCTTCCTCGAGGTGGGCGCGGGCCAGGCCGCGGAGGTGTCGGCGATCCTCGCCCGGGCCGGGCTCGCGGTCCGCGCCCGGCACCGCGACCTCGCCGGAATCGAGCGCTGCCTCGAGGCCGCCCCGGGGACGGGGGCGGGGCCCGTCGCCGGGCAGGCGAAAAAAAAGGTTGGAAACGATGCGTTTCCCGACTAGTTTGTCGGAGTCCCGGATCGGCCCGGCGTGGGCTCCGGGGCGGGGGCGCCAGTAGGGCGCCGGTCTTTTGTCCTTCGCGAATCCTTCTTGGGGAACCGGCCGTCCCGCGCGGGCGGCGCGGTCGAAGGCGGGGGCCATGCGCCGGAGGTCGGCGCGACTGCTGCATGTAACCATTTGGTGGAACGGACGATGAGTTCCAAGCGCGTGCGCCGCGGTGGCGGGCGCAACAGCGGGCGCAAGAACGCGCCATTCAAGATTCAGGTGTTCGACAGCAACGGCCCGGACGTCCGGGTGCGCGGCACGGCGAGCCAAGTCTTCGAGCGATACGTCACGCTCGCCCGCGATGCGGCATCGAGCGGCGATTTCATCGCCGCCGAAGGCTACTACCAGCACGCCGAGCACTATCACCGGCTGCTCACGGCCATCAACGGCGGCCCCCGCCCGCGCGGCGAGCCGCGCCCGATGATGATTCCCGGGAGCAACGGCCCGGAGCCCGGCGCGATCGCGGGCGAGGCGGGCGACGAGCACCCGGACGGCCCCAACGGCGAGGCCGACGCCCCGCCCGGCGAGGATGGCCTCGAGTCCGGCCTCGCCCCCGATCCCGATCCGGACGAGCCGGGCCAGCGGCCGCACTGAGGGCGCCGCGAGGCGTCCCGGCGCACGCTCCGCGCCCGCGGGGCGCGGAGCCGGATCTTGTGGTTCGTGCCCAGGGCGCCATATAGAATTCCGGTAACTCTCGAACCCCAGGAGGGGTTTCCCGCGGCCTCGGACGAGGGGCGGGCGGCCTCGTCGCCAAAGAAGGGACCGGACGATGGACTTCGAGAAGTTCACGGAGCGCTCGCGCGGCTTCGTCCAGGCGGCGCAGTCTCTGGCACTGCGCGAGAACCACCAGCGTCTTTCGCCCGAGCATCTGCTCAAGGTCCTGCTCGACGACCCCGACGGCCTCGCCTCGGGCCTGATCCGCGCCGCCGGCGGCGACGCGCGCCGGGCGCGGACGGCGGTCGAGGCGGAGCTCGCCAGGCTGCCGCGCGTCGAGGGGAGCGGCGCCGGGCAGGTCTTCCTCGGCCCCGAGCTGGCGCGCGTCCTCGACTCGGCCCAGGAGATCGCCAAGAAGTCGGGCGATGCCTACGTCGCCGCCGAGCAGCTCCTGCTCGCCCTCGCCCTCGCCGCCGGCACGCCCGCCGCCCGCATCCTGGCCGAGGCCGGCGTCACCGCGCAGGCGCTCAACGCCGCGATCAACGACCTGCGCAAGGGCCGCAAGGCGGACTCGCCCGGCGCCGAGGAGGGCTACAACGCGCTCAAGCGCTACGCCCGCGACGTCACCCGCGACGCGCACGAGGGCAAGCTCGACCCGGTCATCGGCCGCGACGAAGAGATCCGGCGCACGATCCAGGTTCTCTCTCGCCGGACCAAGAACAACCCGGTGCTGATCGGCGAGCCGGGCGTGGGCAAGACCGCGATCGTCGAGGGGCTGGCCCAGCGGATCGTCAACGGCGACGTGCCCGAGGGCCTGAAGAAGAAGCGCCTGATGGCGCTCGACCTCGGCGCGCTGGTGGCCGGCACCAAGTTCCGCGGCGAGTTCGAGGAGCGCCTCAAGGCGGTGCTGGCCGAGATCACCGCCGCGCACGGCGAGATCATCCTCTTCATCGACGAGATGCACACGCTGGTGGGGGCGGGCGCGGCCGAGGGCGCGATCGACGCCTCGAACCTGCTCAAGCCCGCCCTCGCCCGCGGCGAGCTGCACTGCGTCGGCGCGACCACGCTCAACGAGTACCGCAAGCACGTCGAGAAGGACGCCGCCCTCGCCCGGCGCTTCCAGCCGGTCTTCGTCGCCGAGCCGAGCGTGGAGGACACGATCTCCATCCTCCGCGGCATCAAGGAGAAATACGAGCTGCACCACGGGGTACGCATCACCGACAGCGCGCTGGTGGCCGCGGCCACGCTCTCCAACCGCTACATCGCCGACCGCTTCCTTCCCGACAAGGCGATCGACCTGGTCGACGAGTCGGCAAGCCGGCTGCGGATGGAGGTGGACTCCAAGCCCGAGGAGCTGGACGAGCTCGACCGGCGCATCATCCAGCTCAAGATCGAGCGCGAGGCGCTGAAGAGGGAGGAGGACGAGGCCTCGAAGGAGCGGCGCGCGAAGATCGAGGGCGAGCTTGCGGAGCTGGAGGCCAAGTCGGCCGAGCTGACCGCGCGCTGGGGCGCCGAGAAGGACAAGCTCGCCGAGGCCCGCAAGCTCAAGGAGCGGCTCGACAACGCCCGCGTCGAGCTCGAGCGCGTCCAGCGCGAGGGCGCCCTCGCCCGCGCCGGCGAGCTCCTCTACGGCGTCATCCCCGAGCTCGAGCGCAAGCTGAAGGAGGCCGAGGCCAAGAGCGCCGGGCGCATGCTCAACGAGGAGGTGACCGAGGAGCACATCGCCACCGTGGTCTCGCGCTGGACCGGCGTTCCGATCGAGAAGATGCTCGCCGGCGAGCGCGAGAAGCTCCTGCACCTCGAGGAGGCGCTGCGCCGCCGCGTGGTCGGGCAGGAGGAGGCGTTGACGGCGGTGGCCAACGCGGTGCGCCGCGCCCGCGCCGGACTGCAGGACGCCAACCGCCCGATCGGCTCGTTCCTCTTCCTCGGCCCGACCGGGGTCGGCAAGACCGAGCTGTGCAAGGCCCTCGCCGAGTTCCTGTTCGACGACGAGGGCGCGATGATCCGCATCGACATGTCGGAGTACATGGAGAAGCACACGGTCGCGCGTCTGATCGGCGCGCCGCCGGGCTATGTCGGCTACGACGAGGGAGGCGCGCTCACCGAGGCGGTGCGCCGCCGGCCCTACCAGGTGATCCTGTTCGACGAGGTCGAGAAGGCCCACCCCGACGTCTTCAACGTGCTGTTGCAGGTGCTCGACGACGGCCGCCTCACCGACGGCCACGGGCGCACCGTCGACTTCCGCAACACCCTCATCATCCTCACCTCCAACCTCGGGGGCGAGATCCTCGCCGGCCAGCCCGAGGGCGAGGACTCGACGGCGGCGCGGGGGCCGGTGATGGAGATCGTGCGTCGCACCTTCCGGCCCGAGTTCCTGAACCGGCTCGACGAGATCATCCTCTTCCACCGCCTGACCCGCAAACACATGGAGGGGATCGTCGACATCCAGCTCGGCCGGCTCCGCAAGCTGCTCAAGGACCACAAGATCGAGCTCGCTCTCGACCGCGCCGCCCGCGCCTGGCTCGCCGACGCCGGCTACGATCCGGTCTACGGCGCCCGCCCCCTCAAGCGGGTGATCCAGAAGTCGCTTCAGGACCCGATCGCCGGGCGCCTGCTGGCCGGCCGGATCGCCGACGGCGACACCGTTCAGGTGAGCGCCGGCAAGGGGGGGTTGACCATCGACGGGGTCGCGGCCGACGCGGCGTAGCCGGCGCCGCACCGGCGTCACCCGAGATCGGCACGAGCCCCTCCCCCTCGGCGGGCGCCCGCGGCGGGACGCAACGCAGGCGATTCAATCCGGTCGAATACCGCCCTAGCGCGGGCCTGGAGTGGGGCGCGCGCGCGTGGTCGGAATCCAGCTTCTCCCCTCGCGCGGCCGCGGTGAGCGGTCCCCCAGGGGCGCCCCGGCCTCGCCGGCCGCGGGCCTCTCGCGCGCCTCCGCGGCCGGGTCGTCTCGCTCCCACGGCCCGCGGCCCGGCCGCCGGTGTCGCAGCCCGGGCGGAGCCGCCCCGAGGGTCGGCGGGGGCGGGGGAGAAGCGGGGCGGATGACGCGAAAGAGCGCAAGCCCGGCGAGGAATCCGCCGACGTGGGCCCACCAGGCGATGCCGGCCCCGGGCTGGGGAACCTGCAACGCGGCCGTGCCCGAGAGGAGCTGGATGAAGAACCAGAGACCGGTGTAGAGCGGCGCCGGGAACGACCACAGGATCGGGATCAGCCCGAGCGGCACCAGCATCACCACCCGCGCCCGCGGATACTCGATGGTGTAGGCGCCGAGCACGCCGGCGATGGCGCCCGAGGCGCCGACCGTGGGCACGAGCGAGGTGAGATTGAAGAGCAGGTGGGCGACGCTCGCCAGTACCCCGCAGGCGAGATAGAAAAGCCCGAAGCGGACGCTCCCCATCCGCGCCTCGATCGGACGGCCGAACAGCCACAGCGTCCACATGTTGACGACCAGGTGCATCCAGCTCCCGTGCAGGAAGATGCTGGTCAGCAGCGGCAGCGGACTCAGGGGATCGAGCCCGCCCTCGCGGGCGATCTCGGGAAAGGTGTAGCGCGCCGGCACCAGCGCGAACTCATAGAGGAACGCCTCGTAGGCGGCGGGGGAAAGCGTCCGCATGAGCAGGAAGAAGCCGACGTTGGCGGCGAGCAGCAGCCAGACCAGCGGCGTCGCGGCGGCAACCGAAACCGAGGTGCGAAGTGGGATCATGGGCGGCGAGCCCCGGCCTTATCCCGGCGCGATGCCGGGCGCGCCCGAAAGCGTCCCACGCGCCACGCGGCGGCGCAAGGACCGGGGGGCAGTAGACGGGGGACGCCGGCGGCTCAGCGCGATGCGCCGGCCAGAGTCTCGGTGCGGGCGGTCTCTGCGAAGCGGCGATCGAGGTCCGCGCGCCGCTCGGCGAAGTGCGCGAGGTCGGCGCCGCGAAGCCTCTCGCCGGCGGGGAGCTTGACCGACATCGGGTTCACCTTCCGGCCCTGGCGCATCACCTCGTAATGGAGGTGCGGGCCGGTCGAGAGGCCGGTGGTGCCGACATAGGCGACCACCTGCCCCTGCTTGACCCGGATGCCGCGGCGCAGGCCCCTGGCGAAGCGGCTGGCGTGCGCATAGGCGGTCGAGTACTCCGAATTGTGGCGGATGCGAACATAGTTGCCGTTGTCGCCTTGCGGGCCGGCGAAGTCGACCACGCCGTCGCCGGCGGCGTAGATCGGCGTGCCCGTCGGTGCCGCGAAGTCGACGCCGGCGTGGAGCCGCGAGTAGCCGAGGATGGGATGGGTGCGCTTGCCGAAGCCCGACGAGAGGCGCGCGCCGTCGATGGGCGTGCGCATCAGCGCCTTCCTCACGCTCTGGCCCTTGGCGTCGAAGTAGTCGGTTGCGCCGGCGGCGGTGGTGTAGCGGAAGACGGCGAGATCGGCGCCGCTCAGGGTGAGCCTGGCGTAGAGCAGGTCGCCCTGCCCCACGGTCTCGCCGCTCGCGTTCCGCAGGTCCTCGTACAGGGCCTCGAAGCGGTCGCCGGGCTGGATATCGCGCTGGAAGTCGACGTCGTAGGAGAAGGCGCGGATCATCTCCACCAGCACCGGCACCGGGAGCCCGGCCATGATCGCGTCGACGAACAGGCTCGACTGGATCGTGCCGGCGGCCCCGGCGGCGACGCGCGCCAGCGGCCGCTTCTCCTCGCTCGCCGCGTAGCCCCCGTCCTCGAGCCGCGACACCTGGATCGCCCGATCGATCTCGGCCTCGAGCACCAGGCCGAGGAAGCGCGCATCGTCCGAGCCGTCCGGCGGGGGCGCGAAGGTGACCACGATCTGCTGGCCGGGCTTGAGGCGCCGCGGGTTGTAGACGGGCCGCATGGCGGTGATCGCGTTGTGCGCATCGCCGCGGTCGATGCCGGCCTTGACGAGGAGTGCCATCAGCGTGTCGCCCTTGCCGACATCGAGGGTGCGCGAGTAGGGCTCGGCGGGCGCGGCCGGGTCGGCGCGCCCGGCCTCGCCGACGACGAGCGCGAGATCGACCCCGGCCGGGGCGCCGGTCGAGCCGGGCGCCGGTGCCGCAGCGCCCCCGCCGCCGGACAGCAAGCTTCCGGTGCCGAGGAGGACGGCGATGGCGAGGAGGGAGAGGAGAGCCGAAAGACGCAGGGCGGGGCGTCCGCCTGCGATCAGGGACGTCACTCGGCGCATCACCCTTGGCACCCCCTTCCGCCCGGTTGCGTCGCTGCGGCGGCCCTGGGGTGGGATCCCCGGCGTCGGTCGCCCGATCGCCTCCTCGCCCCCGCCTGCACCCCACCATGTCGCGAAGCCCGGGAAATGTCAAGATCAGCATCTCAGATGAATCAATAACTTGTGGCGATTTCTTGAGGCAAGGCGTTGGAAATTGGTCATAACGGGCACGATTCGAGCACGAAACGGGTTGATGGCGCGCGCCTGTGAGCGGCCGCCGTTGGCGTGGTCGCGGTCCGCCGCGGGTCCCCGCCGGGGCCTCGGGCCGGGCCGCTCCGCTTCCGAAATGACCTTGCGCGTCAATCGCTTGGCGCGGTCGGGCGGGTCCCGGCCGGGATCTTGCGGGGGGCGCGAGAAAGGGTTTGACACGGGCCCTCGGCCTGCGTATAAACCGCGCTCCCCGCGACGCGCCGCGGAGCGGGGCGACGTGTATGTTCTTTGAAGATGTGAATAGGGAGAGGAAGGGATGCGCGGGCGGCGGCGACGGCTTGGCTTGAGGCCCTGGGTATGGGGCGGGCTGGGTCTGGTCCGAGGCTTGCGTAT
>JACQOE010000047.1 GCA_016202695.1 Pseudomonadota bacterium | reverse complement strand
GGGAAGCGCCTGTCGCAGACCGTGCGCTCCACCATGGCGGGGCTGACGCAGATTCGCTTCCACGGAATATCGACCGGGAGGGAAAGGGTGTTGAGGGCCATGTCACGTACTCCGCAAAGGGGCCACAGCCAGGAGTACCCAGGCGCGCGATCACGATTCCCGTTAGATTTTTGATTATAATGTTTCAAATCACTCTGCGCAGCAGGAATCGACCGGGTGGCGCGCCTCCGCCCGGCAGACCGGCCGCATGCTCACGAAGACTCGCGGGACGACGTCGATCGTGCGCCCGCGAGGACGCTTCGCCCCCCACCTCCCGTCGCGCGCCGGCGGGCGGGGCTCCCCTCCCCCAGGCTCCGCAGGCATTCCACGGCGACTCGCTGTCCAATCGCAAGGGAGGGCCGGGCACGGCGGGCGATGGCGCCGAGTGCGAACCGCAAACGAGGCGATCCGTCGACCGGCAGGAACCGCGACGGCCGAGCCCGCAGCCTCGCCGTCCGAGCGGCCGCCTTGGCACGACGAGGCGGCGCCGATTGACATCGGGGTGCTTCGGGCTAGATTGATGTCATCTCATCTTTGGGGGAACAAGGCATGCGAAGGTCATCCATCGTCGGCCCAATTGCGCGCGCCGTGTCGCTGGCCTGCGTCTTCATCTTTGCCCTCTCCCTTCGGTTCGGGGACGCCAGCGCGGCGGAAAAGATCCGGCTCGGCATGATCACCCTTTCGGTCACCAATTGGCCGATTTTCGTCGCCGAGGAGAAGGGCCTGTTTCGCCAGGAGGGCCTCGACGTCGAGATCGCAATGACGGGAAGCAGCGCCAAGTCGCTTCAGCTCGTCGCCGCCGACGCCATCGATATCGGCAACTCCTCGCTCACGGATTCGATTCGCGTTATCGACGGCGGCGGCGGCATGAAGGTAATCGCCAACTCCTTCGCGGTCGGGGCTCACAGCCTGCTTGCCGCGAAGGACATCAAGTCGGTCAAGGACCTGAAAGGCAAGCGCGTGATCGTCGGCGGGGTGAAGGACATCACCGCCGTGTGGTGGGCGGCCATGGCCCGCGCTCACGGCCTGGATCCGCTCAAGGACGTGCAGCTGCTCTACTCGGGTTCGACAGGGAACCGGTTCGCCGCCCTCAGCAGTGGCGGTGTCGAGGGTTCCATCCTTTCGCCGCCGATCAGCTTCAAGGCGGTGTCGGAGGGCTTCACCGATCTCGGGCCCGTCGCGACCTATGCCCGGGACTTGCCGTTCCTGGTGTTTCACGCCGATGCGAAGTGGGCGGACGCGCATAAGTCGGCGGTCGTGAAGTTCATCCGCGTGAACAACAAGGCGATCGCGTGGGTCTACGACCCGGCGAATCGCGCGGACGCCATTCGCCTTCTTTCCGAGAAGACAAAGACGTCCGAGGCCGACTCGGCGGCGACCTATGATCTGCTGATGAAGATCCAAAGCTTCGACCGCAATTCCGCGATCCGCGAGTCGGGGGTGAGAGAGGCCATAGAGGTGTTGGACAGCTACGGCGATCTCAAGCGCCCGCTCAAGCCGGTTTCGGCGTTCTACGATCCGAGCTACGTCAACGCGGCGCGTTGATACTCGCCGCCGGCGACCGGCAAGGCACCCGGAGAGCGGCGCAAGCCTCGCCGACGCGGCCGCCGGAGGATGCGGCGTGCCTCCGGCGGTTTTTCATGCGCGGCACCAACGGATCCTTGTCGCGCCGGCTTGGGTTCGCCGGTGCACGCGGCAGTGATGGTCGGGAGCAAGCGATGTTGGACCTCTTGGTACGTGGAGGAACGGTCGTCACGGCCGCCGGCGTCGCGCGCGGCGATGTCGCAGTCGACGACGGGAAGATCGTTGCGGTCTCGGATTCCGGCGTCCTCGACAAGACCGGGGCGGAGCGTGTCGTCGACGCCTCGGGAAAGATCGTGATGCCCGGAGGAATCGATCCCCATGTCCACTGCAACTGGCCCATTCCCGGTCCAAAGGGGAAACCCTCGCTGCGCAGTGCCCCGCCCTCCCGGGTCAGCCGCGCCGCGCTCTTCGGCGGAACCACCACGGTGATCGACTTTGCGCCGTGGAAGGCGGAAAGCGGGCACGCCCGCGAGGCGATCGAAACGACCGAGAAAAATTGGGCGGGAAAGTCGTACTGCGATTACTCGTACCACCTCTTCCTTCAGGGAGATATTCCGGACCCGGCGCTGCCCGAGATAAGAGAGGCCATCGAGTCCGGATTCCCGACGGTCAAGATCTTCACCACCAACGGGCGCCCCGGCCGCACCGGTCGAATGCTGGACTACGGCGATATCTGGGAGGTCTTCCAGGTCCTCGCGCAGCACGGCGGCCTCGCCGCGATCCATGCCGAGGACGACGATATCGTCCAGCATATGTACGGCAAACTGTTCCGCCAGGGGCGGGTCGGGTTCGAGCATGTTTCCGAGATCCGAAACGCACTATCCGAGGATCTCTCGTTCCATCGGATCATCCGCTTGACGGAGAACGTCGAGGGCGCGGCGATTTACCTGATGCACATCAGTGCCGCCTGCGGCGTCGCCGCGGTCTCCCAATCGCGCGCGAAAGGATATCCCGTCTACGGCGAGACGCTTCACCAGTATCTGCTCTTTACGTCCGACGACTATCATCGCCCCAACGGGCAAATCTATCATACGTACCCGTCGCTCAAGACCGGGGCCGACCAGGAGATGCTGTGGCAGGGGACACGGAACGGCGCGATCAGCACGATCGCGACCGACGAGATCTGCACGTCCCTGCGGGTGAAGGTTCGCGGCAAGCGAAGCGACGACATGACCGGCGGCAGTTCCGGCGTCGAGCCGCGGATCGGGGTGATGTACACGGAGATGGTCGTGAAGCGCGGCTACCCGTTGCGCCATTTCGTCGACCTGGTCTCGACGAATGCAGCCAAGATCATGGGGCTCTACCCGCGAAAGGGAGTCCTCGCCGTCGGCAGCGACGCCGACATCACGATCCTCGACCCCGGGGTAAGGCGGAGGGTCCGCGTCGAGGACCTGCACGAGACGGATTATAGCCCCTGGGAGGGACACGAGGTGCGGGGTTGGCCGACGACGACGATCCTGCGCGGCAAGGTCGTGGTCGAAGACGGGACATTCCTCGGCGAGCCGGCGGACGGGCAGAGGATCTTCCGGAAGATCGCGGACGGCGTCAGGGAACGACCCTTCTGCTAGAGCCTGATCTTCCCGGATTGACTCGCCTGCGTTGCGTCCCGGCGAGGCGATCCGGAAGGCGCGACGCGACGGGCGATGCCGGAGCATCGGCCGAGCGGCGCCACGCCGCGGCCGCCTCGTTCGACGACATCCCGTCCGGCGTCGCGAGCCGGGCCGCGCTGGTGATTGGCGACACCCTCGCGGCCATCGTATCGGCTCACGATCACCGCGAGGTGAAGGCGGTCCAGGAGCGGCTGGCCCGCGGGTCGTCGGCGCGCGAGGCCACCGTCGTCGCCGGGCGCGGCTGGCAGAGCAACCGCTATTCCGCCGCCGTCGCCGGCCCGCGGCGGGGGCGACAGCGATGCGGTCGCGCTATTCCTGCGAGATCGCCTGCCCGGCCAATCGCCGGCCGCCACGGTGCGCCCCCTCCTCGATGACGCTGTCGCGGACGTCGTTCTCGATCAACTGCCAGATATGGTCGACGTATTCGATGAAGCGCGGCTTGCGCTTGACGTTGAGCTCGCGCGGGCGCGGGATGTCGACGCTCACGATCTCCTTGACGCGGCCCGGACGACGGCCGAGCACGATCACCCGATCGGCGAGATAGACGGCCTCGTCGATCTGGTGGGTGATGAACAGCACCGTCTTGTGCCCGGATCGCCAGATCCTGAGCATCTCGCTCTGCATGATCTCGCGGGTCTGCGCGTCGAGGGCCGAGAACGGCTCGTCCATCAGCAGAACCATCGGGTTGAGGGCGAGCGCACGGGCGAGATTGACGCGCTGGCGCATGCCGCCGGAGAGCTGCGCCGGATAGTAATGGTCGAAGCCCTCGAGCCCGACCAGCTTCAGAAGCGAGCGCGTGTACTCGCGAGTCTCCTGGCTGACGAGGCCGTTGATCTCGAGACCGATGACCGCGTTTTTCCAGACCGTGCGCCAGGGCAGGAGCGAATCCGCCTGAAACACAAAGCCCCGGTCGGCGCCGGGGGCGCGGACGCCCTTGCCGTCGATCAGGATTTCGCCACCGTTTGCGGTCTCGAGCCCGGCGATGATCCGGAGCAGGGTCGTTTTCCCACAGCCGCTCGGCCCGACGATGCAGACGAACTCGTGCTCGGCGATCTCGAGGTTGATGCCCTCGAGGGCCTGCAAGTCGCCGAACCGCTTGCTCAGGTTCCGGATCGCGAGCTTGGGCTCCATCCCGCCTCCTCACAACCGCCGCCAGGGCACGAGATGGCGCTCCAGCGCCTGCGCGAGCGAGGTCAACGCGATGCCGACGACGGCAAGGATCACGACCGCGGCGAACAGTCGCGACATGTTGAAGACCTCCGAGGCCTGGATCAGCATGAAGCCGAGACCGGCGCGCGCGCCGAACAGCTCGCCGACGACGATGGCGACGATCGAGCGGCCGACGGCGAGGCGCACCCCGGCGAGGATGTAGGGGATCGCCGACGGCAGCGACACCTTCCAGAAGATCTGCCAGCGCGTGGCGCCGAAGGAGCGCACGGCCTCGATCAGATGGCGCTCGGCGCCGCGCAGGCCGGCGTCGGTATTGATGATCATCGGGAAGATGCCGTTCAGCGTGCAGATGACCACCTTCGACCAGATGTCGATGCCGAACCACAGGATAATCAGCGGCGCGATGGCGATGGTCGGCGTGGCGTAGAGCGCCGTCACCCAGGGGGCGAGGATCTTCTCGGCCTTGACGCTCGATGTCATGACAAGACCGATGAAGATGCCGCCGACGATGGCCAGGGTCAGGCCGATGAAGAACTCCTGGCCGCTGACCCACATGTGCATCTGCAGCTCGCCGGAGATCCACAGCATGGCGATCTCGTTGGCGATCTGCGACGGCGTGGACAGGAACAGCGAGTTCTTGACGAACAGCCGTCCGACCAGTTCCCACAGCGCGATGCCGCCGGCGATCGACAACGCCGAGGTGATCTGGGGCCCGAGCCGCGCGTAGATCGTCCGCAACGGCGCCGGCACCAAGGCGCCGACGGACGACACTCGCGCGCCGCGCGCATTCATCGGATCTCCGTCGCTCACCTGGTCCGCCCCGAAAAGCCGGGCCCGGGCGTGTCCCGGCGCGGCTGCCGCCCCGTCGGCGGCGTGCGGCCCGGCCTCGGACTCCTGTCTACGTCGCCCGGCATCTGGTCGCGCGGTTGGAAGGGCTCGATCTTAGAGTCTTCGATACTCGCCGCGGCCGCGACGAGTATCGAAGGCTCTCAGGGATGTCCTGGAGCGAAAGCCGATCGCGGTTGCGCCGGGCGAGCGTGCGCGACCGTCGGTCGGCGTGTCGGGTGACGGGCCGCAGGGCTCCGGCTGCATCCGTGTCGTGCTCCCGGGCGGTCGGTTTGTCGCGTGTTGTCCGTAGGCGGGCTCGCCGCTCGCCGACGGGCCCGAAGGGCCCCCATTATGTGTCGCCGGGTTGGCGATGGCAACGGGCGCCGACCGAAGGCCGGCGGGATGCGCGGAGGGAGGGGCGCGCACGGGTCCGGCAATCGCGGCGATGGGCCGTACCGCGCCTCGCCGGCCGCCGTCCGCGACCGCCACCGTCTCCATGCTGGTATCAAATCACGCCGGTCGTCGTCTCCCGCTCCACGCTTCGCTTCCCCCTGCCCGAAGGCTCCGGCCGCGCGGCGGGATCAACCCGCGCTCCGCGCAAGCGGCGGCCGACGCCGCCGCACGCCCGCCCGGATATCCCCTCGTCAGGGTGGGGATTGGCGGCGTGTGGGGGGTGTTGATGCTGGGTTGCCAATTACTATAATTATAATTATATGTTGGAAGCAATTCGGGGTCACGGTTCGAGGGAGCCAGCGACCGGAATGGGCGCTCGGTGGCAGGGGCGGCAGCGCGACCGCCCGGACCCGCGAGGCAGGAGGCGCGACCATGCCGAATGAAATGTCGATCGCCGATGCGGGTGCGAGCCCCGCTCAACCGGTCATCCGCACCATCGCCGTCGCCGACCTCAAGGACGTCTTGGCCAGGGGATTCGCCGACTTCATGCTCAAGCCCAGCCACTTGATTTTCCTGGTGGTGATCTATCCCGTGGTCGTCCTCTTCCTGGCCCGGCTCACGGCCGGATACGAGATCTTGCCGCTCCTCTTCCCCCTCATCGCCGGATTCACCCTGATCGGCCCCGCGGTCGCGATCGGCCTCTACGAGCTGAGCCGGCGCCGCGAGGACGGCCTCGACACCTCCTGGGGGCACGCCTTCGACGTCCTCCGTTCGCCGTCGATCGGCGCCATCGCGGCCCTCAGCGCCGTGCTGATGGCGATTTTCGTCGCCTGGCTGGGCGCGGCGATGGTCATCTACGACATGACCTTCGGCAGCGCGCCGCAGGCGTCGATCGCCGAGTTTGCCCGTCAGGTATTCACCACAACCTCCGGTTGGACACTCATCATCGTCGGCTGCGGCGTCGGCTTCCTCTTCGCGGTCGTGAGTTTCACCATCAGCGTGGTGTCCTTTCCGCTGCTCCTGGACCGCGACGTCGGTGCCGTGACCGCGGTTCAGACGTCCATCAGGGCGGTTCTCGCCAACCCGAAGCCGATGGCTGCGTGGGGCCTCGTCGTCGCCGGCACCCTGCTGATCGGCGCCCTGCCCTTTTTCGTCGGCCTCGCGGTCGTGTTGCCGGTGCTCGGACACGCGACCTGGCATCTGTATCGCAAGCTGGTGGAGCGCTGAAACGCCGTGTTGATCGTCGTTGCAAAGCCAGCCGAGACCGAGTCCGCTCCGGATCGTAACCGGCTAGAGATGAAGGTGAGCTAAGGATGGTTGTGGCACTCATTCTGGTTTTGGTGGCCGTCGGCTCCGTGGCGTTTCACCTGTTAAGCCCGTGGTGGTGGACCCCCATCGCCTCGAACTGGAGTTACATCGATCACACCATCATCATCACCTTCTGGATCACCGGGGTCGTTTTCGTCGCCATCATTCTGTTCATGGCCTATTGCGTGTTCCGCTACCGCTACCGGAAGGACAGGCGGGCGGAGTACGAGCCGGAGAACAAGAAGATGGAGTGGTGGCTCACCGGACTGACCTCCGTGGGCGTGGCGGCGATGTTGGCTCCGGGCTTGTTCGTATGGAACCAATTTGTCTCCGTCCCGGAAGACGCGGCCAAGATCGAGGTCGTGGGCGAGCAGTGGCAGTGGAGCTTCCGCTACCCCGGGAAGGACGGCGTGCTGGGCACCACCGATCCCCGGAACATCACCCCTGAGAACCCGTTCGGCCTCAATCCCAACGATCCCAAGGGACAGGATGACGTTCTGGTCCAGGGTCCGGAGGCGCGCCTCCCGCTCGACAAGCCGGTCAAGGTGCTGCTTCGCGCCAAGGACGTGTTGCACGACTTCTATGTGCCGCAGTTCCGAGCCAAGATGGATCTGGTGCCCGGGATGATCACCTATTTTTGGATCACCCCCACCCGGACCGGGACATTCGATGTCCTCTGCGCCGAATTGTGCGGCCTTGGGCACCATGTCATGCGCGGCAAGGTCGTGGTCGAGCCGGAGAGCGAATTTCAGGCGTGGTTGCAAGAGCAGCCGACGTTCGCGCAGTCGCTGGCTCGAGCCGGGACCGGCACCCCGGACATAAATCTGGCCTCGAGCGAGGGAGGGTCGGAGCCTTTGGAGAGACTGCTCAAGTGATGTGAAGCAGGATACCGAGACTCAAGCGAATTGAGCGCGATAGAGAGCTAGCGGAGAGGGACCTTCAAGATGGCGCACGCCGCACACGCCGAAACGGCCTACGTCCCGCCGGCCGAAGTGCCGGATGTCGAACTCTACCATCCGAAAACCTTCCTGGGAAAATACATCTGGTGCCAGGATGCCAAGGTCATCGCCATCCAGTACGCGATCACGGCGACCGCGATCGGGTTGGTGGCGCTGGTGTTGTCTTGGCTGATGCGGCTGCAGCTCGGGTTCCCGGAAAGCTTCTCCTTTATCGACGAGAGCTCCTATTACCAGTTCATCACCATGCACGGGATGATCATGGTGATCTACCTGCTCACGGCGCTGTTCCTGGGGGGCTTCGGCAACTACCTGATCCCGCTGATGGTCGGCGCCCGCGACATGGTTTTCCCCTACGTGAACATGCTCAGCTACTGGGTCTATCTGGCCGCCGTCCTGGTGCTGGTGGCGAGCTTCTTCGCCCCGGGCGGGCCGACGGGCGCCGGCTGGACCTTGTATCCGCCACAGGCGATCCTCCAGGGCACCCCGGGATCGGGCTGGGGCATCATTCTGATGCTCGCCTCCCTGGCCCTGTTCATCATCGGGTTCACCATGGGCGGGTTGAACTACGTGGTGACGGTGCTGCAGGCGCGCACGCGGGGGATGACGCTGCTGCGCATGCCCTTGACGGTGTGGGGCATCTTCGTCGCCACCATCCTCGCCCTGCTCGCCTTCCCCGCCCTGTTCGTCGGCTCCGTGATGATGATGCTGGACCGGCTCCTGGGAACCAGCTTCTTCATGCCGGCCATCGTCGAGATGGGGGAACGGCTTCAATACAACGGCGGCAGCCCGCTTCTGTTCCAGCACCTGTTCTGGTTCTTCGGCCACCCCGAGGTCTACATCGTCGCCCTGCCCGCCTTCGGCATCGTCTCCGACCTGATCAGCACCCACGCGAGACGGAACATCTTCGGCTATCGGATGATGGTCTGGGCGATCGTCGCCATCGGCGGCCTCAGCTTCATCGTGTGGGCGCACCACATGTACGTCAGCGGCATGAACCCCTATTTCGGGTTCTTCTTCGCCACCACCACGCTGATCATCGCCGTTCCCACCGCGCTCAAGGTCTATAACTGGGTGCTGACCCTGTGGCGGGGCAACATCCACCTCACGCTGCCGATGCTGTTCTCCCTCGCCTTCATCATCACCTTCGTGAACGGGGGCATCACCGGCCTGTTCCTCGGCAACGTCGTCGTCGACGTGCCGCTTTCCGACACCATGTTCGTGGTCGCCCACTTCCACATGGTGATGGGGGTGGCGCCGATCCTCGTGATCTTCGGGGCGATCTACCACTGGTACCCCTTGATCACCGGGCGGATGCTCAACGAGGCGATGGGCAGGTTTCACTTCTGGGTCACCTTCCTCGGGGCCTACGCAATCTATCTCCCGATGCACTACCTGGGCTTCCTGGGGGTGCCGCGCCGGTATTACGAGATGGGCGAAACCATGTTCGTCCCGGAATCGGCGCATTTCCTGAACGCCGGCATGTCGGTGGTGGCGCTGATCGTGGGCTTCGCCCAGATGGTGTTCCTGTTCAACCTCGCATGGAGCGCCTTCAAGGGCCGAGAGGCCGGGCGGAACCCCTGGCGGGCGACCACGCTCGAATGGCAGACCCACGAATCTCCTCCGGGGCACGGCAACTGGGGCCCGGCGCTGCCGGTGGTCTATCGCTGGGCCTATGCCTACGGCGTGCCGGGCGCCGCCCAGGACTTCGTGCCGCAGAACCTTCCGCCGGATCGGGTGGCCACCGCCGCCGATGTCGACCACGAGGGTGTTCGCGGCGTCGCGGTCCAGCCGGCGGAATAGGGGCGTATCGAGTGCCCGGTCGGTGTCGGCGATGGCGTCGCGACGAGCCAGGGCGGCGGCCCGGGGAGGCTTGGGCGTGAGTCGTTTCATCCGACTGTCACGGCGGGACGGCCTCATGCCCGCGCCGGCGATGTCCCCCGGTGCGCGTCCGCGCCGCTCGCGCGTGCGAGTCTCTCGTGTCTTGGCCGTCGTCGTCGCGGGGCTGCTTGGGGGCGCGGCCGAGGCCAGCGCGCATGTCTCAGGGAGCGCCGCTGCCGCGCCCGGCCTGATCTATCTGATCGTCGTCGGCGCGACCATCGTCCTGTCGCTGATCGCCGGCGCCTATTTCATCGGGCAAACCCTGACCGAAAAGCCCTGGCTGCCGGTTCCGGGCAAGGTCGTTCACCTTCACGACGGACGCGCCTCCTCGCTGCCCTCGGCGACGCTCGGCCTGAGGGTGTTTCTGGCCGTGGTCGCGGTCGTGTTCTCGCTCCTTGTCGCCGCCTATGCCGAGCGGATGGCGTTTCCGGACTGGCGCCCCCTGCCCGAACCATGGCTGCTGTGGCCGAATACGGCGGTGCTGATCCTGAGCAGTATCGCGCTGCAATGGGCGCGGGTGAGCGCGAGGCGGGGACAGGATGAAGGGGCCAAGCTGGGTCTGCTTGCGGGCGGCGTCTTTGCCTTTGCCTTCCTGGCCGGGCAGCTCCTGGCGTGGCAGCAACTCCGCGCCACGGGTTATTTTGCCGCCGCAAACCCGGCCAACTCCTTCTTTTACCTGATCACCGCGCTGCACGGGCTGCACCTGCTGGGCGGCCTCGTGGCCTGGGGCCTGACCACCGCCAAGCTGTGGCGCGGGGTCGAGGTCTTCCGGGTGCAGGCGAGCGTGGAGTTGTGCGCCGTTTACTGGCACTTCCTGCTCGTGGTCTGGGTGGTCTTGTTCGGTCTTTTGTTGATTACGTAAACAGGATGCGGGACATGGCACAAACAACCGCGCTCACTCATACCGGAGAAGCCCTCGCGCTGCCGGAAGGCTGGCAAGGCATCGTCGCCGACTGGTCCTCGGATCAGCGGGCGTTCAAGAACGTCCCCTGGGGCAAGGCGATGATGTGGATCTTCCTCCTCAGCGACACCTTCATCTTCAGCTGTTTCCTGATCTCGTACATGACCGTGCGAATCTCCACCACCGTGCCTTGGCCCAACCCCAGCAAGGTCTTCGCCTTGACGATCGGAGGGACGGAGATCCCCCTCATCCTGATCGCCATCATGACCTTCATCCTGATCAGCAGCAGCGGGACGATGGCCATGGCGGTCAACTTCGGCTATCGGCGCGACCGCATCAAGACCGCGGCCCTGATGCTGGCCACCGCGGCCTTCGGCGCCACCTTCGTCGGCATGCAGGCCTTCGAGTGGACCAAGCTGATCCTGGAGGGGGTGCGTCCCTGGGGCAACCCGTGGGGCGCGCCTCAGTTCGGCTCGAGCTTCTTCATGATCACGGGGTTCCACGGCTTTCACGTGTCGGTCGGCGTGATCTTCCTGATCATCATGGCCACCAAGGTCTTGCGGGGCGCTTTCGACCACAATCGGCCGGGCTTCCTGACCGGCAGGAAGGGGACCTACGAGATCGTCGAGATCACCGGTCTCTACTGGCACTTCGTCGACCTGGTGTGGGTCTTCATCTTCGCGTTGTTCTATCTCTGGTGAGAGGGAAAAATGGCACACGTCGAGGGCCAGCAACACCCGATCAAAATCTACCTCCAGATCTGGGGATGGCTGTTCGTTCTCAGCACGGCCTCTTATCTCGTCGACTACTTCCACGTTCAGGGATACCTCAGGTGGTCCCTGATCGTCGTGCTCATGTTGCTGAAGGCGGGGCTGATCGTCGCCGTCTTCATGCACATGCTGTGGGAGAGGCTGGCCCTGATGTACGCCATCTTGGTCCCGCCGGTGCTGGTGCTGGTGTTCCTCGGCATCGGCGCGTTTGAAGGCGACTATACGTTCTTCACGCGGCTCAAGTTCTTCGCCGCCGGACTCTAGCGGAGCGACTCGCCGCCGTTTCCGCCCCGCTCATTCGCCGCACGAACCGCGTCGGGGCCGGCGATCGCGGCGACAGGCATCGGGTCCGGGTTCCGCGCCGGCGCGGACACGGCCCGCGATCCCGCGGTCTTCTCGCGGTACCTCCGGGAGTTCGCGACCCTCGTCGCGCTGGCCCGGCGGCAGGGTGCGCGCGTGGTCGTCATCAAGATGCCGGTTCCCGCCCGGTTCCACGGCCAGCTTCCCGACGAGGCGGCGTTTGACGACACGATCTCCGCCCTGCTGGCGGCCGACGAGGTGCCGTTCCACGACTTCTCCCTCGCCATGCCCGAGCCGCGCTTTTATTTCGATACCGATCACCTGAACCGGGTCGGACTGACGGAGTTCTTCGCCCGACACCTCAAGGCGACCCTCGCCCGGCATTGAACCTGGTACCGGCGGCTCCGTTGCCATCGCCGATCGCCGGAAGGACAAGGCCATCGGCCTGCGGTATGATCCGCCGATGTGGAAAATCCGTCGGCGCGGCGCTCGGCCAGCCACGGAAAGCAACTTCATTCGACGGAGCCTAGGACTCAGGGGGTGTCGAGCATGTACGATTACATCGTCGTTGGCGGCGGCTCGGCCGGCTGCGCGATAACCGGCCGACTTTCGGCGCGGCCGACGAACCGGGTGCTCCTGATCGAAGCCGGTCCCGACACTCCGCCGGGACAGGTGCCCGACGATATCCTCGACGGCTATCCGGGCCGTGCCTACAACAACCCCGGCTACATCTGGCCCGACCTTCGAGTTGCATTCCAGCCGGCCTCGCGCAACGCGCCCGAACCCTCGCCGGAGCGCCGCTACGAGCAGGCGCGGGTCATGGGCGGCGGGTCCAGCATAAACGGCCAGATTGCCGTCCGCGGTGCGCCGGCCGACTACGACGAGTGGGAGCGAATGGGCGCCAAGGGCTGGGGGTGGGGCGATGTCCTGCCCTATTTCCGCAAGCTCGAGCGCGACCTCGACTTCGACGGTCCCGAGCATGGCCGGGATGGGCCGATCCCCATCCGGCGCATCTTTCCGGACCGCTGGGAGGGCTTTTCCCGGGCCGTGGCCGAGGCGTGGCGGAGTGCCGGCTATTCCTACCACGCCGACATGAACGGGTCCTTCGTCGAGGGGTACTTCCCCGTCCCCTGTTCGAATGCGGACAACCAGCGGGTTTCTTCGGCGATCGCCTATCTCGACGCGGCGACGCGCGGGCGCCCGAACCTGCGCGTTCTTCCCGGCACCGTCGTTCGCCGCCTGCTGATGGACGGCAACCGCGTCACCGGCGTCGAGGTCGAGCGTGACGGCATGCCCGAATCGATTGCCGGACGGCAGGTGATCGTCTGCGCCGGGGCCATCCACTCGCCGGCGCTGTTGCTGCGCGCCGGCATCGGACCGGCGGCGGAACTCAAGGGCCACGGCATCGAGGTCGCGGCCGACCTGCCCGGCGTCGGCCGCAATCTGCACGACCATCCGGCCACCGCAATCTGCGTCACGCTGCCGCCGGCGGCCCGCTTCGATCCGGCGGTGGGTCGCCACGTCGTCGTCAACCTGCGCTATTCCTCCGGCGTCGAGGGCTGCCCACCGGTGGACATGGTCCTCAACACCGCCTCGCGCTCCGCCTGGCATCCGCTCGGCAAGCAGCTCGGCAGCTTCCAGATCTGGATCGCCAAGCCGTTTTCGCGCGGCTACGTGCGCCTGGCCCCGGGCAACAGTCGCCAGGAGCCGGAGGTGGTCTTCGCCATGCTTTCCGACCCGCGCGACTGCGAGCGTCTCAAGCACGGCATGCGCATGGTGGCGGCGATGCTGGCCGAGGAGCCGCTCAGCTCGACGGCGCGGGATCCGTTTCCGACCAGCTACTCCGAGCGCGTCCGGAACGTCAACCGGCTTACGCTCGTCAACCTGCTGCTGACGGGAATCGGCGCCTGCCTGATGCAGGGACCGGGGCCGGTGCGCCGCGCCTTTATCCGCGCCGCCATCACCGAGGGGCTCACGCTCTCGGCCCTGCTCGACGACGATGCCGCACTCGAGGCCTTCCTGCGCAAGACGGTAACCGGCATCTGGCACGTCTGCGGAACCTGCCGAATGGGCGCCGACGACGATGCGATGGCGGTGACCGATGCGAGCGCGCGGGTGCGCGGCGTGCACGGCCTCAGGGTGGTCGACGCCTCGTTGATGCCGTTCGTGCCGGCGGCGAATACCAACATTCCGACCATCATGTGCGCGGAGAAGATCGCCGACGCGATCCTCGCCGAGTGACCGCTCGCGGCCGGCCGGGTAGTGACTCATTTTGAACTGCCTCACCCTTCGACAGGCCCCCGGGTCAAGCCCGGGGACAGGCTTGAGGCGTGAGGCGGATTTTCAAGGCCCTCATGCTGAGCCTGGCGAAGCATGAAGGGCAAAGTGAGACACTACCGCCGACCGCCGCCCCTTCCTTCGGGGGTTCAAATCGGATACCTTGCGTTCGGTCTACGCAATATCCGAACTCCGTCGGATCGTGGCCACTCGATCATGTCCGGCAGAACGTCGACCGGCCGACCGCGTAACCGACTGAACACCCGGCTCGCATCCGCCTGACGCGTGGCCGCTGAAGCAAGCACCCGCCCACCGGGTCGTGCGGGTGCCCAACCTTGGGAGGTGGTTCAATGAGAACGTTGAGCAAAGCCCTTGTTGTGGCCGCGGTCCTGAGTCTTGCGACCGCCACAGGTCTGTCCGCCCAGACCGTATTCCGCCTCGGCACCAGCGTCACGCCGAAGCATCCGAACGGCGTCATGGCGGAAACGTTCAAGCAGGAAGTCGAGAAGAACACGGGTGGGAAGCTCACGATTCAGATCTTCCCGGGCGCGGCCCTCGGCGGCGAGCTCGAGCTCGCCAACCAGGTGAAGACCGGCCAGCTCGATCTGCTTTCGGGTGCCGTGCCGCCGATGGCGACGCTGTCGTCGGCGATGCAGCTCAGCGAGCTGCCGTTCTTCTATCCGACCTACGACGTCGCCCGGAAGGTGCTCGACGGCAAGGCCGGCCAGATGGCGTTGAAGACGCTCGAGGCCCAGAATGTGAAGGGCCTCGTCTTTGGCGAGATCGGCTTCCGCGGCGTCCTGAACTCGGTCAGGCCGATCAACTCGATCGACGACGTGAAGGGCCTCAAGATCCGCGTCGTCGAGAACCGGCTCTACGTCGACACCTGGCGCGCGCTCGGCGCCAACGCCGTCCCCATGGCCTGGCCGGAGGTCTACATGGGTCTGCAACAGAGGACCATCGACGGCGTCGACACCAACTACGCCGGCTTCATCGACGCCAAGCAGTACGAGGTCACGAAGTACCTGACGCTGACCAATCACTCGTACACCGCCAACGTCCTGATGATGAACCTTGCCAAGTTCAACGCCCTCTCCGACGATCTCAAGAACGTCTTCATGGCCGCCGCCAAGGCCGGCGCCGCGGCCTCGCGGACGGCGGCCAAGACCATCGACGACAACGCGGTCGACATCATGACCCGGCACGGCATCCAGGTGACGCGCCCCGATGCCGAGCCGTTCCGCAAGGCGCTCAAGCCGGTCCACGACGCCTACGCCAAGCGCATCGGCGAGGAGATCGTCAACCAGGCGCTCGCCACGATGGGCGCGCAGTGACGGCCCGGGACGCCGCGTAGACCGGCTTGCCGGCGCGGTCCACGGCCGCGCCGGCGTTTCCGCGGCCGTCGTCGCCGACGCGAACGCGAACCATGGACGCGAGCCTGCCGCTCATGATCGGCTTGGCGGCCGCCAGCGCGCTGATTCTGTGCTGGCTCCTGAGAGCCGCCCCGGCCGGCCGCCACCCCGTCGCGCGCGCGGGCAGGCTGCTGGAGGTCGCCGTCGGCCTGTTCCTGATGCTCGGCATGCTCTACGCCGGCACCCTCCAGGTCGTCGTGCGATACGCCCCGGCGGGCGCTCTGTTCGCCTCGTGGACCGAGGAGTTCGCGCGCCTGATGTTGATCTGGATGACCTTCTGGGGCGCGGCAATGGTGCAGCGCACCGGATCCCACATGGCCGTCGGCGTATTCTACGACGTTCTTCCCGGGCGGGCACAGCGGATCGTTAGCCTTGGTGCCGACGTCGTCGTCCTCGCCGTCCTCGTGGTTCTCGTCAAGGAGGGCTGGCAAACCGCCACCCTGCAGATCGGCCAGACGATGATCACGCTCGACGTCTCGATCGCCGCCTTCGCCTACGCCGTTCCGGTTGGATGCACGCTGATGCTGGCCTACGTCGTGATCGACCTCGGGCTCCGGCTGGGCGTCGGTCGCGGCGCCGAACAGGGCAGCGGAAACCCTTGATCGAGTCGCCGCTGACGCTCACGTTCGGCACGTTCCTCGTGCTGCTGGCGCTGCGCGTGCCCGTCGCCTTCACCCTCGCCGCCGCCAGCCTGGCCGGGATCCTTGTGAGCCCGGTGCCACTGCCCCTGAGCGTCTTGCCGACCGCCATGTGGCAGGGGGTCAACAGCTTCCTGCTCCTGGCAATCCCGTTCTTCATCCTGATGGGCAACCTGGCGCTCGTGAGCGGCGTGACCCAGCGCCTGGTCGACGCCACCATGGCTTGGGTCGGCCACATCCGCGGCGGGCTCGCCCATGTCAGCGTGATCGTCAACATGATCATGGCCGGCATGTCCGGATCGGACCTCGCCGACGCCGCGGCGACCGGCTCGATCCTGATTCCGGCGATGAGCCGAAGCGGCTTTCCCGCCGGCTACGCCGCCTCGGTTATCGCCGGGGCGGCGACGATCGGCCCCCTGGTGCCGCCGAGCGTCGCCTTCATCATCTTCGCGGCGGCGACCGACGCCTCGGTCGGCCGCCTGTTCCTCGGCGGCGCCATACCGGGCATCCTGCTCGGCCTGTTCCTGATTCTTCTCGCCTATGTCGTCGCGCGCCGCCACGGCTACCCGCGCAGCGACCGGATGCCCTATCGGCGCCGGCTGCGCACGACCGCGATCAGCCTTCCGGTCCTGTTGATCCCGTTCTCGGTGCTGGGCGGCATCCTCGGCGGAATCGCCACCCCGACCGAGGCCGCCGTGATCGGCGTCGGCGCGGTGCTCCTGGTCGGCGGCCCGCTCTACCGCGAGCTGACGGTGGCGCGCTTCGCCCACCAGCTGATCGAGACCCTGAAGCTCAGCGCGTCGATCTTCTTCATTATCGCCGCCGCCGCCGCCTTTGCGCGCGTGATCACGCTGTTCGGCGCCGCCACCGCGGTTACCCAGTGGGTGACCGGGTTCACCGAGGACCCGGTCGTTTTCCTGCTCGGGGTGAATCTCCTCTATCTCGTCCTCGGCTGCCTGATCGACACGGTGCCGATCATCCTCGTCGTCGTGCCGCTCCTGATGCCGACCGTGAACGCCCTCGGCATCGACACGGTGCACTTCGGAGTCATCACCGTCTTCAATCTGCTAATCGGCCTGATTACGCCGCCTTACGGCCTGACCATGTACCTCGTCTGCCGAATGGCCGAAATCAGCATGCAGGAGTTTTGGCGGTACTGCTGGCCGATTTTCGTCGTGCTCGTCGGCACGCTGCTGGTTACGACCTTGTTCCCGCCGCTGGCCACCTTTCTGCCCGATCTTCTCCTGCCGCTGCGCTGAGGCATCTTGCGCGCCGTCATCGCGGCTCAGTCGCCCCGGTGCTTGAGGAAGAAGCTGACCATCTCGTAGCCGATCCCGGAATCCAGGGCGCTCGCCACCTGGGCGGCGATGGCACGGTTGGCCGCGCGTTTCGTCCAGCCAAGGATGTAGGGCGACCGCTTCTTGAGGCGCCGGGCGAGCGAGTCGACCAGCTCGTCCAGCTCGTCCGCCGGGACGGCGTAGTTGATCACGCCGAGCGCGGCCAGCTCGCGGGCGGTGAAGCTGCGGGCAAGGAACAGCGCCTCCTTGGCCAGGGCGGGCGGCAGGAACATGGGGATCAGCACGGTCCCGCCGTCACCCGGCACGACGCTGAACTCGGCGCCGTAGCCTTCCACCTCGCCGGCTCCCATGTGCGAGTCGACGATCGTCACGTCCTCCCGGGCGACGATGAGATCGGCGCCGAACACCAGGCTCGCCCCGAGCCCGCTGACGGCGCCGTTGACCTTGGCGATCACCGGCTTCTCGAGGGACACGAGCGCCTCGTGGATGCGGAGGATGCCGGTGAAGGTGTGCCACAGCTCCCGCGGCCGGACCCGCCCCTGCAGGGTTTCCGCCTTGGAGTAGTGCTCGCGCGGCCGCGCGGTCAGGAAATCGCCGCCGGCGCCGGTCAGCACCAGGACCCGGACCTCGTCGTCGGGACGGACTCTCTCCAACAGGTTGGCGAGGTCCCAGTGGATGTTGGTGTCGTCGGTCTGAGGCTTCATCTTGACGGTGAGCACCAGATCGTCGAGCGACAGGTTCAACGTCTCGTAGGAGTCCATGGCAGTCTCCCTCGCCCGGATGTGGTCTTCGCGTCTCGATCCGGGGACCGGCCGCTCCCAAAACGCCGTTCCGAAACGGGCCAGCCGACGACGCGGCCACGTCTAACGTCGGCCCGAAGACCGATGGCGGCACGAAGTGCCGTCGTCGATGAGCGAGTGCGACGATTCGCAATCCCGGCGGCGGCCTCCCGCAATCCGCCGTCCCACCCCCTCGTAACGGGGTCGGAAGATGGGCGGCGAAACCCTGTTTAGCACGGATGCGTCGGTAGCGGCGAGCGGCCGGGCGCCCGTGCTACGGGCACGAGACCAAGAACGCCGACCGGCCGCAATCGTTGGCCTGCGGCTTAGAAATTTTCAACGTCGATTCTCGGTTACACGCGGTTACCAAATTCCCCGTTCTCGGTCATACGGCAGTTACACGAGATCGCTAGGGTTGGTTCACAACCCCGCAAGGCATGGAGAATCGTGCGATGGGATGCGCCCACTCGACCAAGAGACCGTCCGAGACTCGTTCGACCCAGGGCCACGACGCCAGGAAGACGGCACCTCGGGAACCGGCCGCCGAGACCGTCGGCGGCTGTTGCGGCGGCCACAAACCGGACGAGGAGAACCGCGATCATGGCTGCGCGCACCATAGCCGACCGGGAGCCGACGCTGCGCGAGCTGCTGGCAAGCGCGGAGGTCCATGCCGTCATGAGAAGTGACGGACTGCGCGGCGAGGACACCGAACGCTTGATCCGGGCGGTCCGGGAGGCACGCCGGCCGCGAGTCTCGCTGCTCGCGGTGGGAGCCAGCGCCAGCGTCGGGTTTGCGCTCCTCTACCTCGCCTGCGTGCTCGCCGACCTCTGGTTCCCCGACCTCGTCATGTACCGGGTCTGGGCGCCGCTGCTGCCGGGCTTCGAGTGGCTGAGCTGGTCGAACTTCTTCCTCGGTCTCGTCGAGGCCGCGGCCTATGGCTGGCTGATCGCCCTCGCCTTCGTGCCCCCTTACAACTTCGTCTCCGAAAGGCTCGGTCCCTAGGCTTGGTGGGGAGAACGCTCGCATGGAATGGCTGACGGAAAACTGGACCTGGCTGCTGTTGGGCCTCGGCATGGTCGGGATGCATTTCCTCGGGCACGGCCGCCACGGGAGCCACGGCGGCGGGCACGGGTGCTGCGGAGGGGGCGGCCACGGCGACCACGCCGAGCCGCCGAAACCCTCCCCCGCCGAGGCGCCCGGTCGCCCGTCGCGGCAGTCGAATCCGCTTCGCGTGCCCACAGTGGACGGCGTGCCGACCGGGCCGGAAGCGAGCCGTCCCGACGCCGTTGTCCGCAAGCGGACGGGTTCCTGTCATTAGGCGCGCGGTCGATGGCGCACGATGATTGCCGCGCCCCGACGCCACGCAGCAACGCCCCTCTGACCATCGTCGGGGCCGGCCCGGCGGGGCTCGTCTGCGCGATCCTGCTGGCGCGGGCGGGGCGAAAGGTGGTCGTGCGCGAATGGCACGGGACGGTGGGCTGGCGATTTCACGACGACTTCCAGGGACTGGAGAACTGGAGCGACGAAGGGGACGTGCTCGACGAACTCACGGCCGCCGGCATCTGCGCCAACTTCGAGGTGGTCGCGGTCCGTTGCGGCGTCGCCTTCGACGCCTGGGGGGAGCCCTACGGCATCTCGAGCGACGCGCCGCTCTATTACCTCGTCCGCCGCGGCCACGAGGCCGGCAGCCTCGACCGCGGCCTACTCGAGCAGGCTCTGGAAGCCGGCGTCGAGGTCCGCTTCGGCGATCGCGCCGAGGCGGCGGACCACGCCACCGTGCTTGCCGTCGGACCAAGGATCGCCGACGCCATCGCCGTCGGCTACGTGTTCGAGACCCCTATGCCCGACGGCGACTGGATCTGCTTCAACAGCGCCCTCGCTCCGCTGGGCTACTCTTATCTCCTCGTCCACGGCGGCCGGGGCACGGTCGCGAGCTGCCTGTTCACCGGCTTCAAGCGCGAGGCCGAATACGTGGCTCGCACCGTCGACTTTTTCCGCCGGCGCGTGGGGCTCACGATGCGTCACGAGAGGCCCTTCGGCGGCTTCGCCAACTTCCGCCTGCCCCGCACCGCAATCCAGGGCGGGCACCTGGTGATCGGCGAGCAGGTGGGATTCCAGGACGCGCTTGCGGGGTTCGGGCTGCGATACGCCTTCCGGTCAGCGTTCCTGGCCGCGCGAAGCCTGATCGACGGGACCGACTACACGTCGCTTTGGCGCCGGGAGCTGCTCCCCCTGCTGCGCGCGTCGGTCAGCAACCGCTTCCTCTTCAACCTGGCCGGCGACCGCGGCTGGCGTTGGATTCTCGCCCACCGTTTGAGCGTCGGCGACGCGCGCGAGTCCTTGCGAAACCTGTACCGACCCTCCCTCCTTCGGCGTGCGTTGTATCCCCTCGCTTATCTCCGCTTCCGGGCGCCGCTTCACGACAGGAGCTGCGATCACCGCGAGTGCTCGTGCGTCTGGTGCCGGTGCGACGACCGGGCCGTGCCTGGACACGCTTGATCGGGGTGCCGGCGGGAGGAGTTGCGGAAAGCCGGGCCGAGAACAATGTCAGTCATCGAATTCAAGCGTTACAAACCCGAGACGGGATGGCCGCGGTCCCGTGTCTCGAACGGAAGCAGAGGGGGAGAAGCCGCGACAATGAAAGATCCAGTCTGCGGGATGGATGTGATCCCGACCGCCAACGCTCCGAGCGAGGAGCACGAGGGCGCCATCTACTACTTCTGCTCCGAGGATTGCCGCGGTCGGTTTGCCGCACAACCGGAGCATTACGTTTCTCCGCCGGCCGGGGAAGGCATCCATGCTGACCACGGGGCTCCGGCCGACGCGCCCGAATCCGAGCCCGCGCGGGAGATCAGGCACGCGGAGATCGGCGTCGGCGGCATGACCTGCCGGCACTGCGCCGGGCTCGTCGAGCAGGCGCTGAAGGCGGCCAAGGGTGTCCACAACGCGCATGTGAGTCTGGCGGGCCAGGCCGCGCATGTGGAGTACGACCCCTCCGCGGCGGGCATCGGAGATCTGGTCAAGGTCATCCGCAAGGCCGGCTATGCCGCCGGAACCGCGAGGGCAAGGCTGGCGGTCAAGGGAATGCACTGCGCCTCCTGCGTCACGCGCATCGAGGAGGCGCTCGCGGCGACTCCGGGCGTGGTCTCGGCGAGCGTGAGCCTCGGCTCCGAGACGGCGGAGGTGACCTACGAGCCCGAGGCGGTGGACCTCTCCGGCCTTCGCCGCGCCATCGCGCGCGGCGGCTACGAGGCCGCCGACCCCGCCCCGGAGACCGACGAGGGGATCGGCTCGGAGGAGCGCGAGCGCGAACGGGAATACCGCACGCTGATGCGCAAGTTCTGGTTCGCCGCCGCCGTCTCGATCCCGGTCATGGGCCTGAGTTACCCGGACTTCATCCCCGGTCTGGCGGAGTGGATGCCGGCGGGAAGCGAGGCGCGCCGGATCGTCTGGAGCCTCCTCGGCGTGCTGACGCTCCCCGTCCTCGTCTGGTCGGGCTCGCAGTTCTTCGTCGGCATGTGGCAGGCGCTCAAGCACCGCTCGGCCAACATGCACACCTTGATCGCGATCGGCATCACTGCGGCCTACCTCTATTCGATCGTGGCCGTGGCCTACCCCGGCCTCTTCCCGGATCCCGCCCTGGCCGAGGTGTTCTGGGACGTGACCGCGGTGGTGGTCGCGCTCGTCGTCCTCGGGCTCGCCCTCGAACTCAAGGCGAAGGGCCGGACGTCGGAGGCGATCAAGAAACTGATCGGGCTCCAGGCCAAGACCGCGCGCGTAGTGCGCGACGGCAAGGAGATCGACCTTCCCGTGGAGGAGGTCGTGGTCGGCGACGTGGTCGTCGTCCGCCCGGGCGACAAGATTCCCGTCGACGGCGAGCTGGCCGAGGGATCGAGCGCGGTGGACGAGTCGATGATCACCGGCGAGTCGATGCCGGTGGAGAAGGTCGTCGGCGACGAGGTCATCGGCGGCACGCTCAACAAGACCGGGAGCTTCCGCTTCCGGGCCACCAAGGTGGGCAAGGACACGGCGCTCGCCAGCATCATTCGCATGGTCAAGGACGCCCAGGGCTCGAAGGCGCCCATCCAGCGGATCGTCGACACGGTCTCCGGCTACTTCGTGCCGGCGGTGATGATCCTCGCCGTCCTCGCCTTCGTCGCCTGGTACGACCTCGGCCCCGAGCCGCGCAGCGTCTATGCGACGATCGTGCTGGTCACCACCCTCATCATCGCCTGCCCGTGCGCGCTCGGGCTGGCGACGCCCACCTCGCTCACGGTCGGCATCGGCAAGGGCGCCGAGAACGGCATCCTGATCCGCTCGGGCGACGCGCTCCAGACATCCGAAAAGCTCGATGCCATCATCCTCGACAAGACCGGGACGATCACCCGCGGCGAACCGTCGCTGACCGACGTGGTGCCGGCCGAGGGAGCCGACGAGGCCGAGATTCTCGGCCTCGCGGCCTCCCTCGAGCGCGGCTCCGAGCACCCGCTCGGCGAGGCGATCGTGAAGGGCGCCGAGGCGCGGGGGATCTCGCTTGAGAAGGCCGAGGGGTTCGCCGCCGTGCCCGGCCACGGGGTGTCGGGCCGCGTCGCCGGCCGCACGGTGCTGCTCGGCAACGCCAAGCTGATGCGCGACCGCAGCGTCCCCATCGACCGCTTGGCGGCCGACTGGGAGCGGCTCGCCGGCGAAGGCAAGACGCCGATGTACGTCGCGGTCGACGGCCGGGCGGCGGGTCTGGTCGCCGTCGCTGATACGGTCAAGCCCGACTCGAAGGCGGCGATCGCGAGGCTCAGGCGCATGGGCATTGAGGTGGTGATGCTCACCGGCGACAACGAGCGGACCGCTGAGGCCATCGCCCGGCAAGTGAATATCGAGCGTGTGCTCGCCGAGGTGCTCCCCGACGAGAAGGCGCACGAGGTGCAGAAGCTCCAGCTCGAGGGCAGGACGGTGGGCATGGTCGGCGACGGCATCAACGACGCGCCGGCGCTCGCCCAGGCCGACGTCGGCTTCGCCATCGGCACCGGAACCGACGTCGCCATCGAGGCGAGCGACGTGACCCTCATCAAGGGAAGCCTGATCGGCGTGGCGGCGGCGATCGAGATCAGCCGCGCGACCATGCGCAACGTGCGTCAGAACCTCGTCGGGGCGTTCGGCTACAACACGCTCGGCATTCCGGTGGCGATGGGCCTCCTCTATCCGTTCGCCGGGATCCTGCTTTCCCCCATCATCGCCGCGGCGGCGATGGCGTTCAGCTCGGTGACCGTGGTCACCAACGCCAACCGGCTCCGCCTCTTCCAGCCCAAGGGAGTACAGCCGTGACCCCCGACCAGTGGATCGTGACCGTCGCCGGCCTCGCGCTTGTCGCCTTCATCGTCTGGTTCTTCTGGCTCAAGCGGGCCCAAGGGTACCGGGCCGCGGAGACGAGCGGCGGCCGGCAGGAGGCGCTGATCCTGGTCAAGGGGGGCTACACGCCCGACACCATCGTGGTCCGCCGCGGGAAGCCGGTGCGTCTGAATTTCCGGCGCGAGGAGACCGCGGCCTGTTCCGAGATGGTGCTGTTCCCCGACTTCAAGAAGAGCGCCCGCCTGCCGGCGGGGGAAACGGTGGCGGTCGAGCTCCTTCCCGAAAAGCCGGGCGAATACGAGTTCGCCTGCCAGATGGGGATGCTGAGGGGCAGGCTCGTGGTCGAATAGGACACGCGATGACCCGGCTCGGCCCGACACGCTGCGATCGAACCCGTCGACGGCCGGGGTCGGCTGGAAGCCCCACCTGCGCCTCGCCACCGGACGTGCCTCCGGCTCGAGCGCGCGCAATGCCCGTCCTGCGACGGGTGGGAAACATCTTGATACTCGGCATGTTGGCGCTTGCGGCGCTCACCGCTTGGTCGCCGGGCAGCGTTGCCGGGCCCGACACGACGCCCGACGCCACCCACGTCTTCTTCAGCGCCGGCTGCGCCGACTGCTGGCCGTACACGGAAACGGTTCTGCTGCCGGCCCTGAAGGCGCGCGGGCTGGCGGCGAACGCCCCCGTCCACGACTTCACCCGGCCGGCCGAGCGCGCCCGGCTCCTGGAGCTTGCCGACTCGATCGGGCTCCCGCGCTCGATCGCCGATTCGCTCTACGCGTTCGTGCCCATTCCACGCGGCATGCTGGTGGTACTCGGCCACGTCCCGGCGACCCTGATCGACGCCGCGCTCTCGGCCCCGGACCGTCCACCTCGGCTCGTCCTCTGGCAGCCCGAGATGCACGGACCGCCGCGCGAGTACCGCCTGTGGGCGTGGCAGGGCGCGGTGACGACCTTCCCCATCGAGACGCCGTTCCGCGACGCGCTGGCGCAGGCGATGGCGGCCACCGGCCCGCTCCCGGCCGGGATCGCGAACCTTGCCGGGCTGCTGCCGGCGGTCGTCGTCACCGGGCTGATCGATTCGGTCAATCCCTGCGCCTTCGCGGTCATCCTGCTCCTGATCGCCCTCCTCTTTACGCTCCGCAAATCGCGCGGTCAGGTGCTGACGCTGGGACTGGTGTTCGTCGGCATGATCTTCGTCGTCTACCTCGCGATCGGGCTCGGCATCCTCAAGGCGGTCCGCCTCTCGGACGATCCCCATCTCGTCGCCCGCGCCGGGGCGTGGCTCCTGATCGCGCTGGGCGCGGTCAACCTCGCCGAGCACGCCTTTCCCGGCTCCCCGCTGAAACTGCACATGCCGGCCTTCGCCGGAGCGCGCGCCCGCGAGCTGATCCAGCGCGCGACCCTGCCCGCCACCATCGCCGCCGGCTTCCTGGTCGGGCTGTGCACCTTTCCCTGCTCGGGCGGCATCTACGTCTCCATCATCACGCTTCTCAACGCCAAGACCACCCTCGCCTGGGGTGTTGGCTACCTGCTGCTCTACAACGTGATGTTCGTGCTGCCGCTGATCGTCATCCTCGTCGCGGCGGGAAACCGGGTCACGGCGAAGGCGTGGGCGGGCTGGGAGCGGGTACACGCGCTCGACATCCGGCTCTGGTTCGGCTCGGCGATGGTCGCCCTCGGGGCGGCGATGCTGCTTTGGCTCATTGACTGAAAGGAGAGGACGATGTCAGCAAGGAAGAACAAGAAGCGGCTCTTCGGGTCGCAGTCGGCAACCGCAGCTCCCCGCTGGGGCCGGCGGCGGGTCCTCATTGCCACGGCGGGGATACTCGTGCTCGGAGCGGGTGGCGCGTACCTGTACGGCGCCGATGACCAGGCCGCCGAGGCGACGCTCGTGTACTCCCCCGACGAGATCGTCGAGAGCACGCCGATCCACGCGGTCCACGAGATGGGCCCCGGGTCGAGGTCGAGAGTCCGCCTCGTGGCGGCCGACCAACCGCAGCCGAAGATCGAGCTGCCCCTCGCCTACTACGACTTCGGCCGCATCGGGGCCAAGGCGGTGGTCGAGCGGAAGTTCCTGATCCGCAACACCGGCGCCGGCCCGCTCACCATCGGCCGCGCCTATACCTCCTGCGACTGCACCACCGCGCACGTCACCGCCCGCGTCATCCCGCCGGGAAAGGCCGCGCTCGCCACCCTCACGCTCGACGCCGGGTTCCACGACGTGCGGGGCGAGACCGTCCGCCGAGGCTTGATCATCGAGAGCAACGACCGAACCCAACCCGAGGCCGCCATCTGGATCCAGGCCAGGGTCGGCTGGAGCTGAGGAGGCGGGCATGAAGACGCGTGCCCTGCTGGTCGCGCTTCTGGCGCTGCTCGCTGCGGCCTGCTCCCGGGGCGGCCCCGACATCGAGGTCGCCGGCAGCTACGACATGGGTTCGGTCGCCAAGGGGGCGCGCGCCGTCGCCGAGCTGCCCGTGCTCAACCGCGGCGATCGGCCGCTCACCATCGTCGCGGTCAGCACGTCGTGCGGGTGCACCCGGGCGACGCTCACGCCCATGACCATCCCGCCCGGCGGCCAAGGGCGGCTGCGCATCGAGTACGACTCCGCCGCGCACGAAGCGGACCGCGGTCGGATAGAGCGGTCCGTCTTCATCAGTTCCGACGACCCGAACAAGCAGGACGTTCGGATCAGGGTCACGGTTTTCGTGGACAGCACGGCATGAGCCCCGATCGCAGGCCGGATTGTCTGTCAGGGTGCGGCGCCCCGCGTGGCGAGCAACGACAAGAACCAGTCAAGGAGTAAGGAGATGACATTGGCAGCGTGGACCACCCGAACCAGGATCTCTAGCTTCATCGTCGCAGCGGCGGTCCTCATCGCGGCGACGCGCGGCGGGTCGGCGGAGCCCGTCGCCTACGCCGTCATGAGCGACTCGAACTCGGTCGCGATCATCGATATGGCCGCGCGCGCCGTGGTCGGCTCGATCCCCGTTCCGGGCAACCCGCACGGCGGCGTCCTCACCCCCGACGGGCGGCGGCTCTACACCGCCAGCATGGATGCCAACAAGGTCTATGTGATCGACACCGGGCTCGGCCGCGTGATCGAGAGCATCGACGTCGGCGACATCTCGCACCACGCGGTCGTCTCCCCGGACGGCAGGCACGTCTATGTCGCCGCCGCCGACATCGTGGTCATCGACGCCGCGACCAACCGGATCGTCGCCCGCATCCCCACCGAGGAGCCGCCATTCTACCTCGCGTTCGCCCCCGGCTCGGGGCTCCTCTTCTCCCTGAACATGGGCACGACCGTCTCGGTCGTGGACCCGGACGCGCGACGGACCGTCGCGACCGTCCCCATGGGCGCCGAATCGGTCATGGGACACCTCGCCTTCACGCCCGGCGGCGAAACGCTCTACGCGACAAACGACGCGAACGACACCGTCACGGTGATCGATCCGGTCCAGCGCCGGGTCACCGGACGGATCGGGGTCGGCGAAGGCCCGCACGGCGTGGCCACGAGCGGGGACGGGAAACTCGTCTACGTCGCCAACAAGGGAGACCGGACCTACTCGGTGATCGAGGTCGCCAGCGGGCGCGTGGTCGCGGCCTACGACACCGGCGCGCCGCCCGAGCACATTTCGCTGCTCCCCGACGCGAGCGCGCTCTACGTCGGCATCGAGTCGGGCGACGTCCTGGTCGTCGATCCGGTCACGTCGCAGGCAACGGCGCGGATTTCCACCTGGCCGTCGCCGCATGCCTTCCTGTTTGCGGCGAGATAAGGAGATCACGGTGCGAAGCCGAGGAATCGGAGATACGGGCTTTCCGAGAACCTCTCCCGAGCTCGGACGGCGGCGATTCGCACCGCGCCTGACGGGGTAGCGGCGATGAGCGCGGCAGGATCCGCCTACGGTTTGTGGCCTCTGGTCGCGGTCAATGCCGCGATCTTCATCCTGTTCGCGTTCGGCTTCACGCGGCCCCGGACCCGCACCGACTGGCGCTCCCTGGGCGCGTTCTCCGCCTTCGTGGTCGCCCTCTTCACCGAGATGTACGGCTTCCCGCTGACGCTCTATCTCCTCTCCGGCTGGTTGACCGGCCTCTATCCCGACCTCGACCTCTTCGGTCACAACTCCGGGCATCTGTGGTCCACCCTGTTCGATCTGAAGGGCGACCCGCATTTCTCGGTGTTCCATCTGATCAGCTACGTCCTGATCGGCCGCGGCCTCGTGCTCCTGTGGATGTCGTGGAGGGTTCTGCACGCCGCGCAGAGAAAGGGAACCCTGGCCACCACCGGGCCCTACGCCTACGTCCGACACCCTCAATATTTGGCCTTCATCCACGTGCTGCTGGGTTTCCTGTTGCAGTGGCCGACCTTGCCCACGCTCGTCATGTTCCCGGTGCTCGTCGTCATGTACGTGCGCCTGGCCAGGGCGGAAGAGCGGCGGGCCTGTGTCCAGTTCGGCGAGGTCTACGTCGCCTACATGGCCGATGTCCCCGCGTTCATGCCGAGGCTGCGGAGGCCCGGACACCGTGGGCGCAGCGAGTCTCCCCGATGAGAGGGTTTCGCGCGCCGGCCGCCGGAATTCCCTGGCAACGCGGGCAAGGGCAGGACTGACGGGGCGAGCAACCGAAAGGGCGAGAGATGGCAGCGATATCCGAGTCACCGCCGTCGCCGGGCTCGGGCACCCCCGACCGGGAGACGAGCCGCCGCGACTTCCTCTATCTTGCGACCGGGACGGCCCTCGCCGCGGGTGCCGCGCTCGCGGCCTGGCCGTTCATCGACTTCATGAACCCTTCCGCCGACGTTCTCGCGCTCTCCGCCGTGGATGTGGACCTCGATCCGATCGCGGTCGGCCAGCGCATTACGGTCAACTGGCGCGGGAAGCCGGTGTTCATCGTGCATCGAACAGCGGAGGAGATCGCTCGCGCCGAGGCCGACGACCGCGCCGAACTCATCGATCCGACCCCGGATGGGGCGCGAGTGAAACAAAAGGAGTGGCTCGTGGTCATTGGCATCTGCACCCACCTTGGATGCATCCCGCTCGGCCAGAAGCCGGCCGATCCCCGCGGCCAGTACGGCGGGTGGTTTTGCCCCTGCCACGGCTCGATGTACGACACCGCCGGGCGCGTCCGCCGCAGCCCGGCGCCACGGAATCTCGACCTGCCGCCGTACAGGTTCCTTCACGAGGGCACTGTCCAGATCGGCTGACCCAGGCATCTTGGGCCGCGGGGAGAGGGTCGGCACGGAGGCCCCAGGTTTCTGAAGAATCCGCACGCCAGCCGCCTACAGGAGCCCTCGGCCGAGGATCGAATCGCGATTTTCCCGGCTTCGACAATCGGCTCGCCTTCGCCGCCGCTCGTCGGCTTCGGCGCCCCCCGTCGCGTGGAGACTTCCGTCGACCCGCCGTCCGTCATGCGCCGGAGCGGTTCCGGCGACGCGGTCGACTCAGCCCGGATCGGGGCCGGCCGCCGCCGGAGCCGACTCCCGGTCGTCGCCGGGCGCGCGACCGTACTCGGTCCGCGCGGCCTCGCTCGACACCATCCCGTTGCGGACGTCCCGGGCCAGCGCCGCGGGGTCTCGCCGGCGCGGGTCGCCGAAGCCTCCGCCCCCCGCCGTCTCGACGATCAGAACGTCGTTCGGCGGCACCGTCTGTATGCCCTTGCCGCGCAAGACTCCGCCCGAAGCCAGGGTGATGCGCCCCTTGCCCCCCGGGCGCCCGCCGGCGCGCCCCCGCGCCGGGTGGTGGACGCGATCGAAGAAGGCGTTGAGCCCGAAGGGCGCGCCCTCGCGGTTGCCGACCCGGAGCGTCTGTCCGGTGCCCCCGCGCATGGCGCCCGCCCCGCCCGAGTCGGTCCGGAACTCGCGCTGCCAGACCACCAGCGGGCTCACCGTCTCCACCACCTCGACCGGCACGCTCCTGAGCCCGCTCGGGAATGCGGTGGCGTTGAGCCCGTCGAGGGTCGGGCGCGCCCCCGCCCCGCCGCAGTGGAAGAGCGTGGTGTCGAACGGCGTCGCCGCCGCCGGATAGGGATGGCGCGCATCGGTGCGGCCGAAGCCGCTGAACAGGACCAGGATCCAGAGGCTCGACGCGCCTTCCGCCGGGCAGCCGCCCGGCACGGCCTGATCGAGACAGCCGAAGATGACGTCGGGCAGCATCAACCCGGTCACGCCCCTCGCCGCCACCGCCCGCGGGCGCGGAGCGTTGAGGATGCAGCCCTCCGGGGCGATTACCCGCACCACCTCCATCGACCCGGCATTGTTCGGAATGTGCGGGGCGATCACACAGTTGACGCCGAAGGACGCGTAGGCCGTCGTGTAGCACAGGGGGACATTGATGCCGGAGGGCGAGGTCGGCGAGGTGCCGGTGAAATCCACGGTGATGCCGTCCTCGGCGATGGTCAGGGCGCAGACGAGGTCGACCGGGTCGTCGTAGCCGTCGATGCGCATGCTGTTCCGGTAGGTGCCGAAGGGCAGGTTGCGGATGGCGCCGAGCTTGGTCTCGCGCGAGGTGGTGAAGATGTGCTCGGCGAGCCCGTCCAGGGTTTCGATGCCGAACTCGTCCATCATCTCATGCAGGCGCTCGCCGCCGACGTCGTTGCAGGCGATCAGGGAGTAGAAGTCGCCGACGACCTGGATCGGCTCGCGCACGTTGAGGGCGATGATCCGGAGGAGTTCCTCGTTGACCTTGCCCCGATCGGCCAGCTTCATGATCGGGAGCTGAATCCCCTCGTGATAGATCTCGCGCCCGTCAGGCCCCATCCCGTGCCCGCCGATGTCGACCACATGGCAGGTGCAGGCGAACAGCGCGACCACCCGCCGCCTGCGAAAGACCGGGGTCACGACCACCACGTCGTGCAGATGGCCCGCCCCCAGCCACGGATCGTTGGTCACGTAGACATCCCCCGGCCGCATGGTCGCGACCGGAAAGCGGCGGATGAAGTGCTTGACCGAGGCCGCCATCGAGTTGACGTGCCCCGGCGTCCCGGTCACCGCCTGGGCGAGGAGCTTCCCCTGCTTCGGCTCGCACACCCCGGCCGAGATGTCGCCCGACTCGCGGGTCGAGGTGGAGAACCCCGTGCGCACCAGGATGTGCGCCTGCTCCTGGACGACCGACAGCAGGCGGTTCCACATCGCCTGGTGGCGGATGCGCTCGACAGCCCCTTCTTTCTTCATGGTCTTTCCGTTCCCCCCACATCCCGGTCGCGGACCGCCCGCGCCCCGGTTCAGACCGGTCGAGGGCCGGCTTCCTATGCGCCGACGGCATCCTATGTAACACAGTCGGCAGCCATGTCGTAAGGTCCGACAAATTGACTTTGCGGTCCGCACGGAGGCATGCTCACCCTGCGGTCGCGGCCGCAGCCAGCGAGAGGGAGTGGCAAAGTCGCGTCATGACTCGGGAACTCAAGCATATCGGGGTGGTGGTTCCGCCCGCCAACGTAACCTGCGAGGGGGAGTTTCCGAAATTCCTCCCCGAGGGAGTCGCGCTCCTCTTCAACCGGATGTCGCGGCCGGGATCGAAGATGACCGCCGAGGCGACGCTGGCGATGATGGAGACGCTCGAGCGCGCGGCGGCGGACCTCGCCGCCCCGCAGCCCGGGCCGGAGGTCATCGTCTGCGCCTGTACGAGCGGCACGTTCCTCGCCGGACCGGCCGAGCACGGGTCCTGGGGGCGGCGGATCCACGAGCGGACCGGCGTCGCCGGGATCACCACCGCGACCGCCGTGCTCGAGGCGCTGACGGCGCTTCGCGCCCGCCGGGTGTTCATGATCTCGCCCTATCCCGAGCCGGTGCATCGGGTCGAGGTCGGGTTCCTCGAATTCCACGGCTTCAAGGTGGTGGCGGACGACACCTTCGCCTGCCCCGACGAGCCGACCATCCGCGCCGTGACCTCGCGGCAGGTTGCCGAGCGGCTGCACGGGCACCGCACCGTCATCCGCGGCTGCGACGCCGTGTTCGCGAGCTGCACCGCGCTTCACACCATGGACCGGATCGAGGAGATGGAGCGCGACCTCGGGGTGCCCGTCGTCTCCTCCAACTCGGCCACCCTGTGGGCGGCGCTGCGGCAGATCGGAGCCGACACCCGGAACCTCGGCGCGGGCCGGCTCTACGAGCGCGATCTCACGCACGCCTTTCTCGCCGCGACCTGAGCCTGTCCGGGCGCGACCGCCGGGGGAGCGCAAGGTCCTGGCCGGCGGGTGCCTCGGCCGGGGCGCCTCGGGCGTCCCTCGTGGATACATGCTCACATACATAAAGGGAGATGCGCGAAGCGCGGCGCCGGCCGAAGCCGGCCAGCGGCGGCTTGCCCGGCCCCCGGCGTTGTGTGAACATGGCGCAAAATCGGAGGCCAAGCCAAGACAGCCTCGACAACCTGATTGCACGACCGCGTTTGGGACACGTCCGTTGACTCGGAGGAATCTAATGCAGAAGACACGCCTCGGCCTTGCCGTATCCGCGCTGCTTGCGGCGGCGATCACAGGTCCGGCGCAGGCGCAGGATCTGACCCAGACCCATTTCAAGGTCATCGGCGGCTGGTCGAACGACTTCATCCACCAGCTCGTCCTCGAACCGTTCTGGAAGCAGGACATCGTCAAGCTCTCCAACAACCGCATCACCGCCGATATCCCCAGCATGACCGAGCTCGGGCTGAAGGGGCCCGAGACCTTCCGCCTGATCAAGCTCGGCATCTTCGATCTCGGCTACACGGTGACCGGCTACGTCGCGGGCGAGGTGCCGGAACTCGACGGCTACGACCTCGCCGGTGTCATTCAGGACATCGCCACGTTGCGGAAGGTCGTCGACGTCTATACCCCGGAGATGGACAAGCTTCTTCGCCAGCGGGTCGGCGTCAACATGCTGGTGATGTGGCCATCGCCCGCGCAGGTGCTCTGGTGCGCGTCGCCGGTCGGCGGCCTCGACGACATGAAGGGCAAGAAGGTGCGCGTCTTCGCCGCCACCCAGGCGGACTTCATGACCGCGATCGGCGCCGCCCCGGTGACCATGGCCTTCTCCGAGGTGGTGCCGGCGCTGCAGCGCAAGGTGATCGACTGCTCGGTGACCGGAACGCTCGCCGGCAACGTCGCCAAGTGGACCGAGGTCACCACCCACCTCTACCCGCTTACGCTCGGCTGGAGCCTGGGGCTTGAGGTCACCAACGTGAAAAGCTGGGGCCGCCTCGACCCCAAGGTCCAGGCGTTCGTGAGCGCACGGTCGAACGACGTGATGGCGGCGCGCGCCTGGCAGATCGCCGACGAGGGAATCAACCAGGGCATCTGGTGCTCGGTCGGAGATTCGCGCTGCAGCTGGGGCGCCGAGAAGAACGTCACCCCCGCCAAGCTCACGCTGGTGCCGGTGACGGCGGCCGACCTCGCCAAGCAGAAGAAGCTGGTCGAGCAGGTGGCGCTCCCCCGCTTCGCCGAGCGCTGCGGCAAGGATTGCACCGAGATCTGGAACCGCTCGGTCGGCAAGGTCGTCGGCATGACCGCCAAGCCCGCCAAGTAGGCGGCGGTTCTCGCGACCGTGCCCCGGTTCCCCCCGGGGCACGGCGCCCTTCCGATCGCTCGACCTCGCCGCCGCGCGCGCCTGAACGCGGGATCGTGGCGCGGCCGACCAGGGCAGCGCGGGTTCGCGCCCGGCGCCGGAAACCGATGCCGCCGCTACTTTGCCTGGAGGGCGCCGGCGCGGGCGATGGCGCGCAGCGCCTCCGCCTTCTCCTCGGGCGTGAGGCCGAGGGCGTCGAGTTCCCGGACGAGCTCCTTGATCGTCAGCGTCCCGGGAATCACCACCAGCCGGCCGCGCCCACCGGCCTCGACCTCGATCGTTGTCCGGGGCACGACAACGGTCCGCCCCCTGGCGGCAAACGGGCCGGGCTGCGAGACCTCCGGCGTCTCGGTGATCCGCACGCTCACGCCTCCCTGGCCAAGGGCGACGCCGGCCAAGGGCGCGACGAGGCCGAGGGCGAGGGCGGTCAGGGCAAGCTCTGCTCTCATGGTCTCTCCGACCCGGGATCGCGGCCGGCAGAACCGCGCTCCTTCCCGGATGTCCACCCCCCGGACCCGGGCCGCGCCTCACCGCGCTACGCGAGGTGGCGGTGGGGATGGCGTCGGTCGCCCCGCCGGTTGGCCCTGCGGACGTAGGTGATCCTGGCCTCGGGATGGGCCTGCTTGGCCTTGAGCGCGGCGATGAGGGCGTCCTCGGCTTCCACCGTCACCTGACCCGGCTTGCCGACGGCCGTCAGGCCCACGGTATAGGGGTGCCGCTCGATCCCGGTCCCGGACTTCGCCTGCGTCATCGGGCTCGGCTCCCTCGCCTCTTTGCCTGGCAAGCCTGCTCCCACTGCGAAGGAACTTCAAGCACCGCACCGGTCCACGAGGCGGCGAACGGCGGATCGACGCCCAGGCTCGCCCCCTGATGTTCGAAACTTCGGTTGCCGCTCCCGACGGCGGCCGGTTGACGGGCCGATCCGGAACGAGGGACGGCCTTCATTGCCCGCCTCCCCATTGGCCGCGCCGCCTGGCCGAAGCACGGCTACCCGCGTTTTCCGACCCGGTACTTGTTCGCGTAGTGTTTGCCGAGAAACTTCCGGGTTTGCTCGGCGAGACGCCTGTTGTTCGTGTTCCACGGCTGCTTCGCCGGCTTCTGCGGTCCCGGCCGCGTCGTTTTCCCAGGCTGTGCCATGTCCGGCCCCGATCGGATGATGCGCAGGGTCACGCCGCAAGAAGCGGATGACTTCTCATATCGTGAGGCGGGGGCGGAATTTCCATGCGGTTGACCGCGGCCGCGCGCGAGGGACCGGCCCGCGCGCGAGGGATCGGCCCGCACCCGAGAAGAATTCGCTGGATAATCGGCGGTTCGATGCGACTTGTGCTTGCCGCCGGCCGCCGGGGCCTTAAGCTCGCCGGAGGCAGCCATCAGGGAGAGGAGACCCGGCCGTGAAGATGCCGCCCGACGGGGATTTCGCCCCCCTCGACCTCCACGCGGGCTGGATTCGCGCCCCCGGCTACCCCGAGGGCGTGGAGTACAAGGTGCTCGCGGGCGCCCTCGACGAGATCGGAAAGACCGGCCATCGCACCACGCTCACCCGCTTCCGGCCGGGCGCCCTCCTCGACCGCGTCCAGGTCCACGACTATGTGGAGGAGGTGATCGCGCTCGACGGCGAGCTCCTCTGGCTGAACGAGGACGGAAGCGTCCGACAGCGGATTACGCGCAACCACTATGTCTGCCGGCCGGCCGGGGTGCCGCATGGCCCCTTCCGCTCCGAGCGGGGCTACCTGTCGCTCCAGGTCTGCTACTACCGGGAGAAACTGCCGCGCCAGGACGTGAACCGGTCGCCGCCCTGACTCCGCGCCTTCCTCATTGATCGAAGACGTGCCGCGCCGGGCGCGCGGCGAATGAACGAACGGATGGAACGTCATGGATGATGAAGTCCGCATCGTCAGCCCGATCGCCATCCTCGGCTACGGCATCAACGCGGAATCGCTCGCCAAGGCGATGGCGCTCGGGCCGTCGATGATCGGCGCCGATTCGGGGTCGACCGACTGCGGCCCCTACTATCTCGGCGCCGGCGAGATGTATCAGTCGCGCCTGTCGATGAAGCGCGATCTCGGCCTGCTCCTCAGGGCGGCGCTCGGGGCGCGCATCCCGCTCCTGGTGGGCAGCGCCGGGCTTGCCGGCGCCAAGCCGCATGTCGACTGGACCCTGGAGATCCTCCACGAGATCGCGCGCGAGGAGGGGCTGCACTTCAAGCTCGCCGTCATCCATGCCGATCAGGACAAGGCCTATCTGCACAAGGCTTTGCGGGACGGACGGGTCAAGCCGTTCGCGGGCGTCGACGAGCTGACGGCGCAGACCATCGACGCCTGCTCGGCGATCGTCGCGCAGATGGGCACCGGCCCCTATATCGAGGCCCTCGATGCGGGCGCCGAGGTGATCGTCGCCGGACGGTCCTGCGACTCGGCGATCTTCGGCAGCTTCGGCGTGTGGAAGGGGATGGACCGCGGCCTTTCCATGCACATGGGCAAGATCCTCGAATGCGCGGCGATGTCGGCGATGCCGCCGACCGGGCGCGACGTGGTGATGGCGACGCTGACCAGGGACGAGTTCGTGCTGCGCTCGCCCAACCCGATGCGCCGGGTGACGCCGCGCTCGCTCTCCAGCCACATGGTCTACGAGGTCGAGCACCCGTTCCTGCAGGAGGAACCGGAGGGCACCCTCGACTTCTCGGCGGTGGAGCTGGAGGCGATCGAGAACGAAACCGCTACGCGCGTGCGCGGCACCCGCTTCATCCGCCGCGATCACCCGACGCTCCGCTTCGAGGGGGCGGAGCTGCGCGGGTATCGCTCCTATCTGGTGGGGGCGACGCGCGATCCGTTCCTGATCCGCCAGATCGACAGCTACATCGCAGGCTGCGAGGCGCAGGTCGCCGAGCTGGAGGGCGGCGCCACCGACTACCGGCTCGACTGGAAGATCTACGGTCGCGACGGCATCCTCGGCGCGATGGAGCCGAGGCGGAACCGCGACGACCTGCACGAGGTCGGGATCCTCGTCCAGGTGCTGGCGCCGAGCCAGAAGCGCGCCCACGACATCGCCGCGCTGCTGGAGGCGCGCATGATCGGCTTTGCCTACGAGGGGGCGAAGACGCGCACCGCCCACATCGCCTTCCCGTTCTCGCCGCTCGTCAACGACAACGGCGGTGTCTACCGCTTCAGCGTGATGCACGTCGTCGAGCTGGAATCGCCCCGGGATCTCCTCGGCCTGTTCCCGATCGAGTACCGACAGGTTTGAGGCGGGGACCGCACGAGAAGGAATGCCGCGCCATGAAGCTGATCGACATGGTCACGTTCCTGTTCAGCAAGAACGCCGGACCTTATCTCGTCACCTTCGACATGCTGTTCAAGGACAAGGAGTCCTACGATCGCGCCTGCCGCTCGGGGGTCTTCACCAAGGAGACGTTCGCCGGGCTCTACGGCGTGCCGGTGGAGCGCATCCGGTCGGTCTATCGGTACGACGCCGCGCGCATGATCAAGTTCACCATGATCCGCGACGTATCCTGCGGCGACTTCGGCGACGCGTCGGTGTTCGGGTCGCAGCAGTGGGCGCCCCTCATCGATCTCGAGGTGCCGGTGGCGCAGCCGTCGAAGTCTCCGTGAGCGACCGGCGCCGCGCCGGCAATCAAATGATGCTCCTGACCACGCCGCCTTCGGCGCGGAAGATGCTTCCCGTCATGTACGCCGCCCGCTCGCTGGCGACGAACGCCGCGAGCGCGCCGAAATCCTCCAGCCGCCCGGGCCGGCCGGCGGGGATCGCGGCCAGGCGCCGGCGCATGAACTCCTCCTCGCTGATGCCGAGTTCGCGCGAGGTGAGCTCGTTCGAGGACCTCACCCGGTCGGTGACAAAGAGCCCCGGCATGATGACGTTGACGGTGACGCCGTCGGCCGCGACCTCGTTGGCGAGCGCCTTCACGTAGCCGGCGATCGCCGGCCGAAGGACGTTGTCCATGGCCTTGAACGCAAAGGGCTGGATCATGCTCTGCGCCCCCACCACCAGGATGCGCCCCCAGCGCCGGGCCCGCATCTCGGGGAGCACGCGCCCGGTCAGTCGGATCGGGCTCGCCAGCATGATGGCGAAGTGCCGGGCGAGCACCTCGGGCGCGATCGCCGCGGCGTGGCCGAGGGTGGGGCCGCCGTGGTTGTGGACCAGGATGTCGATGCCGCCGAGCGCCGCGCGCGCCCGCTGGGCGAGCCCGTCCATTCCCGCCGGATCGGCGAGGTCGGCGACGAGGCCGGCCACCTCCGCCCCGGTCGCGGCGGCGAGCGCGCGGGCCGCGCGGGCGATGTTCTCCTCGTTGGAGCTGGCGATCGCGAGGCGCGCGCCCTCGGCGGCGAGCGCTCGGGCGACCGCGTAGCCGAGCCCCTTGCTCGCCGCCACCACCAGCGCCCGCTTGCCTTCCAGCCCGAGCTCCATGCCGGCGGCCCCCGCCCCGCCGGACGCCGGGCGGTCGCCCCCTACGCGCCCTCGCGCGTCACCGACGTCGCCAGCGTGTGCTCGTCGGTGCGCGGAACGTAGCGAAGGCCCCTGCGCGCCGCCCAGGTGTTAACCTGGAAGTGGAGCGGGATGATGCCGAGGTCGTTGATCGCCAGCTCGGTCGCCCGCTGCAACAGGGCCTCGCGCTTTCCGTCGTCGACCGTGACCAGCGCCTGCTCGAGCAGGCGGTCCATCTCCGGATTGGAGTAGCGGCCGCGGTTCGAGGCTCCGCGCCCCTTGTCCTTGTCGAAGGTGGCGAGCAGCGACTTCAAGGGCGAGGAGGCCTCGCCCGACCCCGCGCCCCAGCCGACCAGCAGGAAGCTGAACTCGAGCTTCGAGCCGCGGGCGAAGAACACGCTCGCCGGCATGGTCTGCACCTCGGTCTGGATGCCGACGCGGGTGAGCATCTGGGCCACGGCCTGGGCGATCTTGGCATCATTGATGTAGCGGTCGTTGGGCCCGTGCAGCGTCACCCGGAAGCCGTTGGCAAGCCCCGCCTCGGCGAGGAGCTTCTTCGCCCCCTCGGGATCGTACTTCTCGGGCTCGAGCTTGGGGCTGACGCCGAAGAAACCCTCGGGCAGGAGCTGGGCCGCCGGAAGAGCCACCCCCTCCATCACCCGCTCGATGATCGCCTGCCGGTTGATCGCCTTGGAGATCGCCTTGCGCACGCGCAGGTCCCTGAGCGGGTTCTTGATCGGGCCGCCGTCCTTGGCCTTGGCGAAGGGCGAGTCGTCGCGCGCGTGATCCATGTGCAGGAAGATCACCCGGTTCGAGACGCCCTGCGAGAGCGCCACCTTCGGGTTCTTCTTCAGGTTCTCGATATCGGCGGTGGGAACCTGCTCGATCACGTCCACGTCGCCGGCGAGCAGCGCCGCGACCCGGGCCGAATCGTTCTTGATGAAGCGCAGCGTCACCCGGTCCCACTCGGCCTTCGGTCCCCAGTAGTCCGAGTTGCGCACGAACACGTAGCGGTCCCCGGGCGTGAAGCGCTCGAACTTGTAGGGGCCAGTGCCGACCGCCGCCTTGCCGCTGTTGTAGTCGGCGGTCGTCGCCCCCTCGCCGTGCTTCTTGGAGACGATGGCGATGGTGCTGATGTCAGTCGCCATCAGCGGGTAGGGCGCGGCCGTCTTGAGCCGGACGGTGTGGTCGTCGACGACCTGCACCTCCTTGATCTGATTGAGATAGATGCCGTAGCCCGAGGGGCTGTTCGGGACCTTGGGCGCGCGCTCGACGGTGAACCGGACGTCCGCCGCGGTGAACGGCGTGCCGTCGTGCCAACGCACGCCCTGGCGCAGCTTGAACTCCCAGGTGAGGTCGTCGATCGGCTTCCACGAGACCGCCAGCCCGGGCCTGAGCTGCTGCTTCTCGTTCTGGTCGATGAGCTTCTCGAAAATGTGCTTGCTCGCCGCCTCGTTGGGCGTGAGGTTGTGGAAGTGGGGGTCGACCGAGGTCGGCTCGACGGCGAGGCCGATGGTGAGTTCGGCCGCGCCCGCGGCGCCGGCAAGGAAGAGGATGGCCCCCAGCAACGCCGCCAAGGCCTGCAATCTCCGCATCGCGGTGCCTCCTGATGGTGTCTTTCGTCGGCTTCCGGAGCGAGGGCCGCCGGGCTCCGGTCGCCCGTCGCGGGTCGGCGCGCGCCGACGCCGCCACCCCCTTGAACCGACCGAAGGCCCTCCCCGGAACCCCGGAACCTTAACACAAGGCCGAGACCGGCCGCCAGCCGGAAGCCCCCGCGGTGCGGCCTCGCCGCATCGCGCCAAGCCGCTGTTGGGGAGGGGCCTGCCGATGCTATACAGTGAGCAAAGACCGCTTCCCTGGGGGATTCCCCCGCCGCCCGGACCGGATGCGCGAGGCATCGGCCTTCGGCCCGGGCGCGGGGCGCGAGCCGTGGCATGGCCGTCTACCTGATCCGCCGCCTGCTGCAGAGCATCGTCGTCGTCTTTGTGATGACGCTGGCGGTCTTCCTCGGCGTCTATGCGATCGGCAATCCGGTCGACATCCTCATCAACCCCGACTTCGATCAGGCCGAGTTCGAGCGCGCGGTTCGGGCGCTCGGCCTGGACAAGCCACTCTGGCGCCAGTACCTCGTGTTCCTGGGTAACGCCGTCGAGGGCAATCTCGGCAGATCCTTCGTCTTCAACGAGCCGGCGATCAGGCTGATCCTCGAGCGCATGCCGGCGACCCTCGAGCTGGCGCTGGCGGCGATGCTGATCGCGGTCGCCTTCGGCATCCCGCTCGGAATGATCGCCGGCTACAAGCCGAACTCGATCACCGGGCGAACGATCATGGCTGGCTCCATCCTCGGCTTCAGCGTCCCCACCTTCTGGCAGGGCCTGATGCTGATCATGGTGTTCGCGGTGATGCTCGGCTGGCTGCCGTCCACCGGCCGCGGGGCGACGGTGGCGGTCCTGGGAGTGCCGGTGAGCTTCCTTACCCCGGACGGGCTCACGCATCTCGTCCTGCCGGCGACCAACCTGGCGCTGTTCAAGATGTCGCTTGTGATCCGGCTCACCCGCGCCGGCATGCGCGAGGTGCTGCTCATGGACTTCGTGAAGTTCGCCCGCGCCAAGGGCCTCGGCCCGGCGCGGGTGATCCTGGTGCACGTCCTCAAGAACATCATGATCCCGGTCGTCACCGTGCTCGGGCTCGAGTTCGGCAGCGTGGTCGCGTTCTCGGTGGTGACCGAGTCGATCTTCGCCTGGCCGGGCATGGGCAAGCTCATCATCGAGTCGATCTACGTCCTCGACCGGCCGGTGATCGTCGCCTACCTGATGGTCATCGTCTTCATGTTCATCACCATCAACCTGGTGGTGGACATGCTCTATTCGGTTCTCGACCCGCGCGTCCGCCTGGTGGAGCACAAGGCATGAACGAGGCCCGCGAGCCGACGGCCGCCACCGTGACGGACGCCGGGGCAGAGGTCCTGGCGGCGGTCCCCTCGCCGCTCTGGCGTTTCGCCTCCGACTTTGCCGAGAGCCGGCTCGCGGTCCTCGGCCTCGTCGCCTTTCTCGCGATCGCCGGGATCGCCGTCTTCGCCGATTTCGTCGTGCCGCAGAATCCCTATGACCTCGCCCAGCTCGACATCCTCGACAACCGGCTGCCGCCGGGCACCAAGGGCCTATCCGGCATGACCTACCTCCTCGGCACCGACGATCAGGGTCGCGACATGCTGAGCGGCATCATCTACGGGCTGCGCATCAGCCTCGGGGTGGGGGCGGCGAGCGCCGTGCTCGCGCTTCTCATCGGCATGTCGCTCGGACTGCTCGCCGCCTATTTCGGCGGGCGGGTCGACTCCCTGATCATGCGGGTGGTCGACCTGCAGCTCAGTTTTCCGACCATCCTGATCGCCCTGATCCTGCTCGCGATGCTCGGTCAGGGGGTGGACAAGATCGTGTTCGCGCTGGTCGTCGTGCAGGGGGCCTACTATGCCCGCACCGTGCGGGGAAGCGCGCTGGTCGAGCGGAGAAAGGAGTATGTCGAGGCCGCCCGCTGCCTAGCCCTCGGTCACGCGCGGATCGTGTTTCGCCATCTGCTGCCGAACTGCCTGCCGCCCCTGATCGTGGTCGTCACCGTGCAGATGGCGCACGCGATCTCGCTCGAGGCGACGCTCTCCTTCCTCGGCATCGGGCTTCCCATCACCGAGCCCTCGCTCGGGCTGCTGATCGCCAACGGCTTCGGCTACATGCTGAGCGGCAAGTACTGGATCAGCCTCTATCCGGGGATCGCGCTCCTGATCGTCATCGTCTCGATCAACCTGGTGGGCGACCAGCTCCGCGACGTGCTCAACCCGAGACTGAGAAGATGACGGTCGCCCCGGTCCCGCTCAGGGTGGAGGGGCTGCGAACCCACTTCTTCACCAAGGAGGGGGTGGTCAAGGCGGTCGACGACGTGAGCTTCGCGGTGGGGAAGGGCGAGGTTCTGGGGCTGGTCGGCGAATCGGGCTCCGGCAAGACGGTGACCGGCTTCTCCGTGCTCGGGCTCGTCGATCCGCCGGGGCGCATCGTCGGCGGGCGCATCCTGTTCAAGGGCGAGGACCTGGTCGGCCTGCCGGACGAGCGCCTCAGGGCGCTGCGCGGCTCGCGCATGGCCATGATCTTCCAGGACCCGATGATGACGCTCAATCCCGTGCTCCGCATCGACACCCAGATGACCGAGGCGATCCTCGCCCACGAGAAGGTGGACCACGAGACCGCGCGCCGGCGCGCCCGCGACGCCCTTGGCCAGGTCGGAATCCCGTCGCCCGACGAGCGCCTTCGCGCCTACCCTCACCAGTTCTCGGGAGGCATGCGGCAGCGGGTGGCGATCGCGATCGCGCTCCTCAACCGGCCCGACCTGATCATCGCCGACGAGCCCACCACCGCCCTCGACGTCACCATCCAGG
>JACQOE010000008.1 GCA_016202695.1 Pseudomonadota bacterium | reverse complement strand
TGCGCGGTGTTGGCGAACAGCGCCACCGGCCTGCCGTCGCGGAAGGTGGGGCTGACCACGGTGAGGTCGTAGAGGTGCCCGGTCCCCTTCCACGGGTCGTTGGTGATGTAGTGGTCGCCCTCGTACATCTGGTCGACGGGGTAGACCTTGAGGAAGTGGCCGACCGATTCGGCCATGGCGTTGATGTGCCCCGGGGTTCCGGTCACCGCCTGGGCCAGCATCCGGCCCTCGAGGTCGAACACGCCGGCCGACAGGTCCCCCGCCTCGCGCACCGTGGTCGAGAACGAGGTCCGCACCATGGTCTGGGCCTGCTCCTCGACCACCGCGATCAGCCGGTTCCACATGATCTGCATGTGGATGCGGAAGAGTTGGCTGCTCTTGTCCATCGCGATCCCCTCTCCGCCCGTGGGCGGCGGCCGGTCAGCCGCCCTTGGCCACGAGCTCGATATAGCCGAGCGTGTCGACCGTCGCCTCGAACGCGGTTCCGACGACGGTCGAGGTCTCGTCCTCGGTGATGATCGCGGGGCCCTTGACGCGGGCGCCCGGCTCGAGCCGCGTGCGCTCGTAGATCGCCACCTTCTGGAACTCGCCCTTGACGGTGTCGAACACCTTCCAGTGCGCGACCGGCTTGGGCTCATAGGTGCGCTTGGGGGCCGGCGCCGGGCTCACCGTATCGGGAAGCGTGGAGACCTGCAGCGACCAGCTCATCACCTCGACGTCGGAGCCGGGAATGAGCCGGTTGTAGAGGCGCCGGTACTCGGCGTCGTAGGCCTGTTGCAGCACGGCCTTGACGTCGCCCGGCTCGAGGCCACGCACCGGCAGCTCGACCGCGATCTCGTGGCCCTGGCCGACGTAGCGCATGAAGGCGATGCGCTTCTCGACCATCTCCACCTCGCCGGCGCCGCGGCGGACGATCTCCCGCGCCTCGGCCTGCATCTCCGCCAGCATCGCGTTGACCGCCTTGTAGTCGAAGCCGCTGAAGCGCTGATAGAGGCTGCGGATCACCTCGTAGGCGACCGGCGCCCGCAGGAACCCGATCGCCGAGCCGACGCCGGCGCTGGTCGGGATGATCGCCCGGGTGATGCCGAGCTTCTCCGCCACCCGGCAGGCGTGCACCGGCCCGCCGCCGCCGAAGGCGACGAGGGTGCGGCTGGAGAAGTCCTTGCCGCTCTCGATGGCGTGCACGCGCGCGGCGTTGGCCATGTTCTCGTCGACCATCTCGACGATGCCGAGCGACGACATCTCGGTCGTCATCTTGAGCGGGCCGCCGATCACCTGGTCGATCGCGGCGCGCGCCTTGGCGGTGTTGAGCTTCATGTAGCCGCCGGCGAAGTGCTCGGGGTCGAAGCGCCCGAGGACGAGGTTGGCGTCGGTCACCGTCGGCACGGTGCCGCCGCGGTCGTAGGAGGCCGGGCCCGGCTCGGCGCCCGCGCTCTCGGGGCCGACGGCGATCCGGCCCATGGTGTCGAGATTGGCGATCGAGCCCCCGCCGGCGCCGATCTCGACCATCTCGATCACCGGGATGCGCAGCGGCAGGCCGCTTCCCTTCTTGAAGCGGTAGACGCGCGCCACCTCGAAGCTGCGCGCGGTCTGCGGCTTGCCGTCGTCGATCAGGCAGATCTTGGCGGTGGTTCCGCCCATGTCGAACGAGATCACCTCGTCGAGGCCGACCTCGGCGGCGATGCGGGCACCGAAGATGGCGCCCCCGGCCGGGCCGGACTCGACCAGCCGGATCGGGAACTTGGCCACGGTTTCCAGCGTCGCCACCCCGCCGCCGGAGAGCATCATGTAGAGGGGGCAGGTGAACCCGGCCTCGGTCAGCGCCGCGTCCAGGTGCCGCAGGTAGCTCGTCATCAGGGGCTGGACGAAGGCGTTGGCGCAGGCGGTCGAGAAGCGCTCGTACTCGCGCATCTCGGGCGAGACCAGCGAGGAGAGCGTGACCGGCACGCCGGCGAGCTCCTCGGCAAGGATGGTCGCGACCCGCTCCTCGTGGACCGGGTTGACGAACGAGTGCAGGAACCCGACCGCCACGCTCTCGACCCCTTCGCGAACGAGCTTCGGAACCAGCGCCCGCACCGCCTTCTCGTCGAGCGGCTTCAGGACCTCGCCGTCGGCCGCGATCCGCTCCGGCACCGGTAGCCGCAGGTAGCGGGGCACCAGGGGCTCGGGCAGATCGAGGTTGATGTCGTACTGCTCGAACCGGCTTTCGGTCCCGAGCGCGATCACGTCGCGGAAGCCCTCGGTGGTGATCAGCGCCGTCCGCGCGCCCTTGCGCTCGATCACGGCGTTGGTCGCCAGAGTCGTGCCGTGAATGATGATGGCGATATCCTTCGGCGATCGCCCGCTCTTGTGCAGGATCGCGCGCACGCCCTCCATCACGCCCTTCTCGGGGGCGGCCGAGGTGGTAAGCACCTTGGTGGTGTATCGCCGGCCGCCGAACTCGAGGGCCACGTCGGTGAAAGTGCCGCCGATGTCGACGGCCAGGCGGCCCCCGGGCCGCGTGGTCGCTGAACTCGCGCTCATCTACTCCCTAGCCCATCTGCTTGCGTCATGCGCCGGCGGCCGGTCCCCGTGATCGAACGCCCCGGCGCGGATGCCGAACACCCAGTCCCCATCGTTCGCGGAATAGGACCCGAACCGAAAAATCGGGGTCGGACTCTGCCACAAGACCCCCTCCCGTCCCAAGGAAAAACGGGGGCCGGCTCAAGCCGCGGCGGCGAGGTAGCCGAGCAGCGCCCGGCAGGCCTGGGCGAAGTCCTCGATCCGCATCGCCTCCCTGGGATTGTGGCTGCCGTGCTGGTTGCGGACGAACAGCATGACCGCGGGAACGCCGGCGTCGGCGAAGGCCGCGGCGTCGTGACCGGCCCCGCTCGCCATGCGCCGGCAGGGGATGCCGGCGGCCTCGGCGGCGGCGGCGAGGCCGTCCTGGAGGCCCTTGTCCATGGCCGCCGGCTTGCTGGCGGAATGGGGCCCGAGGTCGAACCGGACCCCCCGGCGCCGCGCGACCTCCGGCACCAGCTCGGCCACCGCCCGGTCCATCCTGGCCAGGGTCTCGGGCGAGATGCTGCGCATGTCCAGGCTGAACGCGACCTCGCCCGCGATCTTGGTGAAGGCGGCGCGCCCCGGATCGGTCGCCACGGTGCAGAAGGTGACGACCAGGTCCTCGCCCTTCTCCTCGAGCTCGATCCAGCGCTCCTCCAGCCGGTAGGCGAACTCGGCGAAGGCCGCGGCCGCATCCCGCCGGTAGGCCCGCGGCACGGCCCCGGAGTGGCCGTATTCGCCGACGAGGCGCGCGGTCCGCCGGCGGGTCGAGCCGCGGATGCCGGTGACGATGCCGACCGGCAGGCCGTCGGTTTCGAGCACCGGGCCCTGCTCGATGTGAAGCTCGATGTAGCCCCGGGTATTGGCCGGCGTGAGCGACCGCGCCCCGCGTTTCACCGCCTCCGGGTCGAAGCCGAGCTCGGCCATGTGCGCGGCGAGCGTGCGCCCGGTGTCGGCGCGCCGGACCTCGTCGGGAACCGAGGCGGGAAGCGTGCCCAGCGCCGCCCGGCTACCGATGTAGGAGGCGGGAAACCAGCAGCTCTCCTCGGCGCGGACGGCGACGACCGCGAGGTCGTGGCGCGGCCTGAGCCCCGCCCTCGCCATCGCCGAGACCGCGGCGAGCCCGGCCAGCACCCCCGCCGCGCCGTCGAAGTTCCCCCCTTGCGGGACCGAGTCGAGGTGCGAGCCGACGAGGAGGCGCCTGCCGTCGCGCTCGCGGCCCGCCAGGGTCAGGAACAGGTTGCCGGCGAAATCGGTCTCGACCTCGAGGCCGAGGTCGCGCCCCGCCCCGGCCACCAGCCCGTGCGCGAACTGCTCGCCCTCGCCGTAGCTGGCGCGGGTGATCCCGACCCCGTCGAAGGTCGCCTCGCGGAGCCTCTCGAGCAGGCGCTCGGCGAGCGGGATGTCGGGTTCGAGCTTGCTTGCGTTCACCAAGATGCACCTCGATGGTCGATCGGCGGTGGCGATCCCTCAGCCGAAGTCGAAGACGAATCGCGCCAGCACCCGGCAGGCGGCGGCGAAGTCGTCGATCTCCATCGCCTCGTCGGGGTTGTGGCTGCCGTTGCGGTTGCGGATGAAGAGCATCGCCGCCGGGATGCCGGCCTCGCCGAAGGCGAGGGTGTCGTGCCCGGCGCCGCTGCCGATCTCGCGGAAGGGCACCGCGCAATCCTCGGCCGCGCGGACGAGCCCGGCCCGCAAGCCGGCATCGCAGGCGAAGGGCGCGACGCCGGAGTTGGCGCCGAGGTCGATCGCCACGCGATGGCGGGCCGCGACCTCGGACGCCGCCGTTTCCACGAACCCGGTCATGCGGGCGATCGTCGCCGCCGAGAAGCTGCTCACGTCGAGGCCGAAGTCGACCTCGCCCGCGATCTTGACCATGCCCGAGCGGACCGGATCGGTATGGACCGTGCAGAAGGTGACGAGGAGCCGCTCGCCCGCCGCCTCCAGGCGGTCCCACTCGCCCCGCACCCGGGCCGCGAAGTCGATGAAGGCCGCCACCGCGTCCCGGCGGAGCCGCCGCGGCACCGTGCCCGAGTGACCGTAGGCGCCGTCGATGCGCGCGCGCCGCCACCGGCTGTTGCCCTGTAGCCCGATCACCACCGCGACCGGAGCCCCCTCCTCGACCAGCACCGGCCCCTGCTCGATATGGACCTCGAGGTAGCCGCGGACGTCGTCGCCTGCCAGCGCCCGCTCGCCCCGGCGCAGGGCCGCGGGATCGAAGCCGAGCCCGGCCATATGCTCGGCCAGCGTCCGCCCGCTGTCCGAGCGGCGGACCGTGTCGGGCACCTCCGGCGGCAGGAGCCCGAGCGCCGCCCGGCTGCCGATGTAGCCGTAGGGGAACCAGACCGACTCCTCGCCCCGGATGGCCATGACCGTGACGTCGCGGCCCGGCACGGCCCCGGCGGCGCGAAACCCGGCCAGGACGGAGACGCCGGCGAGCACGCCGGCGGCGCCGTCGAAGTTGCCGCCCTGGGGCACCGAATCGAGGTGCGAGCCGAGGATCAGCCGCTTCGCCCGGCGGTCGCGGCCGGCCAGCGTGAGGTAGAGATTGCCGGCAAAATCGGTCTTGACCTCGAGCCCGAGGTCGCGCCCCGCCCGGGCGACCAGGTCGTGGGCGATCTGCTCGCCCTCGCCGTAGGTCGCGCGGGTGACGCCGGTGCCGTCGAAGGTCGCCCGGCGCAGCTCGTCGAAAAGCCGCGCGGCCAGCCCCAGATCGGGCTTGGGCACGCGGCCCGCGCCCCTCGATCCACCGGCCCCGGCCCTTGCCGCCGCCTCAGGCATCGCCGGCGGCATAGGCCGCGATCACGCGCGCGGCGGCGGCGAAGTCGGCGATGTCCATCGCCTCGTGGGGGTTATGGCTGCCGTTGCGATTGCGGATGAAAAGCATCGCCGAGGGAATCCCGGCGTGGACGAAGGCGGCGGCGTCGTGGCCGGCCCCACTCGGCATCGCGTGACAGGGGATGCCGAGCCCGGCGGCGATCCTCTTGAGCGCGGCCTGGACGCCCTCGTCCATCGGCGCGCGTTTGGGACCGGTGTCGGGGCCGAGATGGAAGCGCACCCCGTGGCGCTGCTCGATCGCGGCGACCAGGCGGCCGAGCCGCTCGCGCATCTCGGCCAGGGTCTCGTCGGATACGGAGCGCACGTCCAGGGTCCAGTGAACCTCGCCCGGAACCTTGCTCCAGGCGTGCATGGCGGGATCGGTGGTGACCACCCCGAAGGTGACGAGGAGGAAGTGCCCCGCCTTCTCCATCTCCTCCCAGGCGCGGTTGGCGCCGGCGACGAACTCGGCCATCGCCGCCAGGGCATCGTGGCGGTGGCTCCGCGGGGCGGCGCCGACATGGGCGTACTCGCCGAAGACGCGCCCCTCGCGGTGGCGAAACGCGCCGGTGATCCCGGTCACGACGGCGATCGGGGATCCCCGCTCGATCAGCACCGGACCCTGCTCGATGTGGGCCTCGATGTAGGTCCCGACCCGTTTGGGGGTGAGGTGGGCGCGGCGCTCGCGCACGGCTTGCGGGTCGTAGCCCAGCTCGCGGATGTGCTCGGCCAGCGTCCGCCCGGTGTCGGAGCGCCGGAGCGAATCCACCAGCTCGGGCGGCAGGGTGCCGAGCGCCATCCGCGCGCCGATGTAGGAGCTCGGGAACCACACGCTCTCCTCGCCCCGGGTCGCCATCACCACCACGTCGCGGGGCGGCTTGGCGCCGGCCTTCATCAGCCCGGAGACCGCGGCCAGCCCGGCCAGCACCCCGGCGGCGCCGTCGAAGTTGCCGCCGTGGGGGACGGTGTCGAGATGCGAGGCGATGATCAGCGCCTTGGCGCCCCGGTCGGCGCCGGCGAGCGTCAGGTAGCTGTTGCCGGCGTGATCGTTGGCGACCTCGAGGCCGAGCGCCCGCGCCGCCTCGCGCACCATCCGATGCGCGTTCTCCTCGCCCGGGCCGTAGGCGTCGCGGGTGAGCCCCGGCTCGTCCACGCTCGCCGCCCGCAGCTTCTCGAACAGCGCCTCGGCGAGGGCAATATCGGGTTCGATGCGCATCGCCAGTCCCTCCGCGCGCCGCCTAGATGATGCTCCGGACGAGGCCGCCGTCGACGCGCCACATGCTGCCGGTCATGTAGGCGGCGGCCTCGCTGCACAGGAAGGCGGCCATGGCGCCGAACTCCTCGGTCCGGCCAAAGCGCCCGACCGGGATGGCGGCGACCCGCCGCTTGATCATCTCCTCCTCGCTGATCCCGAGGCGCTTGGCGTTGACCACCGTCGACTGCCTGGTGCGGTCGGTATAGATGCTGCCCGGGACGATGATGTTGACGGTGACGCCGTCGGGCGCGACCTCGTCGGCCAGGGTCTTCATGTAGCCGACGACCGCGCTCCGCAACGTGTTCGAGAGCACCATGTTGGGAAGCGGCTGGATCATCCCCGAGGAGCCGACGGTCAGGATGCGCCCCCACTTGCGCGCGCGCATGGGAGGGAACGCGAGGCCGGTCATGCGGATCATGCTCACGACCATGTTGGTGAACCAGGTCTTGAGGTCGCCCTCCGCGAGGTCCACCGCCAGACCCAGCGGCGGTCCGCCGTGGTTGTTGACCAGGACGTCGACGCCGCCCAGCGCCTTCACCGCGCCGTCGTAGAGCCGGTTCATGTTGTCGGGGTCGGAGACGTCGCCTTCGAGGGCGACCACCCTGGCGCCGGTCTCGACGGCCATCGCCTTGGCCACGGGATCGAGGGACTCGAGACGACGGGCGCTGATCACGACCTCGGCCCCCTCGGCGGCGAGCGCCCGGGCGATGCCGTGGCCCAGCCCCTTGCTCGCCCCGAGCACGAGCGCCCGCTTGCCCCTTAAGCCGAGATCCATCCTCCCCTCCCCGCCGGTCCGCCGCCTGGCGACGGCCCCCTTTATGAACGAGGGCCCGGGCCGGCGCAAGCCAAGGGGGCCGGAGGCTGGATTTTTCGCCCGGCATCGCCCACAGTCGCGGCTTTTCCGGCGTGGGCGGGAAGGGGCCGGCCTGCTTCCTCCTGGAGGCCAGGGGCGCATGCTGGCCGGGGGCCGGGCCGGGTTCGTGCGCTGGAACGTCCATCCGACCCTTGACCAGCAGGCCGCGCTTGTGCAATCGCTCGGGGCCCGGACCGTCGTCCCCGCCTTCGCGGGGCGCGAGCATGTCGAGGCCTGGCGACGGGCCTTCGCCCCGGCCAAGGTGTCGCTGGCGCGCGAGATTCCGCTTTGACCCACGCCGTCGAGCCGGCCCCTCCATCGACCACGGAGCGTTTCCGGAGATGTCCGAAAGAGCCGCGATCCTGGTGACCCGCAAGATGCCCGACGTCGTCGAGGAGCGCTTGAAGGGCCTCTTTCGGACGACCCTCAACCCGAAGGACGAGAAGCACGCTCCGGAGAAGCTGATCGAGCTCAGTTCGCATTTCGACGGCTTCATGATCGCCCCCGGCGACGCCTTCCGCGCCGAAACCGTCAAGCGCCTTTCGGAGCGGCTCAAGATCATCGCCACCGCCACCGTCGGCTACGATCACATCGACGTCGCCGCCTGCAAGACGCGGGGCATCACGGTCACCAACACGCCCGACGTGCTGACCGACGCCACCGCCGATCTCACCCTGTTCCTGATGCTGGGCGCGGCGCGGCGCGCCCACGAGTGGATCGATATCCTGCGCACGGGGCGTTGGGGCGGCCTGGGCTTCACCAGCTTTCTCGGCACGGACCTGAAAGACAAGCGGCTCGGCATTTACGGCATGGGCCGCATCGGGCAGGCGGTGGCCAAGCGGGCGCGGGGCTTCGCCATGGAGGTCCACTACCACAACCGGCGCCGGCTTCCCTGCGAGCTGGAAGAGGGGGCGTACTTCCACCGCGACATCAACGAGTTCCTGCGCCACAGCGAGGTGCTGACGATCCACTGCCCGGCGACGCCCGAGACCCGTCACTTCCTCAATGCCGAGCGCATCGCCCGCCTGCCCGACGGCGCGATCGTGATCAACACCGCGCGCGGCTCGGTCGTCGACGACGAGGCGCTCATCGCCGCGCTCAAGTCGGGAAAGGTGCAGGCCGCCGGGCTCGACGTGTTCGAGAACGAGCCCAAGCTCCACCCCGAGTACCTGAAGCTCCCCAACGCCTTCCTCACCCCGCACATCGGCAGTGCCACGCGCGAGACGCGCACGGCCATGGCCGACCGCGCGGTCGACAATCTCGAGGCGTTCTTCGCCGGGCGCGAGCCGGGGGATCGGGTGGCGTGACTCAGCCCTCGTCGAGGCTGGCGAGCTCGCCGAGCAGGAGGGGCTTGATCGGCGGGCGCACGCGATAGACGCCGACCTCGGGAACCGGAACCCCGCGGGCGGCGGCGATCACCTCGGCGACCGTGAGCGCGCATAGCCTCCCCTGGCAAGGTCCCATCCCGCAGCGGGTGAAGGCCTTGGTCTGATTCGGCCCCAGGCAGCCCATCGCCACCATGGCGCGGATCTCGCCCGCGCTCACCTCCTCGCAGCGGCAGACGATGGTCGCATCGTCGCGCGGTACGCGGACCGTCTCGGCCGGGAGATAGAGGGCATCGAGGAAGGGGCGCGGGCGGAGGTGGCGCGCGAACTCGCGCCGGTGGCCCGCGGCCGCCGCGTCGCGCTCGTTCTCGGAGAGGCGGCCGAGCCGCCGCGCCGCCTCGAGCGCAGCGAGGCGGCCCATGGCCTCGGCGGCGCCCGCGCCGACGATGCCGCCGCCGTCGCCGGCGACCAGCACGCGATCGCGGGCGGTGTTGCCCCAGGGATCGAGCGCCGGGCGCCAGCAGCGCTGCATCGGGTCCCAGCCGTGGGCGAGGCCCATCGAGCGCGTGAGATGAACGTTGGGCACCACACCCTCGTGCAGGAGCAGGGTTTCGCAGGCGATCCGCCGGCGGCGGCCCGCGGGCCCGTACTCGACCGCCTCCACCGCCCCGTTCCTGCCCTCCACGGCGCCGAGGTTGCTTGCGAACCGGACGATCCTCACGCCCGCGCGCCGGACCTCGCGCATCAGGCCGGCGCCCTTGGCGATGGTGCCGGGGGCGAGCAGCGCCCGCGGAAGGCGGAGCGCCGCCCTCGCGTAGTTGGCCGCGGGCGCGGTCTCGAGCACGGCCGCGAGCGCCGCCCCGGCCCGCACCAGCTGGGCGGCGACCAGGAACAGGAGCGGCCCGCTCCCCGCGATCACGGTCGGCCCCTCCGGCACCACCCCGGCGGCCTTCAACAGCACCTGGGCGCCGCCGACGGTGAGGACACCCGGCAGCGTCCAGCCCGGGATCGGCACCGGGCGCTCCATCGCCCCGGTGGCAATCACCAGAGAGGGGGCCTTGAGGAGCCGCGATCGGCCCCTGGCGCTGAAGGCCACCTCGCCCTCGGCCGTGACCTGCCAGACGGTCGCCTCGGCCTCGTAGTCGGCGGCGCTCGCGCGGAAGGCGCGGGCGACCTCGGCGCCATGGGCGTAGTCCTCGCCGAGGAGGGCGAGGTCGTCGGCCCGCTCGCGCGCCACCCGCTCCACCGCCCGGTAGATCTGCCCGCCGGGCTCGGCCTGCTCGTCGACGACCACGACCTTGAGCCCGCGCGCCGCCGCCTCGGCCGCGGCGGCCATGCCGGCGGGCCCGGCGCCGATCACCACCAGATCGGGGCCGGCCAGCGCCCTCGCGCTCACGGCCCGACCTCCCGGGCGCCGCGCTGCCGGCGCACGCGCATGCCCTCGGTCACGCTCACCATGCAGGACTGCCGGTTGGGCACCCCGTCGATTTCCATCAGGCAGTCGAAGCAGACGCCCATCATGCAGTAGGGCCCGCGCATCGCCCCCGAGACCGGCGTGGTCCGTGTCGATCCGAGGCCGGCGGCGAGCACGGCCGCAGCCACCGGGTCGCCGGCCCTGGCGACGACCGGCTGGTCCTCGACGAAGAGCGTGACCGTGGCCCCCCCGGCGCCCGGCGCGCGCAGCCTGCGGAACATCGACCCTCCCCGTCCCGAAGCCCCCGGGATCGGCCGCCACGCCGCCCTCGACCCGCGCACTCGGCGGGCGACGAGCCGGCGAACGCGCCCAACTTAACCGATCGCCCGGCGCCGGCAAAGCCGACGGACCCGGCGCCCGCCTCAGACGAGCCCGGTCCCCTTGAGCGCCCGCCACAGGAAGTTCAGCCCCCCGCCGACCACCACGACGTCGAGCAGGAGCGTGTGCGCCTTGAGCGGGATGCGTTCGACCGCCGCCCGCGCCAGGTACGTCCCGGGAATAGTGCAGAGCCCGATGAGCGCGCCGGCGACCGCCAGCCCCGGGGTCAGGAGCGCATAGCCGCTGAAGACGACGGTCTTGGTGACGCCCATGGTGAGCGCGATCGCGGCCTCGGTCCCGAGCAGCACCACGCCGCGCAGCCCCGCGGCGAGAAGCAGCGACACCATCACGATCCCGGCCCCCGGCACGGCGCCGACGAAGGTCCCGGCGAGGAACGACCCGGCGAACAGGCCCCGCCGTCCCAGGAGGCGCTCGGCGCCGCCGTCCGCGGCGCTGCGGGCGAGCCAGCGCGCCGGGGCGCGGCGGATGAGCACGGCGCTGAGCAGGAAGAGCCCGAGGAGCGCCGACACCCCCTCCTCGGAGAGCCAGCTGTAGAGCGACGCCCCGGCCACCGCCCCGGGAACCGCGGCGAGCGCGCAGTGGCCCGCGACCCGCCGGCTGAACGCGGAGCGGAACACCCAGACGCGCGAGAGGTTGACCACGATCGAGGTGATCGAGAGCACGGGAACGACGGCCTTCACCCCGACCACGGGGGCGATGAAGATCGCGATCAGGAACCCGGTCCCGGCCCCGCTCATGGTGCCGATCACGCCGCCGAGGAAGGCGATCGCGGCGACGAGCGCGAGGGTCGCGCCGGACGCATCCGGGAGGGAGAGGAGGCTGGGATCGGCCATCGGCGACGGCGGCGGCCCGCGCGGGCGTTGAGGCGGCCGACACCATAGCACCGCCGCCGCGGTCGCGCCACACGGGCGGGCCGGACGCGAGCGAGGCGGGTTCCGCTCGCGCGAGCCTCCCGCTATAGTGAATCGGTTGCGGGCAGGGGAGAAACAGCGATGAAAGTCTCGGCGGAACTGATACGGGACCAGGCCAAGGCGCTCCACGACATCGAGCTGACCGAGAAGCGGGCCAAGGAGCTGGCGGCCGAGGTCGAACGGCTGAACGCCAACGTCGCCCGAGCGGCGCGCGAGCACTTCGACTTCGACGACGACCCCGGCGCGTTCCCGCGCATCCTCTCCCAGCTCAAGGGTTGAGGGCGCCCCCATGAGCCCGCCGACCCCGCGGCCGACCGAGGCCGACGAGATCACGCGCATGAGCCTGTGCGAGGCCGCCGGCGCGATCCGCGACGGACGGCTGACCTCGCTCCGGGCGACCGAGGCCTGCCTGGCGCGGATCGAGCGCTGGCAGCCGCGCCTCAACGCCTTCATCGCGATCGAGGCCGAGGAGGCCCTGGCGATGGCGCGCGCGCGCGACATGGAACTGGCCGAGGGGCGGGTGCGCGGCCCGCTCCACGGCGTTCCTCTCGCCCACAAGGACATGTTCTACCGCCAGGGCAAGGTCTCGACCGGCGGCTCCAAGATCCGCCGCAACTGGGTGGCCGACCGCACCGCGACCGTGATCGAGCGCCTCGCGGCCGCGGGTGCGGTCCAGCTCGGCACCCTGCACATGGTCGAGTTCGCCGCCGGCCCCACCGGGCACAACGACCACCTCGGCGACTGCCGCAATCCCTGGAACCCGGCGCACATGACCGGCGGCTCGTCCTCGGGCTCGGGGGCGTCGGTCGCCGCGCGCCTCGTGTTCGGGGCCATGGGGTCGGATACCGGCGGCTCAGTGCGGCTGCCGGCCTGCGCCTGCGGGGTGGTGGGGATCAAGGTGACGCAGGGCCGCATCAGCCGCTACGGCTGCCTGCCGCGGGTCTGGAGCCAGGACTGCATGGGGCCGCTCACCCGCACCGCCCGCGATTGCGCCCGCATGACCGGGGTGATCGCCGGCGCCGACCCCAAGGACCCGACCGCCAGCGCCGAGCCCGTGCCCGACTACGAGGCCGGCCTGGAGGCCGGCATCGCCGGACTTCGCGTCGGCGTTCCGGCCGCCCACTTCGACGTGGGCGTCGATGCCGAGGTCCGCGCGGCGCTGGACCAGAGCCTCGAGGTCTTCCGCTCGCTCGGCGCCGAGATCGTCAGGGTCGACGTTCCCGATCCCAGGACCTACTACGACCTCGCCGACACGATCTCGAAGTGCGAGGGGACCGCGGTGCACGCCCAGTGGATGCAGGAGCGGGGCGCCGACTACTCGCCCCAGGTCTACGCGCGCCAGGAGACGGGATTCCACATCCCCGCGGTGCGCTACATCGAGGCCCTGATGGTTCGCGGGCGGCTTCTCGCCGAGTTCGTCGAGGCCGCGTTCGCGAGGGCGGACCTCTTGCACATCCCCTCGATCCCGATCCCGATCCCGACCCGGGCCGACACCGACGTCCGCGACTCGGGCGGCGTGCCGCAACTCCTCGCCACCATCACCCGCTACACGCGCCCGATCAACTATCTCGGCGTGCCCGCGCTCAACGTCCCCTGCGGGTTCTCGAAGAGCGGGCTCCCCATCGGCATGCAGCTGGTGGGCCGCCCCTACGCCGAGGGGCTGCTGTTCCGCGCCGCCCACGCCTACCAGTCGGCCACCGACTGGCACGAGTGGACGCCGACGATCTAGAGGTCAAAATCTAACGGTTGGTACCCAGGGCACGCTACGGGAGCCTCACCACGCATGCGGTACAGTAGACCACCGAATGGTGGCGATTAATCGAAGGTTGGTGCTTAGTGAAATGCCCGTGCTACGTCCAGTACGAGAGAATTCTCGGGATAAAAGCCAGCCTCATGAAGCTCGCCCAAAATCGCTTCAAACTGTTGATATCTGACCGAACCCAGGACTACAGCATCGGCCAACATGTCCACTTTGCCCGCTAACGCGGTGATGTGCTGAACTTGTCGCGAGCGCGCCTCGGGGCTGAGCATTTGTGGGCCTGTGGTGACGAAGAAAGTTGCATTGCGTCGAATGTACTCAGCAACGGCCTTGAGTGCCGCGATACGCCTAGTCTCGGCCACACGATTCGCCCAGCCGGAAAGCCCTGCGGCAGCAAGATCACCTTGTAACGACTCAAGCCGCTGGTTCATCACGTCGGCCACAACGGCCTTCGCCCTCAGCCTAGCCGTTCGCTGCCTGCTTCGTTCGGTGCCGGTCATCGCCTTTTGGGCTTTGGGCAAGCGCCCCGGTCGCCGAATCTCTTCAATCTTGGTTTCGGCTGCTGCCTTACCCGCATCGCAGCTATCACATAGGCCCTGCCCAACGATTTGTTGGGCCTGCCCTGCCGGCTGACGCGCGATCATCCATTGCCATCCACGGTCTTCTCGCGGAGTAACCAAAGCTTGGTAAGGCCCGGTAATGGCTATCATGGCGTTAGGAATGTTTTCCAATGACATCCATTTCATGGCCACCCTCCTGATCCCAGCTTGTGACCCGCGTTGGGAGGATGGTACGGTTTCGTGGCGCGCAGATCAATATATTTCGTTATGCACGAAAAAAGAAAGCCGGCGCTCGGAGTTTGTCCCGCGCGCCGGTTCCTTTCCTGCCCCTACGGCTCAGCGCACCCTGAGCTTCGGCCTCCGCTCGCGCCACGGGGTGGCCCGCTCGTAGGCGTCGGCCACGCGATAGACCATGGCCTCGTCCCACGGCTTGCCGACCAGCGTCATCGACAGCGGCAGCCCCGCCGGGGTGAACCCGCAGCACATCGCCAGCGCCGGAAAGCCCGTGGTGTTGAAGGTCGAGGTGATGGGCCGCGCCGCCACCGCCGAGACCAGCGTCACCTCGCGGATCTTGGGCGCCGTCACCGGCACGGTGGCGGTGAGGAGCACGTCGTACTTCTCGAGCATCTTGCCCATCTCGACGGTCAGCGCCCGGCGCGCGCGCTGTGCCTGGACATAGTCGACGGCCGAGAAGAGCGAGCCGCAGAGGATGCGGAAGCGGAAGTTGGCGCCGTAGTCGTAGAGCCGGCTGCGCAGGTTCTCCTCGTGCACCGCATAGGCCTCGCTCGCCAGGATCACCCAGCAGGCGGCGGTATAGTCGTGCAGCGGCGAGAGCCGCACCTCGTCGACCTTCGCCCCGAGCGAGGCGAGCGTCTTGGCCCCCGTCTCCACCCCCTGGCGCACCTCCTCCTGGACCTTGATGTCGCCGTCGTAGAAGTGGCGGACGAGCCCGACCTTCAGCCCCTTGATGTTGCCGGTGAGGGCGCGGAGGTAGTTGGGCACCGGCCGGTCGACCGTGCTCGGATCCTCCGGGTCGTAGCCGGCGATGGTGCCGAGCAGGATGGCGTTGTCGCGCGCCGTCCAGGCCATCGGCCCGACGTTGTCGAGCGAGAAGGAGAGCGGCAGCACCCCCTTCTTGCTCACCCGCCCGTAGGTGGGCTTGAGGCCGGCGATCCCGCACTGGGCCGAGGGGTGGCGGATGGAGCCGCCGGTATCGGAGCCGAGCGCGCCGAGGACCAGCCCCGCCGCCACCGCCGCGCCCGAGCCCGAGGAGGACCCGCCGGTGAAGCGCGAGACGTCCCACGGGTTGCGGGCCGGGGGCCAGGGAAGGTCGAAGGACGGGCCGCCGAAGGCAAACTCGTGGGTGGAGAGCTTGCCCATCAGCACCCCGCCCGCGGCCTTGAGCCTCTTGACCGTGGTCGCGTCCTCCTTCGGCACGCGAGTCATCGCCACCTTGGAATGGCCGGTGGTGGGGATGCCGGCGGTATCGAAGATGTCCTTGAGCCCGTAGGGGATGCCGTGCATCGGCCCGCGCCAGCGCCCGGCCATGACCTCCTTCTCGGCCGCGCGTGCCGCCCTGAGGGCCTGGTCGGGGGTGACGCGGATGAAGGCGTGGAGCCTCTTCTCCAGCCCCTCGATGCGGGCGAGCAGCGCCTTGGTCAGTTCGACCGGCGAGATCTCCTTGCGCTTGATGCGCCCGGCCGCCTCGGAGATGGTGAGGTTCTCGAGCCCGCTCATTTCAGCACCTCCCTCGGGAAGGTGAAGATGCCGGCCGCATCGTCCTCCCACGGACGCGGCCGCCTCAGGCGCGCCGACATCGCCGCCATGTAGGGCACCGCCAGGTAGAGGTTGTCGAGCTGCTTGCGCGTGAGCTTGAGCCCGATGCGCTTGGCCATCGCCGCCACCTCGTCGCGCGTGGCTAGGTTGGCCTGTTCCGATTTCTTCGCCCGCGTTCTCTTCGCCATGATCTCCTCCCGAAAGTCCCGCCGGCTCCTCCCCTCGGAACCCGCCGGACCGACCGACGAGCGTTCAGCGCCGCTCGCGGACGCCATGCTAGCGCGGCGCGGGTGTCGCTGTCATCCTGCGAACCGGACGCCGGGCGAATTGTCGCAGCCGTCGCGGCCTGGCTATAGTGGCGCCCGCAACCGGCGCCGATGGGCGCGGAAAGCGGGGCGGGGACGATGTTCACGACGAGACCGGAGATCCTGGGCACCTATGGCGTGGTCGCCTCCACCCACTGGCTGGCCTCGGCCGCGGGGATGGCGGTGCTGGAGCGCGGCGGCAACGCGTTCGACGCCGCCGCCGCCGCCGGCTTCACGCTCCAGGTGGTGGAGCCGCACCTCAACGGCCCCGGAGGCGACGCCCCGATCCTGATCCACGAGGCCGCGAGCGGCCACAACCGGGCGATCTGCGGCCAGGGCGTCGCTCCCCGGGCGGCGACGATCGAGCGCTTCCGCGGGCTCGGCCTCGACCTGATCCCCGGCACGGGCATGCTCGCGGCCGTGGTCCCCGGCGCGTTCGACGCCTGGATGCTGATGCTCCGCGACTACGGCACGCTCCGGCTCCGCGACGTGCTCGCCCACGCCATCGGCTACGCCGAGCACGGCTATCCGCTGGTGCCCAAGATCTCGCAGACGATCGAGGCGGTGCGCGACCTCTTCGCCGGCGAATGGACCACCTCGGCCGCGGTCTATCTCCGCGATGGCGAGGTGCCGGAGCCGGGGAGCCTGTTCGCCAACCGGGCGCTCTCCGCCACCTACCGGCGCCTCCTCGACGAGGCCGAGGCCGCGGGGCCCGACCGCGTCGCCGAGATCGAGGCCGCGCGCCGCTGCTGGCACCAGGGATTCATCGCCACGGCGATCGACCGCTTCTGCCGCGACGCCGAGGTGCTCGACCTTACCGGCCGGCGGCACAAGGCGCTGCTCACCGGCGACGACCTCGCCTCCTGGCGCGCCGCGGAGGAAAAGCCGCTCGCCTACGACTACGGCTGCCACACCGTGCTCAAATGCGGGCCGTGGAGCCAGGGGCCGGTGCTCCTCCAGCAGCTTGCGCTCCTCGAGGGATTCGGCGTCGCGGCGATGGACCCGCTGGGCCCCGACTTCGTGCACACCGTGGTCGAGTGCGCCAAGCTCGCCTTCGCCGACCGCGAGGCCTATTACGGCGATCCCGCGTTCGTCGACGTGCCGATCGAAACCCTGCTCTCCAAGCCCTACAACGCCGAGCGGCGGAAGCTCGTCGCCAGGACCGCCTCGATGGCGCTCCGGCCGGGCCGGATCGAGGGCCGCGAGGCGTGGGTGGACGAGGTGGCGGCCGGGCGCAGCCTGGAGGGCTCCCCGCTCGCGCCCGCCTCGGGCGCGGGCGAGCCGACGACGGTGCGGCTCGACCTCAGCCGCGAGCGGGCGGCGCGGGGTCCCGGCGACACCTGCCACCTCGACGTGATCGACCGACACGGCAACATGGTCTCGGCCACGCCCTCGGGCGGATGGCTGCAGAGCTCGCCGGTGATCCCCGGCCTCGGCTTCTGCCTCGGCACCCGGGCGCAGATGTTCTGGCTCAAGGAGGGCGTGGCCTCGAGCCTCGCGCCCGGCAAGCGCCCGCGCACCACGCTGACCCCTTCGCTGGCCCTTCGCGACGGCGACGCCTACATGGCCTTCGGCACGCCGGGCGGCGACCAGCAGGACCAGTGGCAGGCGATTTTCTTCCTCCGCCACGTCGACCACGGGATGAACCTGCAGGAGGCGATCGACGCGCCCTCGTTCCACTCCGAGCACTGGCCGAGTTCGTTCTGGCCGCGGAGCGCGCGCCCCGGCCGGCTGGTCGTCGAGGGGCGCTTCCCGCCCGAGACGGTGAAGGAGCTCGTGCGCCGCGGCCACGACCTGGAGGTGGGCGGCGAGTGGTCCGAGGGGCGGCTTTCGGCCGCCGCGCGCGACGGGCGCATCCTGAAGGCGGCGGCCAACCCGCGCGGGATGCAGGGCTACGCGGTCGGGCGCTGAGCCGCCCCGGACGGCCCAAGGCCGCCGGCAGTGACTCGTTTGGCCCGTCATGCTTCGACGGGCTCATGCCTCGACAGGCTCGGCATGAGGGCCTCGCCCTGAGATGGCCTAATCGGGCCGTCGGGATGCGGTTGCGGAGAGGCGGCTGGTCCTCTGTCATCGGGGTGCATGAAGGTGGTCGAGATGGTCTCGCCACGGGCACCGATGGAGGAGCAGCCATGAAGAAGTAT
>JACQOE010000049.1 GCA_016202695.1 Pseudomonadota bacterium | reverse complement strand
GGCTTCCGAATCCCCTTGACATTTGCACCGGGGTAGTGTACCAATGCGGTGAATTGGAACCGAGTGGGGGAAGGCGCTGGCAGCGCCCCTCCCATGAGGGGCCGGTCCGTCGCCGCGACCCCTCCGCTCACCGGTTCGACCGGGCCTCGCCCGCGGCCCCTGCCCCCCCAAGGGGCAGGCGCCAGAGGGCGGGGCGGTGCTCCCCGACGCCGCGGAAGGGTCCGCCCTTCCAAAGGCGCCGGGGTCGAGGGCCCTCGATACGCCCGGGCGGAGCCAGGCGCCTGCGAAAGGCCGTCCCATCCCCGGCTGGATGCGGCGCCGGCGCGAGGCCGCCCAGGACCGTGTATGCGCTCGCGCGAGTACCGGAGGCCGGCCTCCGCCCTTCCCTCCCCCCGCACCCGCGGGGCCAGGGGCCAGATGCAATGGAGCCAAGCCGAACCGAATTGATGCAGGCGAGACGCAAACGAAGGAGCGAAACCGGGCAGGACGAAGGGAAAGGCAAGGAAACGAGGCGACCGGGACCGGCGCAACGCTCCATCCCTCGCGGCGCAACGCTCCATCCCTCGCGGCGCGCCGCGCCAGCCCCTTGCCGGCGCTGGCCGAGCGTGGAAGAGTCGGGCGCCGCACGAGAAGGGGGCGCCGGGGCGCCGCACGAGTCCGATGTCGAGATACAACGTCAAGGAAACCGAAGCCAGGTGGCAGCGCCTCTGGGAGGAGCGCGGCACCTTCGCCGCCCGCGAGGACGCGCACCGGCCCAAGTACTACGTGCTGGAGATGTTCCCCTATCCCTCGGGGCGCATCCACATGGGCCACGTCCGCAACTACACGCTCGGCGACGTGGTCGCCCGCTACAAGCGCGCCAAGGGCTTCAACGTCCTCCATCCCATGGGCTGGGACGCCTTCGGGCTCCCGGCCGAGAACGCGGCGATGCAGAACCGGGTGCATCCCGCCAAGTGGACGCGCGAGAACATCGCCGCCATGCGCGCCCAGCTCAAGAGCATGGGCCTTTCCTACGACTGGTCGCGGGAGATCGCGACCTGCGAGCCGGAGTATTACCGGCACGAGCAGAAGATGTTCCTCGACTTCCTCAAGGCCGGGCTCGTCTACCGCAAGGAGTCGTGGGTCAACTGGGACCCGGTCGAGAACACCGTGCTGGCCAACGAGCAGGTGATCGACGGCAAGGGCTGGCGCTCGGGCGCCGAGGTCGAGAAGCGGCTCCTGGCGCAGTGGTTCCTGAAGATCACCGAGTTCAGCGACGAGCTCCTCGACGCCCTCGCCGGGCTCGACCGCTGGCCGGAGCGGGTGCGGGTGATGCAGGAGAACTGGATCGGCCGCTCCGCCGGGCTCTCGGTCCTCTTCCGGCTCAAGGACCGGAGCGGGCGGGCGATGGACGAGCGGCTCGAGATCTTCACCACCCGCCACGACACGCTCTTCGGCGCCTCGTTCTGCGCCGTCGCCCCTAACCATCCGCTGGCGGGCGCGCTCGCCGCGCGCGACGCCGCGCTCGCCGCCTTCATCGCCGAGTGCAACCGCATCGCCACCAGCGAGGCGGCGATCGAGACCGCCGAGAAGAAGGGCTACGACACCGGCCTCAAGGCGCTGCATCCCTTCGTCGCCGGGCGCGAGCTTCCCGTCTACGTCGCCAACTTCGTGCTCATGGAGTACGGCACCGGCGCCATCTTCGGCTGCCCGGCGCACGACCAGCGCGACCTCGAGTTCGCCCGCGCCTACGGCCTTCCGGTCCTGCCCGTCGTCTGCCCGCCCGCGGCCGACCCCGCGACCTTCGCCATCGGCGCCGAGGCGTATCTCGGCGACGGGCGGCTGATCAACTCCGACTTCCTCGACGGGCTCGCGGTCGACGCCGCCAAGGAGGAGGTGGCGCGGCGGCTCGAGGCGACGGCTTCGGGCCGGCGCGAGACCCACTACCGGCTCCGCGACTGGGGCGTCTCGCGCCAGCGCTACTGGGGCTGCCCGATCCCGGTGGTCCACTGCGGCTCGTGCGGGATCGTGCCGGTGCCGGAGCGCGACCTGCCGGTGACGCTGCCCGAGGACGTGAGCTTCGACAGGCCCGGCAACCCGCTCGACCACCATCCCACCTGGAAGCACACCGCCTGCCCGGCCTGCGGCCGGCCGGCCCGGCGCGAGACCGACACCTTCGACACCTTCGTCGAGTCGTCGTGGTACTTCGCCCGCTTCTGCGCGCCGGTGGCGGACGCGCCCTTCACCCGCGCCGCGGTCGATTACTGGATGCCGGTCGATCAGTACATCGGCGGCATCGAGCACGCGATCCTGCACCTCCTCTACTCGCGCTTCTTCACCCGCGCGCTCAGGCGCTGCGGCTATCTCGGCATCGACGAGCCGTTCGCCGGGCTGATGACCCAGGGCATGATCTGCCACGAGACCTATCGCGACGAGGCCGGCCGCTGGCTTTTCCCCGAGGAGGTCGAGCGCCGGCCCGACGGCACGGTGGTGCACGCCGGGAGCGGGCGGCCGGTGAGCGTCGGGCGCTCCGAGAAGATGGCGAAGTCGCGCAAGAACGTGGTCGATCCCCAGCGCATCATCGACACCTACGGCGCCGACACCGCCCGCCTGTTCATGCTCTCCGACAGCCCGCCCGACCGCGACCTCGACTGGACCGAGGCCGGCATCGACGGCGCCTGGCGCTTCGTCAACCGGCTGTGGCGCGCGATCACCGAGCCGGCGGCGCCGCTCGGCCCGCGCGGCGCGGCGATGCCGGCGCGCCTCTCCGAGCGGGCGGCGGCGGTGCACCGCCTGGCACACAAGACGATCGCCGGGGTCAGCGACGACATCGAGGGCTTCCGCTTCAACCGCGCGGTGGCGCGGGTGCGCGAGCTCACCAACGCGCTCGCCGATCTCTCGGCCGAGGGCGCCGCGGAGGCGGGCGCCGCCTGGGTGCTGCGCGAGGGCTACGAGACCGCGGTCCGGCTCCTCAACCCGACCATGCCGCACCTCACCGAGGCGCTGTGGGAGGCGCTCGGGCACGCCACGCTGCTGGCCGACACGCCCTGGCCCGAGGCCGACCGCGCGCTCGTCGTCGACGACACCGTCACCCTCGCCGTGCAGGTGAACGGCCGGCTCCGCGGCACGGTCGAGGTCCGCCGCGGCGGCGAGGAGGGGGCCGCGCGCGAGGCCGCGCTTGCGCTCCCCACGGTCAAGGCCGCGCTCGGCGGCAAGGCGGTCCGGCGCGTGATCTACGTGCCCGACCGGGTGCTCAACGTGGTCGTCTGAGATGGCTCGCCGGGCGCGCGCGCTGATCCTTGCCGGGCTCGCGCTGCTGGCGGCGGGGTGCGGCTTTCGCCCGCTCTACGAGTCGGCGCCGTCGGGGAGCCCGGCGGTCGAGGCAGAGCTCGCGGCGGTCGACATCGAGATCATCGCCGATCGCCCCGGCCAGGAGCTGCGCACCCTGCTCCTCGACTCCATCACCCCGCGCGGGCGGGCGGCGCACCCGCTCTATCGCCTCACGGTCGAGCTCCGCGAGTTCCAGCAGGAGCTCGCGTTCCGGCGCGACGAGACGGCGACGCGCGCGCGCCTCGAGCTCAGGGCCGAGTTCAAGCTGGCGCGGCTCGCCGACGGCGCGCCGCTGCAGCGGGGGACCAGCCGCGCCGTCGGCAGCTACAACATCCTCGAGGCGCCCTACGCCACGCTCGTCGGGCGCGAGAGCGCGCGGCGGCTCGCCGTCGAGCAGATCGCCGCCGACATCAAGACCCGCCTCGCCGTCTTCTTCGCCCGCCAGGCCGGGGCGTGAGGCCGGGGCGGTGAAGGCGACCGGCGCCGCGGCCAAGGCCCTGCTCGATCGCCCGCCCGAGCGGGTGCGGGCGGTGCTCCTCTTCGGCCCCGACGAGGGCCTGGTGCGCGAGCGGGCGGCGGCGCTGGTGGCGCGGGTGGCGGGCGATCCGCGCGATCCCTTCCGGGTGAGCGAGCTCTCCGGCGCGACCCTCAGGGACGACCCGGCGCGGCTCGCCGACGAGGCGGCCGCCATCGCCATGACCGGCGGGCGCCGGGCCGTGCGCGTGCGCGAGGCGGACGACAGGCTCGCCGCCCCGCTCGGCGACTTCCTGGCCGCGCCGATGGGCGATTCGCTGGTCGTGGTCGAGGCCGGGGATCTCGGGCCGCGCTCCGCGCTTCGCCGGCTGTTCGAGGCGGCGGCGAACGCGGCCGCGATCGGCTGCTACCCCGATTCGGCGCCCGAGCTCGCGGCGCTGGTCGTCGAGACGCTCCGCGCGCAGGGCGTCTCCGCCGAGGGCGAGGCCGTCGACTACCTGGTCGCGCATCTCGGCGCCGATCGCCAGGTCAGCCGCGCCGAGCTGGAGAAGGTCGTGCTCTACGTCGGCGCCGGCGGGCGGGCCACGCTCGCCGGCGTCGCGGCCTGCGTCGGCGAGGCCTCGGCACTGTCGCTCGCCGACGCGCTCTCGGCCGCGGGCCTCGGCGACGCCGCCCGGCTGGAACGCGCCCTCGACCTCGCGCTTGCCGCCGGCGCCTCGCCGGTCGGGATCCTCCGGCAGGCCGCGAACCACCTCCGCCGGATCCAGCTCGCCGTCGCCCGCGTCCGTGCCGGCCAGCGCCCCGACGAGGCGATGGCGCGGCTCCGGCCGCCGGTGTTCTTCAAGCACCGCGACGAGTTCGCGAGGACGCTCGGCCGCTGGAGCGTCGAGGCTTGCGCGCGGGCGCTCGATCGGCTGACCGAGGCCGAGATCGCCTGCAAGACGACGGGGATGCCGGACGAGGCCGTCTGCCGCCACGCGCTCCTCACCCTTGCGGGCGAGGCCGCGCGCCCCCGGAACCCTTGAGGGCGCGGCCGGCCGGCTCGACTACCCGCCCTTGGCGGGGCTCTCGTCCTCGGGGCCGAGGATGGAGCCCAGATTCTCCGCCGCGTCCCCGCCCGCTCCCTCGGCCGGCTTCTCGGCCGCCGGCGCGGCCGGCGCGCCGGCGGGGCGTCGCGGGGCCTCCGCCTCCTCCGCCAAGCCCTTGAGGCGGGCGACGGCCTGGTCGATGTCCTCCTCGCCCGATATCGCCTCCTCGCCGGCGAGGAGCGACTCGACCCGGCTGAGGAAATCCTCGTGCCCGGGCGCGGGCGCGGGGGGCCGCGCCGCCTCCGGCTCGGCCGGCGGAGTCTCGCCGTTCTCGATCTGGATCGGGGCGATGTCCTCGCCCATGCCGCCGCCGGGCGCCTCGGGGCCGGGCTCGAGCAGGAAGGCGAAGTCCTCGCCCGGGTCGATGCGCCCGGCAGGCTCGCCCGCGCCCGCGCCGGTCTCGGGCGCGTCCCTCGGGCTGCGCTCGCGTCGGGCCAGGCGCTGGACCACCTCGTCGAGCTGCTCGAGGGTCTCGTAGTGAATGGAGACGCTGCCGCCCTGGCGGCGGGGGCTGATCCGGACCCGGAGGCCGAGGAGGCGCGAGAGGTCCGCCTCCAGCTCGCGCGTGTCGGTGTCCTTGACCGTGCGCCCGCGCCGGCGCGCGCCCGACCAGCCGGCGCTCACCAGCCGCTCGGTCTGGCGGACGTTGAGCCCGCGGCGCACCACCTCGCGCGCGATCAGGAGCGGGTTCTCGGCGGCGAGGAGCGCGCGGGCGTGGCCGGCGCTGAGCCGGCCCTCGGCGAGGAGGCCCTTCACCGGCTCGGGCAGGCCGAGGAGCCGGAGGCTGTTGGCGACGTGGCTCCGGCTCTTGCCAACGGCGCGGGCCAGCGCCTCCTGGGTGTGGGCGAACTCGTCCATCAGGCGCTGGTAGCCGGTGGCCTCCTCGAGCGGCGAGAGGTCCTGGCGCTGGAGGTTCTCGACCAGCGCGATCTCCAGCGCCTCCTTGTCGCTGAGCTCGCGGACGATCACCGGCAGCTCGTGCAGCTCGGCCCGCTGGGCGGCGCGCCAGCGCCGTTCGCCGGCGATGATCTCGTAGGCGCCGGGGGTGGTGGGGTGGCGGCGGACGAGGAGGGGCTGGAGCACCCCCTTGGCGCGGATCGATTCGGCCAGCTCGGTCAGGCTCTCCGAGCCCATCTCCGCGCGGGGCTGGAACCGGCCGGGCTGGAGCTGACCGATCGGCACCAGGCGGGCGAAGCGCGACGCCCCTTCGGCGCCGTCGCCCTCGCCCTCGTCGCCGAAAAGCGCGCTCAGGCCCCGTCCGAGTTGCCGACGCCGGGGCTCGCGGGACTCGCCGCCCGGATCAAGGCTGTTTTCGCTCGCGGTCATGCCGGGACCACCTTCTCTTGGCGCAGGAGCTCGCCGGCGAGGTGGAGGTAGGCCTGGGCGCCGGAGCAGCGCAGATCGTAGAGCAGCACCGGCTTGCCGTGGGAGGGCGCCTCGGAGACGCGGACGTTGCGGGGGATGACGGTCTTGTAGACCTTGTCGCCGAAGTGCGCCCGCACGTCGGACGCCACCAGGTCGGAGAGGTTGTTTCGCTTATCGAACATCGTCAGCACGATGCCCTGGATCTCCAGCCCCGGGTTGAGGGTGCGCTTGACCCGCTCGATGGTGCGGACCAGGTGGCTGATCCCCTCCAGGGCGAAGAACTCGCATTGCAGCGGAACCAGCACCGCATCCGCCGCGACCAGGGCGTTGAGCGTGAGGAGCCCAAGGGCCGGGGGACAGTCTATCAATACGAAGTCGAAATGAAATACCTCGGCTCGAAGTTTGTTGCGCAACCGAAACTCTCGGTTCGGGATGTCGATCAGCTCGATCTCGGCCCCGGAAAGGTCTATGCCCGAGGGGATGACGGAGAGGCCGGGAATCGGGGTGGCCTGGGTCGCCGCCCCGGCCGCCAAGCCGTCGATCAGGACGTGGTACGAGTTCACGGTCCGGGCGGCACGGGGCACGCCAAGGCCGGTGCTGGCGTTGCCCTGGGGGTCGAGGTCGAGGATCAGAACGCTTCTCTTCACCGCCGCGAGCGCGGTGGCAAGATTGATTGCCGTGGTGGTCTTGCCGACCCCGCCTTTCTGGTTGGCGATGGCCAGGATGCGCGGCCGAACCGGGCTTGGCGCCTCGTGGGTCTCGCCCTGCTCCTCAAGGACCTCCAACACGGCTAAGCCCCCTTATGCGAAGGATCGTTGCGGTTGGATCGGCAATGCTCGGGATCCGGTCGATCTGCATCTTCCACTTTTTCCGGGCCTCAGTCAATTCTCGCTCGGCACCCACGCCCTTGAGAAACAGGCACTGGCCGGAGTCGCCAACGAACGGCGCGGCCTGGCCGAGCAGGCGATCGAGGGGGGCGAGGGCCCGGGCGACAACCACGTCCGCCGGCCAGGGCATAAGGGATTCGATGCGTGCGCAATGCACTTGCACGGCCGCCCCGCAGGCGCGGGCCGCCTCGCGCAGGAACGCGGCTTTGCGCTGGTCCGCCTCCACCAGATGCATCCGCCGGGCGCCAAGGACCGCAAGCACGAGGCCAGGGAAGCCGGCGCCGCTCCCCAGGTCCACAACCACCGCGTCCGGCCCGGGAAGGAGGCGGTAGAGCTGGGCGCTATCCAGGAAGTGGCGCCGCCAGGGGTCCTGAAGGCTGCGGGCGGACACCAGATTGATCGTCCGGTTCCACTTGGCCAGCAGCCCGGCATAGGCGACCAGCCGCGCCATTGTTTCACGTGAAACATCGGCGCGCGCGCCGAACTCCTCCGGGGTCATCGCTCGCACCGCATCCCCGCCGAAAAAGTTTCACGTGAAACATCCGCCCCGCGACGGCCCCCGAGGCCAGCTAGGCCCCAGCCGCGGCTCCGCCCCGCCGCACATGGCCAAGGAGCGCGACCAGCGCTCCCGCGGTCATGCCGTCGATGCGCGAGGCCGCGCCGAGCGTCGTCGGCCGTAGCCGCTTCAGCTTCTCCCGCACCTCGTTCGAAAGGCTACCGACTCGGTCGTAGTTCAGGTTCCGCGGCAGCTCCAGGGCCTCGTCGCGGCGGAAGGCGACGATGTCCGCTTCCTGCCGCGCGAGGTAGCCGGCATAGCGCGCCTCGATCACGATCTCCTTGGCCACGTCCGCCCGGACCTGACCCAGCTCGGGCCAGATCGCCGCCAGGTCGTCCCATCCCACGGCAGGGCTCGCAAGGAGGTCACCCGCGCTTCGCACCACGCCGTCCTGATTCACCGTCAACCCCCGCCCGGCCAACGCCGCCGGGGCAGCCCTGAGCCGCGCCACCAGGGCCTGTGCCTCGGCCAGGGCCGCCGCCTTGGCCGAGAATGCGCGGGCCCGCCCCGCCGAGACGCAACCGATCGCCACCCCCTTGGGGGTCAGACGCTGATCGGCGTTGTCGGCACGAAGTGTCAGCCGGTATTCCGCCCGCGAGGTGAACATCCGGTAGGGCTCGTTGGTCCCCCGGGTGATCAGATCGTCGATCAGCACGCCGATGTAGGCGTCGGACCGGTCGAGCACGAACGGCCCGGTCCCGGCGGCGGCGAGGGCCGCGTTAAGCCCGGCGATCAGCCCCTGCGCCGCCGCCTCCTCGTACCCGGTGGTGCCGTTGATCTGCCCGGCGAGGTAGAGCCCCGGCAGCCGCTTGGTTTCAAGCGTCGGCCACAGTTCCCGCGGATCGACGAAGTCGTACTCGATGGCATAGCCCGGGCGCAGCATCCGGGCCCGCTCGAGGCCCGGGATCAACCGTAGCATCTCGCCCTGCACCTCTCTCGGCAGCGAGGTGGAGATGCCGTTGGGATAGACCGCGGGATCGTCCAGGCCCTCCGGCTCAAGGAAAATCTGGTGACGCACGCGCCCCGCGAACCGCACCACCTTGTCCTCGATCGAGGGGCAGTAGCGCGGGCCCGGCCCCTGGATCTGCCCCGAATACATCGGCGCCCGGTGGAGGTTCGCCCGTATGAGGGCATGCGCGGCCGGCGTCGTGCCGGTGATGTGGCACGGCACCTGCCGCCGGGTGATGCGATCGGTCAGGAACGAAAAGGGCTCCGGCGGATCGTCGCCCGCCTGCACCTCGAGGCCGCGCCAATCGATCGTCCGCCCGTCGAGCCGGGGCGGGGTGCCGGTCTTGAGCCGCGCCAACGCGAATCCCAGCCGCTCCAGCGTGCGCGCCAAGCCCACCGCCGGCGCTTCGCCCACCCGCCCGGCCGGCCGCATCTCCTCGCCGATATGGATGACCCCGCGGAGGAACGTCCCGGTGGTGAGGACCACCCGCCCGCCGGTATAGGCCCTGCCCGAGGCCCCGGTGGCCCCCGCCACCCGGCCCTGCCGGTCGACGACCAGGTCCTCAATCGGCTCGGCCACGACCGTCAGGTTCTCCTGCTCCGCCAGCAACGCCTGGATCGCCATCCGATAGAGCCCGCGGTCCGCCTGGGCCCGCGGCCCGCGAACCGCCGGTCCCTTGCTCCGATTGAGCACCCGGAACTGGATTCCCGCCCGGTCGATGGCCCGTGCCATGAGGCCGTCCAGGGCGTCGATCTCGCGCACCAGTTGGCCCTTCGCCACTCCGCCGATCGCCGGATTGCACGACATCTCGCCGATGGTGTCGCGGCGGTGGGTGGCGAGCAGGGTGCGGGCCCCAAGCCGCGCCGCCGCGGCCGCGGCCTCACAACCCGCATGGCCGCCCCCCACCACGATCACGTCGTACCGGTCTGCCTCGCTCATCGCTAAAATTGTTCCACGTGAAACATGTCCCTACTTGCCGATACAGAAGTCGCGGAAAATCACGTCGAGGAGGTCTTCCACGTCCACCCGCCCCGTGATCCGGCCCAGCGCCCGGACGGCGAGGCGAAGGTCCTCGGCCGCCAGCTCGGGCGACGCCGCCCCGCGGCCCCGCTCCAGGGCCTCGTGGCAGGCCCGCAGCGCCGCCCGGTGCCGCTCGCGGGTGAGCGGCGGCCCGGCTGCCGCCGTGAACGCCCCCGCCACCCTGGCCGTCATCTCCCCGAGCAGCGCCCCCAGGCCAACGCCGGTCAGGGCCGAGACCGCGAGCGCCGGCCGGCCCGCAACCCTCATCTCCGCCGGGAGCGCAGCCAGGTCCGCCTTGTTCACTACCACCACCGCCCGCTCGTCCACCAGGGCGAGGGTCGCCGGATCCAGATCGGGCCACCGGGTGCCGTCGAACAGGACCACGGTCAGGTCCGCTTCCTCGGTCCAACGCCGCGCCCGGCGCACCCCCTCGGCCTCGACCTCGTCGGCCGCCTCCCGCACCCCCGCCAGGTCGGCCACCAGGACTGGATACCCGCCGAGGTCGAGCCCCACCTCGATCACGTCCCGGGTGGTGCCCGCCCGGGCCGAGACGATCGCCGCCTCGCGCCGCACCAGCCGGTTCAGAAGGCTCGACTTGCCGACATTGGGCGCCCCCACCAGGGCCACCGACACCCCTTCACGAATGCGTTCCCCCCGGCGACAATCATCCAGATGCACGGCGATCTCAGACGAAATCCCCACGATCTCGTGGGTCATACCAGATATCGGGTCCGCCGGCAGATCTTCGTCCGAGAAATCGATCGCAGCCTCGGCATAGGCCAGCGCCCGCACCAACCGCCCGCGCCAGCCCTCGTAGAGCGCCGCCAGCTCCCCCCGCATCTGCCGCAGCGCCTGGCGCCGCTGGGCCGCGGTCTCGGCCTGCGCCAGGTCGGCCAGCCCCTCGGCGGCGGTGAGGTCGAGCTTGCCGTTGCCGAACGCCCGGCGGGTGAACTCCCCCGGCTCGGCAGGCCGCAGGCCCACCGCCCCCGCCAGCGCCTCGGCCACCGCCGCGCCCACCGCCCGCCCGCCGTGGAGGTGCAGCTCGACCACGTCCTCGCCGGTGTAGCTGGCCGGTGCCGGAAACCACGCCGCTAGGCAGTCATCGAGCGGCTCGCCGCTCCCCGGCTCGCGAAGCGCAACCCGCACCAGCCGCCGGGGCGCCCCCGCCGCCCGCCCCGAGAGCGCCCGCAGGGCCTCGCCCGCCCGCGGCCCCGAGATGCGCATCACCGCAATCCCGGCCCGGCCCATCCCGGTCGCCACGGCGAAGATCGTGTCGTCTGCCATCGCCGGCCACGGCCGCGCCCGCCGCCCCGGATCAGGCCCCCGCGGGGCCCTTCCCCTTGCCCTGCTGGCCACCCGCGAACGAGGCCCAAAAGGCTTTCTGCATCTCGCCCAGGGCCTCGGCCCCGAGCGGCATCCAGCGCTTCAGGAGCGCCTCGGCGTCGACCGCCGAGAGGCCCTCCTTGAGTCGCGTCTCCATCTCCCGCAGCCAGACCTGCTGCAAGGGCCTCACGTCGGGAAGCCCGAAGAACGCCCGCGCCTCCTCGGCCGTGCAGTCGATGTCGATCCGAACCTTCATCGCCTTGCCTCCTCCCGCGGCCCGCTCCCGCGGGTTGTCAGCCCCGCGCCGCAACCCAACCTAAGCAAGGAGCGCCGCCGGCGCAACGCCTCCCCCCGGCCCACCCCGCGAAAGGTCCGCGCCCGATGAGCCACAACCGCCTCGGCGGCGAATCCAGCCCCTATCTCCGCCAGCACAAGGACAACCCGGTCCACTGGCGACCCTGGTCCCCCGAGGCCTTCGCCGCCGCCAAGGCCGAGGTCAAGCCCGTTTTGCTGTCGGTCGGCTACGCCGCCTGCCACTGGTGCCACGTCATGGCCCACGAGAGCTTCGAGGACGCGGCCACCGCCGCGGTCATGAACGACCTCTTCATCAACATCAAGGTCGACCGCGAGGAACGCCCCGATGTCGACTCGATCTACCAGCACGCCCTCGCCCTCCTCGGGCAGCCGGGCGGATGGCCGCTCACCATGTTCCTCACCCCCGCGGGCGAGCCCTTTTGGGGCGGCACCTATTTCCCGCCCGCGCCCGCCTACGGCCGGCCCGGCTTCCGCGACATCCTCCAACGCGTTGCCGAGGTCTACCGAAGCGATCCCGAGAGCGTGCAGAAGAACGTGACCGCCATCAAGAGTGCACTCCGCGCCCTCTCCACCGCCACCCCCGGCACCTGCATCGAGGACGCGCTGGTTGCCCGCGGCGTTGCCCAGGCTCTCGGCCATTTCGATCCGAGCCACGGCGGGCTCAAGGGCGCGCCCAAGTTCCCACAAGCCTCGCTTCTTCGCCTCCTCTGGCACGACTTCGCCCGGCGCGGCCGCGCGGAGTCGCGCGAGGCGGTGACGCTCGCGCTCACCCGCATGTCCCAGGGCGGCATCTACGATCACCTCGGTGGCGGCTTCGCCCGCTACTCGGTCGACGCCGAATGGCTGGTGCCGCATTTCGAGAAGATGCTTTACGACAACGCGCAGCTCGTCGAGTTGCTTACCCTCGTCTGGCAGGAAAGCCGCGAGCCCCTTTTCGCCGGACGCGTCGCCGAGACCGTCGGCTGGCTCCTGCGCGAGATGCGGATTGAGACTCGTCCCGGCCGCCCGACCGGATTCGCCGGCACGCTCGATGCCGACAGCGACGGCGAGGAGGGGCGGTTTTATGTCTGGACCGAGGCCGAGATAGACCGCCTGCTCGGCGCCGACGCGCCCCTCTTCAAGCGCGTCTACGACGTGACCGGAGCCGGCAACTGGGAAGGGAAGACCATCCTCAACCGCATCCGCCCCCCCGCGCGGCGAAGCAACGCCGAGGAGGCCGCGCTCGCCCGCGCCCGCGCCGCGCTCCTCGCCGCCCGCGAGGCGCGCGTCCGTCCGGGGCGCGACGATAAGCTGCTGGCCGACTGGAACGGCCTCGCCATCGCCGCCCTCGCCCGCGCCGGCGCCGTGTTCGCCCGCGCCGAGTGGATCGCCGCGGCGAAATCCGCGTTCGCCTTCGTCGCCGCGGCGATGAGCGAGGGCGACCGGCTCCGTCATTCCTGGTGCGAGGGCGCGGCGCGGCACCCGGGCGTTCTCGACGACTATGCCAACATGGCCCGCGCCGGCGCGATCCTGCACGAGGTCACCGGCGATCCCGCGCCCCTCGCCTGGGCCGAGCGCTGGGCCGGGGCGGCGGAGCGTCACTTCTGGGACCGCACCGCCGGCGGCTATTTCCTTTCCGCCGACGATGTCGACGATGTCATCGTCCGCACCAAGTCGGCCGCCGATCAAGCCGTCCCCTCGGGCAACGGCGTCATGGCCGAGGCCCTGGCGCGACTCTTCCACCTCACCGGCAAGCCCGCCTACCGCGCCCGCGCGGCCGCGACCATCGCCGCATTCGCCGGCGACGCGCCGCGCCAGTTCCTCGCCTTCCCGGGCCTGATCATCGCCCAGGAGATCCTGGAGAACGCAGTCCATGTAGTGATCGCCGGCGAAGAGGCCGATCCGGCGCGCATCGCCCTCCTCGAGGCCGTGCACGGCTGCCCGGCGCCGACCCTCGTCCTCTCGCTCCTCGGCCCCGGCGTGGAAATGCCGCCCGGCCATCCCGCCCACGGCAAGGGCCCGGTGGCGGGGCGCGCGGCCGCCTATGTGTGCGCCGCCGGCACCTGCTCGCTTCCGCTCACCGAGCCGGCGGCCCTCGCCGTCGAGATCGCCGCCCGCCGGCGGGGGGCGTGAAGGCATGAGCGCCCTCGCCCGGGCTTCGTTCGCCAGCCCCGTCGGGCTCCTGGTCCTCACCGCCGAGGACGATGCGATCACGCGACTCGCCTGGGGCGGGCCCGGCGACGAAACCGCCGGCGACGACTGCCCGGCGCTGCGCGAGGCGCGAGCCCAGCTCGCGCGCTACTTCGCCGGCCGGCTTCGCGACTTCGCCCTGCCGCTCGCGCCCCGCGGCACGCCGTTCCTCATCCGCGCCTGGGCGGCGCTGCGGGCGATTCCGTTCGGCGAGGTGCGGACCTACGGCGCGCTCGCCGACATGCTCGGAACCTCGCCGCGCGCGCTCGCCGGCGCTTGTGCGCGCAATCCGATCCCGATTATCGTTCCCTGCCACCGGGTGGTGGCCCGGCCCGGGGGGCCGAACGGCGGCCTCGGCGGCTACTCCGGCGAAGGCGGCCTCGCCACCAAGCGGCGGCTTCTCGACCTCGAGGCCGCTCACCGCTAACCCCGCGGCCGCTTCGCCAACCCGAGAGGAAGTCAAGGAGACGACGATGCCCAAGGCGATCCGAATCCACGAGCATGGCGGCCCCGACAAGATGGTGTGGGAGGACGTCGCCCTCGGCGATCCCGGCCCCGGCCAGGTGCGGGTGCGCCACGTCGCCGCCGGCCTCAATTTCATCGACGTCTACCAGCGGACCGGGCTCTACCCGATCAAGCCGCTGCCGGCTGTCCTCGGCATGGAGGGCGCCGGCGTAGTCGAGGCGGTGGGCGAGGGGGTGAAGGACCTCAAGCCCGGAATGCGCGTCGCCTATGCCCGGCCGATGGGCTCGTATTCCGAGGCGCGGCTGATGCCGGCGGTCGACTGCGTGCCGCTGCCCGAGGGGATCGCCGAGAAAACGGCGGCGGCGATGATGCTCAAGGGCATGACCGCCGAGTACCTGCTTCGCCGCACCTATGCGGTGAAGAAGGGCGACACCATCCTCTTCCACGCCGCCGCCGGCGGGGTGGGGCTGATCGCCTGCCAGTGGGCAAAACACCTGGGCGCGACCGTGATCGGCACCGTCGGCTCCGAGGCCAAGGCGGCGCTCGCCAAGGCCCACGGCTGCGACCACCCGATCGTCTACAGCAAGGAGGACTTCGTCAAACGGGTGAAGGAGATCACCGGCGGCAAGGGCGTGCCGGTGGTCTACGACTCGGTCGGCAAGGCGACCTTCGATGGCTCGCTCGACTGCCTCCGCCCGCGCGGGCTGATGGCGAGCTTCGGCAACGCCTCGGGGCCGGTGCCGCCGGTGAGCCTGCTGACGCTCAGCGCCAAGGGCTCGCTCTACATCACCCGGCCCTCGCTCGCCGCCTACACGGCCATGCGCGAGGAGCTGCTGGCGAGCGCCGGCGCCCTCTTCGAGGTGGTGAAGAAGGGGGCGGTGAAGATCGAGATCAACCAGACCTATCCGCTGAAGGACGCGGCCAGGGCCCACGCCGATCTCGAGGCCCGCAAGACCACCGGCTCGACCGTGCTCGTGGCCGGCTGAGGGCCGACCCGCCGCGACCCTCAGCGCTCGGCGAGCGCCGCCGCGCGCTCGAGACAGGCCATGGCCTGGGCGTAGGTTTCGTCGAACTCGGCCTCGAGCGACGGATTGTCGCCGCGGCAGCCGTCGACCACCGCCTTGGCCCAGTGGGCATAGTCGATCCTGCGGGCGAGGTCCCAGTTCATCGGCGGGCTGTCGATCAGGGACTGAAGATTGCTGATCTTGTCGGCGATCCTGAGCATTTTGGCGCGCCCCGAGGCGCCGGGCGCCGCCTCCGCCTGGCGGCGCTTGCGCTCGGCCTTGGCGAGGGCGGGATCGTCGGAGAGCTCGGCGACCACCGCCGCCACCTCCTCGCCGAAGGCGGCGGCCACGTCGGCGAGCCCGGCCGGCGTGTCCTCGACCACGTCATGCAGCAGGGCGGCGATCACCACCACCGGGTCCTCGCCGGCGCTCGCCCGGGCGACCCGGCAGGCGACGTCGATCAGGTGGTTGACGTAGGGCTCGCGGGCCTCGCCCTTGCGCCGCTGGTCGCGGTGCAGCCGGGCGGCGAAGTCGGCCGCCCGCAGCACCCGGAGGAGAGCCGGGACCGGGGCGTCCATCGCCCCCTCAGGCATTCATCGCCTCGAAGAACTCGGCATTGCTCTTCGACTGCTTGAGCTTGTCGATCAGGAACTCCATCGCGTCGACCACGCCCATCGGCATCAGGATGCGCCGGAGCACCCACATCTTCATCAGCGTGCTCTTGTCGACCAGGAGCTCCTCCTTGCGGGTGCCGGAGCGAGTGATGTCCATCGCCGGCCAGGTGCGCTTGTCGGAGAGCTTGCGGTCGAGGATGATCTCGGAGTTGCCGGTGCCCTTGAACTCCTCGAAGATCACCTCGTCCATCCGCGAGCCGGTGTCGATGAGCGCGGTGGCGATGATCGAGAGCGAGCCCCCCTCCTCGATGTTGCGGGCGGCGCCGAAGAAGCGCTTCGGACGCTGCAGCGCGTTGGCGTCGACGCCGCCCGTCAGCACCTTGCCCGAGGAGGGAACGACGGTGTTGTAGGCGCGGGCGAGGCGGGTGATCGAGTCGAGCAGGATCACCACGTCGCGCTTGTGCTCCACCAGCCGCTTCGCCTTCTCGATCACCATCTCGGCCACCTGCACGTGGCGCGAGGCGGGCTCATCGAAGGTCGAGCTGATCACCTCGCCCTTGACCGAGCGGTCCATGTCGGTGACCTCCTCAGGCCGCTCGTCGATCAGAAGCACGATCAGGTAGACCTCGGGGTGGTTCTCGGCGACGGCGTGGGCGATGTTCTGCAGCATCACCGTCTTGCCGGTGCGCGGCGGCGCCACGATCAGCGCCCGCTGGCCCTTGCCGAGCGGCGCGATCAGGTCGATCACCCGGGTCGTCGGGTCCTTGATCTCCGGGCTCGTCAACTCCAGCGTGAGGCGCTGGTTGGGATAGAGCGGGGTCAGGTTGTCGAAGTTGATGCGATGGCGAACGTTGTCGGGCGGCTCGAAGTTGATGCGGTTGACCTTGAGCAGCGCGAAGTAGCGCTCGCCGTCCTTGGGGGCGCGGATCTGGCCCTCCACCGTGTCGCCGGTGCGTAGCCCGAAGCGCCGCACCTGGCTCGGCGAAACGTAGATGTCGTCGGGCCCGGGCAGGTAGTTGGCCTCGGGGGCGCGCAGGAAGCCGAAGCCGTCCTGCAGGATCTCGAGGACTCCGTCGCCGAATATGGCGACGTCCTTCTCCGCCAGCTGCTTGAGGATGGCGAACATCATGTCCTGCTTGCGCAGCGAGGACGCGTTCTCGACCTCGAGCTCCTCGGCGAAGGCGAGGAGTTCGGCAGGAGTCTTGTTCTTGAGTTCTTGAAGATTCATGGCGGTTTGTCGGGAAAACTGGCCTGGGCGGGGGAGCGTTTCAACTGGCGGGTCGTGCCGCGTAGGAAGCCCTGCCAACGGGCCCCTTCGTCTACCTCTGAACGACCGACACGCTGTGCGGGGGAAACGCCCCGCCGGAGGCGGGAGACGTATCTTCCGCGGAGCGTATCGGACGCCCCTTTGCGAGTCAAACGAAGATTCCCGGCCCGGTTTATCCCTGTAATGGCCGGACGATGACCATGATTACGATCACGATCATCAGCACCGTCGGCGCCTCGTTCATCGCCCGGTAGAATTTCTCCGGCCGGGGGTTCCGGTCGGCGGCGAAGTCCTTTCGCCAGCGCGCCAGGAGGTGATGGTAATAGGTCAGCAGCAGCGCCGCCGCGACCTTGACCTGCCACCAGCGGAGCGTCCAGTCGACGATGCCAGGCGTCAGGATCAAACCTAAGCCGAAGACCCAGGCGGCGATGCTGGCCGGGTTCATGATCGCGCGCAGAAGCCGCCGTTCCATGACCTTGAAGGTCTCCGACATCTCCGAGCCTGGCTGCGCACGGCAGTGATAGACGAACAGCCGCGGCAGATAGAAGAGCCCCGCCATCCAGGCGATGACGCTGATCACGTGCAGCGCCTTGATCCAGGGATACCACCCGGCCAGGACATCGAGCACGGCCGCCATTGGCGCTTTTCTCCTCAGGCCGTTTCGCCTGCGGCGCGGACATGGGGGCAATCACCGAACCCCTTCGGGCAGCGTCGCGCGCCGCCGTGGGAGGAAAGCGCGGCCCCACGCGCCCGCACGCGGCGCACCAGCGCGGCGAGCGCGGCGATGAACGCCGGGTCGGACTGCAACGTGGGCACCCGCCAGAAGCCGGGAACCCCGGCCCGCTCCGCCACCCGCCGATACTCGATGTCGAGCTCGACCAGGGTTTCGGAATGCTCCGAGACGAAGGCGACCGGCACTAGCACGATCGGTACCCGCTCGTGGCCCGCGCGCTCGACTTCCTTCTCGGTGTCGGGGCCGATCCATGTCTGGGGAGTGACCCGGCTCTGGTAGCAGATCACCACGTCGAGGCCATCAACGCCGAGGTGCCGGACGACTTCCGCCACCGTCCGCTCCACCTGCCACTGATAGGGATCGCCGGCCTTGACGATCGACTCGGGCAGCCCGTGCGCCGAGAAGAGGAGCCGCGGTTTCCGCCCTGACGCCGCCAGCGCTTCGTCGAAGGAGCGCCGGACCAGCGCCGCCATCGCCCCGGCGAAGCTCTCGTCCGCTCCGTAGCAGCAGAGCGCCTTACTCGGAGCGTCGAGCCCCACCCGGCGAGCGGCGCGTGTCCATTCCTTGAGCGACGAGCCGGTTGTCGTCGTCGAGAACTGGGGATAGAGCGGCAACAGGATTACCTCGTCGGGAGCGAACTCCTTCACCCTTGCGGCCGTCTCCTCACTCAGCGGATGCCAGTAGCGCATGGCGATGAAAACGCGCACTTCGCCTTCCTCGGCGAGCGCAACCTCGAGCGCACTAGCCTGCTGGCGGGTGAGTTCGAGAAGCGGAGAAGCGCCTCCAATCTCGCGATAGATCGCGGTTGCGACCGACGTCCGCCGGGTCGAGATCAGTTTGGCGATCAGCCAGCGGATCGGAGTTGGCGCACGAATGATTGCAGGATCGCAGAACAGATTGAAAAGAAATGGTTTTATGGCCTCCGGCCGATCCGGTCCGCCGAGGTTGAAAAGAACGATCGCGATCTTCGACCTAGCTCGGTCCATGACCGCCTCGCTAACCTTCCGCACTCATGGCAGCGTGCACGGTGTCGACTAGCTCCACTACGTTTGCCAGCGGGGTTTCGGGCAGGATGCCATGCCCAAGGTTGAAGACGAAGCGGCCACTGCCGAGTGTACGGATGATCGCCATTGCAGCCCGCCGCATTACCTCACCACCGACCAGGAGAAGGCAGGGATCGAGATTGCCCTGAACTGCAACCCGCGTTTGGAGATCTCTCGCCGCCCAGTCGCTCGGAATCGAGGAATCGAGTCCAACGGCATCGACACCCGTCTCCTCGACATAGGCTTTATAGAGAACGCCAGCCGCGCGTGGAAAACCAATCACTGGAACCTCGGGATACGCCTGCCTGATTCGTTCGACAACCACTCGCGTTGGCGCGATGACCCAACGTCTAAACTCGGCTTCTGGAATGACACCTGCCCAGCTATCGAAGAGTTGAACCGCCTCGGCGCCGGCTTCGATCTGACCCATGAGATGAACCACCGTTGCCTCGGTCAAGAGGGCGATTACCTTATCGAACGATTCCGGCTCTCCGAATGCCCATGCTTTGACGGAAGCGAACGTGCGACTCGATCCACCCTCGATCATATAGGTCGCAACCGTCCACGGCGCCCCCGCGAATCCGATCACCGTGACCCTAGGCGCAACCGCACGGCGCACCTGACGTACTGTTTCAAAGACCGGCTCAAGGTGCATACGAAAGTCAGTCGAGTCAAACATCGGCAACCCCGATGTCATCTCGAGTCGCTCAACCACCGGACCCTCACCACTTACAAACTCGACAGCCCAACCAAGTGCGTCTGGAACCACCAAGATGTCAGAGAAGACGATCGCCGCATCGAGCCCGAAACGCCGAACCGGCTGCAGTGTCGCCTCGACCGCAAGCTCAGGCGTGTAGCAGAAAGTAAGGAAATCCCGCGCCCGCTTGCGAAGCTCCCGATATTCCGGCAGATACCGTCCTGCCTGCCGCATAAGCCAAATTGGCGGTGGCAATCTACCACCCGTCCGAATCCCATCAAGCAAAGGCTTTCCAATCTCTCGCATTTCTTTCTCAAGCATCTGCGTCTTTCGAATATTGCTAGCTGGAATTCAATTAAACCAATATGTAGAGATAAGATATGATGAAGAGGTAGTTGGATACATGAGAATCGGGGATTGGCGAAAGCTGGCGGATTGTGCACAACAGGAGAGAGGGTTGAGATGCATTCTTGATTGGCGAGGGATATGAAGGTGGTGATTCTCGATATCTCTAGGGATGCAAAGAGTTGATAGAGGATTGCTGATTCTAAGGAATATGGGGATTGAGGACCTTGGGGCAACGACTCTTACCCATCATTCACACGATGTGGAAGGCGGTCGTGGCTTGTGATGGCAAAATGGATGGTCTCAAGGACAGTGGGAATGGTTCAACGATGTTTTTATTTGGTACCTGCTTATCCTCGTGATTCAAGAGTTCTCCTAAGGTTGGCCGGTAGAATATTAGGTCCGTTAAGTTATATCGGCTTGAAGGTGGAATCATGACTGACAGTTGGCTAAGCACGAACCAACGTATCGTGCCAAACGTTCCATTGCTCGTGCTTGCCTCAGGAAGCAATGCGCGCCGCCAACTGCTCTCTGCCGCTGGCGTCTCGTTCCGAATCATTACTCCGGAGGTCGATGAGAGTGAGCTTAGGCGCTCGTTACAGGCCGATGGCATCGGTTCAACGGATGCTGCAGTCGTGCTTGCCGAAGCGAAAGCACGTCAGGTATCGAATTGTCTCGCGCATGAAATGGTTCCTCCTCAATATCGAGAGATCGCACAAGCATCTCCGTTCATCATCGGTGCCGATCAGATTCTCGACTGTGAGGGAGTCTGGTTCGCTAAACCGCCCAACCTTGTTAATGCTCGTACTCAACTCAATCATCTTCGCGGCCGTTGGCACGAGCTGGTAACGGCGGTTTCAGTCCTGCAAGACGGTATTTGTATCTGGCACCACGTCGAACGCTCGCGCCTTCGTATGCGCGACTTTAGCGATGCTTTCCGCGAGCACTATCTTGAGGACAGCGGCAAAGACGCGCTTCGGTCGGTTGGGGTCTATCGGCTCGAGGGGCTAGGAGTACAGCTCTTTGCCCAAATCGAAGGAGATTACTTCGCGATTCTCGGTCTCCCCTTACTTCCGCTTCTGGAGTTTCTTCGCGTCCATGGAGCAGTGTCGCGATGAGCATGAAAACAGTTCGGGTTCTCTCCGGCAAGGCACGGGTCGCCGGGGTGATGGGGTGGCCGGTCGCCCATTCGCGCTCGCCGCGCCTTCATGGCTATTGGCTGGCCAAGTACGAGATCGACGGCGCTTATGTCCCGCTCGCCGTGCGTCCAGAAAATCTGGCGGCGGCGCTGTCTGCACTATCTAAGCTTGGCTTCGCTGGCGTAAACGTCACCGTACCGCACAAGGAGACGGTTGCCGGTCTTGTTGACGAATGTAACCCAACCGTATTGCGCATCGGCGCCGTCAACACGGTGGTTATTGGGAGCGATGGTCGCGTCATCGGCAACAATACCGACGGGTACGGCTTCCTCGAGAACTTGCGCGAGCGGGCCCCGAGCTGGCGTGCGGGAGCCGGAGCGGCGGTACTGCTCGGGGCCGGGGGGGCGGCGCGCGCGATCGCCGCGGCGCTCCTCGATTCCGGCGTACCGCTCGTTCGCATCGTCAACCGAACGCGAGCACGGGCCGACGAGCTAATTCGCGTCCTTGACGGACGACTCGAGGCGGTCGACTGGGAGCATCGAGCCAAAGCGCTGGAAGGCGCTGCGCTTCTCGTCAACACGACCACTCTCGGCATGGTCGGCCAGCCGCCGCTGGCGATCGACCTTGCGGCGCTCCCGCGGACAGCGGTGGTCAACGACATCGTCTATGTGCCGCTGGAGACGCCGCTCCTTACCGCCGCCCGTGCCCGGGGCTACCCCGTCGTCGACGGGCTCGGGATGTTGCTGCATCAGGCACGGCCGGGGTTCCGGGCGTGGTTCGGCCGCGACCCGGAGGTGGATCAAGGCTTGCGCGACTTCATCCTTGCCGACCTCGGCGCTTGAGGGGCAGATGCTGATCCTCGGCCTCACCGGCTCGATCGGCATGGGCAAGTCGACGGCGGCGCTGATGCTTCGGCGCCTTGGCGTACCGGTCCACGACGCCGATGCCGCCGTGCACCGCCTCATCGGCCCCGGCGGTGCCGCGGTGGAGGCGGTCGGGGCGGCGTTTCCCGACGCGCGCGCGAGTGAGGATGGCGCCACCTACATCGACCGCACGGCCTTGGGCCGGCGTGTCTTCGCCGACAGGACGGCGCTCAGGCGCCTCGAAGCCCTCCTGCATCCGCTCGTCCGGGCCGCGGAGGCGCGCTTCCTCTCCCGCATGGCGCGGAACCGGGTGCGGCTGGTGGTGCTCGACGTGCCGCTGCTTTTCGAGACCGGCGGCGAGCGGGATTGCGACCTCGTCGCGGTGGTGAGCGCGCCGGCCTTTCTGCAGCGCCAGCGCGTCCTCGGCCGGACGGGCATGAGCGAGGGGCGTCTCGCCAGCATCCTCGGCGCGCAGATGACGGACGCCGAAAAGCGCCGGCGGGCGGACGTCGTCGTACTCACGGGCCTGCGACGGCGCTTGACGCTCCGCCAGCTCGTCCGCATTGTCAGGCGGCTGCGGGCGCGGCCCGGCCGTCGCCGGCCGTCTCGGTGGCGTCCCCTTCGGCGAGCGGGGCCGGGGGTTGGGGCCGCGGCCGACGATCGGATGTTCTGATGCGCGAAGTCGTCCTCGATACCGAGACCACCGGCCTAAACCCCGAGGCCGGCCACCGGGTGATCGAGATCGGCTGCCTCGAGCTTCTCGATCATCTGCCGACGGGCCGCGTCTTTCACGAGTACCTGAACCCCGAGCGTGAGGTGCCCGAGGAGGTGGTGCGCATCCATGGCATCACCGCCGAGATGCTGAGGAGCAAGCCACGCTTTGCCGAGGTCGCCGATCGGCTTGCCGAGTTCGTTCAGGGGGCGAGGCTGGTGATCCACAATGCCGCCTTCGACCTTCGTTTCATCAACGCCGAGCTGGCGCGGATCGAGCGCGGCTTGCTCGAGGCGGCCGAGGTGGTCGACACCGTCGAGCTGGCGCGCCGGCGGTTTCCCGGCGCCACCGCCAGTCTCGATGCGCTCTGCCGGCGGTTCGGCATCGACAACTCTGCCCGCGACAAGCACGGCGCACTGCGGGATGCCGAGCTTCTGGCCGAGGTCTACCTCGAGCTGATCGGCGGTCGCCAGCCCGGTCTCGATCTCGTCGTCGGCGATACGGCGGCGGCGCTGGCGAGCGCGGCCGCGCCGGGAAAGGTCCGCCGGCCACGCCCGCACGCCCCGAGTGAAGACGAGATCGCTCGCCATCGGGCGTTCCTCGCCCGGTTGAAGAACCCGATCTGGCTGGCGTGATCGTCCCGCGAGACGGGGTCAGGTCGCCGCCCCGCTGGCCGGCGGCTGGGCTTTCTCTGTCGTCCCCCGTTCCTTCGCCGTCTCGGCCTTGCGGCGCGCGTACATGGCGAGGAAGTCGATGGGCGAGATCATCAGCGGCGGGAAACCGCCGTCGCGGGTGGCGTTGGCGACGAGGTGGCGCGCGAAGGGGAACAGGAGCCGCGGGCACTCGACCAGCACCACCAGCTCGGTGTGCTCGGGCGGAATGTTGTTGAGGGTGAAGACGCCGCCATAGGAAAGCTCGGCGACGAAGGCGGTCTCCTGCCTGATCTTGCCGGTCGTGGCGACGTTGAGCATGACCTCGTAGACGGTCTCGCCAAGACGGCGAGCCTGCACGTCGACGTTGACCGTGATCTCGGGCGGTTCCTTGAGCCGGGTGAAGATCTCGGGCGCCCCCGGCACCTCGAAGGACAGATCCTTCACGTATTGCAGGTTGATCGTCAGAGGTGCGGGCTGGCCGGCGGGCGGCTGGGCGCCCGGCGGGGCTTGCGGGGTTTCGGCCATGGTCGGGCTCCTCGGCGTCTCGCGCGCGACGCCTACCACGGATCGGGGGCGGGCACAACGACGCCGACCGTCGGATCGTAGGGAACCAACTCGCCGTTGGCGACTCGCCGGCCGGTGAGGCCGCGGATGAAGCCCCAGTGGGTGACGATGAGCAGCCGGTGCCAGTGCTCCAGCGCCGCCGCGTGCGCGGCGAAGCGGCGGCAGCGGCCGAGCAGCAGCTCGGGCGTCTCCTCCTCTTCCGACCACCACGTCTCGTCGAGGTGGCTGAAGTCGAAAACGGGCCAAAGGCGCCCCAGCTCGGAGGCGGGCGTCCCGATGTCGCAGGTGAAGGCCGCACGCTCGCGCACCAGGGGCTCGATCCGGACCTCGAGTGCGAGCGCGCGGCGAAGGATATCGGCGGTCTGCAACGCCCGCGTATAGGGGCTGGCGACGAGGACATCGATCCGGCGGCCGGCGAGGGCCTCGGCGGCGGCCCGCGCCTGGCGTTCGCCCTCGACGGTGAGCGGCGGGTCCTTGATGCCCGGGTCCTTACGAGTTTGGCCGAAGACGACGTTGAACTCGGACTGGCCGTGGCGGAGAAGGATCATAGCCGGCCCCCGCTCCGCCCGTCGCGGCGCCCGGCGTCCGGCCCCGGCGCGCCGCCCACGTCGACCACCTCGTACTCGGCCTCGATCACCGTGCCGCCGGGCGGCGGAGCACCTGCTGGCGGCTCCAGGTGGAGGCCCTTGAGCGCATAGCGCCGGAGGAGCCGGCGCAGGAACCGCCGCACCGCCGGGACGAGGAGGGCGAGGCCAATCGCATCGGTGAGGAAGCCAGGCGTGAACAGCAACGCCCCGGCGACCAGCAGGCAGGCGCCGTCGAAGACCTCGGCGAGCGGCATCTCGCCCCGCTCCAGCGACTCGCGCGCCCGCCTGAGCACGGCGAGCCCCTGAGCCCTGAGCAGCCAGAGCCCCGCTAACCCGGTGACGACGATTACGGCAAGCGTGGGCCACAGGCCGATGCGGCCGCCGACCTCGACGAAGAGCGCGATTTCGGCCACGGGCAAGCTGATGAGCGCGACGAGGAGCAGGAGGCGCATGCTTGTGAACTTGCCGGCGAAGGGCTATTTAAATGGAGAGTTACAACCGAGGAGCGGGACGGGGCTAGGCGCCGGTCCGCCCCCTCTCTACAGCACGGGCGCGCCGAGGTCCAGCAGGGGCGACCTGGCCGTGCTGGCGGTTTCGGCGCCGGGGTCCATGGACGACGTGCAGTTTCTCGACATCATTTTCTTCGCAATGGTCGCGGCCTTCCTGGTGTTGCGCCTGAGGAGCGTGCTCGGCAGGCGCACCGGCCACGAGCGGCAGCGCCACGATCCGCGCCTCTCCCCCCGCACCCAGCCGGGCGAGGCCGAGGCCGCCGAGCCGCCGCCGGCGCTCGAGGCCCCGGCGGGCGAGGCCCCGGCGGGCGAGGGCGAGGCCGAGACGAAGCTTTCCGATCTGGTCGCGGCCGGGCTTACCCGGTTGCGGCTGGCCGACCGGACGTTCGATCCCGAACGCTTCCTCGACGGCGCCCGGTCGGCTTTCGAGATTATCATCGCCGCCTTCGCGGCGGGCGACCGGGCGACGCTCCGCGCGCTGCTCAGCGACGACGTGTTCCGCGACTTCGAGTCGGCGATCGCGGCGCGCGAGCGCGGCGGCCAGAGCCTCAAGCACACCCTGGTCGGCATGACCTCCGCCGAGATCGTGGGCGCCGAGGTCAAGGGCTCGACCGGCGTTGTCACCGTCAAGTTCGTGAGCGACCAGATCAACCTGATGCACGACGCCGAGGGCAAGGTCGTGGCAGGGACGCCGGAGGGGGTGACGTCGGTGACCGACGTCTGGACGTTCACGCGCGACAGCCGCTCGCGCGACCCCAACTGGATGCTTGCCGCGACCCGGAGTCCCGATTAGGGGGTCCGGCCGTGGGTCGTGGCTCTGCGCGCCAGGCCGCGAGCGTCTTCTCCCTCTCCCTTGTAGTGCTGCTGGTTGCCTGTGCGCCGCGCGTCGAGGAACCGCGCCGGCTCGACCTCGAGCCGGTCGGATTCGACGTTCTTCCCGGCTGGCAGGCCGACAACCACGCCGCGGCCCTGGCACCCCTTCTCGCCACTTGCCGGCGGATCGACGCCCTTCCCGACGAGCGGGCGCTCGCGCTCGATCCTCGCTTCGGCGCGGTCGGCGCCTGGCGGGCGCCCTGCGCGGCCGCGGCCGCGCTCGTCGCGGGGGGCGGCGGGGAGGAAGCGGAGGGAGCGGCGCGGCGCTTCTTCGAGACTTGGTTCACGCCGTTCGCCCTTTCCGCCGGGGGCGGCGCGGAGGGCCTCTTTACCGGCTACTACGAGCCCGAGCTCGAGGGGTCGTGGACGCAGGGGGAGAAGTTCACTGTCCCTCTCTACCGCCGGCCCGACGACCTGGTGATGGTCGACCTCGGTCTCTTCCGCGACGAGCTCAGGGGCCGACGGATCGCCGGCAAGGTGGTGGAGGGCTGGCTCAGACCCTACGAATCGCGACGCGAGATCGAGGGCGGTGGGCTCGCCGGCCGGGGGCTCGAGCTCCTCTGGGTGGACGATCCCATCGCCGCCTTCTTCCTCCAGGTTCAGGGCTCGGGCCGGGTTCGGCTGCCCGACGGGCAGACGGTCAGGATCGGCTACGCCGGCCAGAACGGGCACGACTACGTGTCGGTCGGCCGGGTGCTCATCGAGCGGGGCGCGCTCGCGCGCGAGGGCGCGTCGCTGCAGTCGATCCGCGTGTGGCTGAAGGCCAACCCCAAGGCCGCGGCCGAGGTGCTGGCCGCAAATCCCTCGTTCGTCTTCTTCCGCGTCGTCCCCGGCGACGGCCCGGTCGGCGCGCTCGGGGTGGCGCTCACGCCCGGGCGGAGCCTCGCCGTCGACCCCCTCTTCGTTCCCCTCGGCGTGCCCCTTTGGCTCGACCTCGAGGACCCGCTCGCGGCTGGGACGCGCCTTCGCCGCCTGGTCCTCGCCCAGGACACGGGCGGCGCCATCCGCGGCCCGATCCGCGGCGATCTCTTCTGGGGCGCCGGGGCCGAGGCCGAGGAGCGCGCTGGGCGGATGAAAAGCCGCGGCCGCTACTTCCTGCTTCTGCCGAAAAGCCGGCCCACTTCCTGAGCGGTCGCGCGGCCACGACTTTCCTTCGCCCGGCGCGTGGGATAAGAGAGGGGGCCATGGCCGACGCAGCCGACAAGCCCCGGGTGGGACTGTTCGTCACCTGCCTCGTGGACCTCTTTCGTCCGACGGTGGGATTCGCCGCGATCCGGCTCCTCGAACAGGCCGGCTGCCGGGTCGAGGTTCCGCGGGCGCAGACCTGTTGCGGCCAGCCTGCCTACAACTCCGGCGACCGCGGGGACGCGCGCGAGATCGCGCGCCGCGTGATCGCCGCCTTCCGGGGATTCGATTACGTGGTCGCGCCCTCGGGGAGCTGCGCGGCGATGATCCGCGAGCACTATCCGGCCCTCTTCGCCGACGAGCCCGATGCCCGCAGGGACGCCGAGGAGCTAGCGGCGCGCACCTACGAGCTGACCCAGTTCCTGGTCCGCGTCCTCGGCGTCGCCGCCACCGGCGCCCGCTTCGCCGGTGCCGTCGCCTATCACGACGGCTGCTCGGGGTTGCGCGAGCTGGGGGTGAGGGCCGAGCCGCGGGCGCTCCTCGCCGCGGTCGAGGGACTGGAGCTGCGCGAGCTGGCGGAGCCCGAGGTCTGCTGCGGCTTCGGCGGCACGTTCTGCGTCAAGTATCCCGAGATCTCGGATCGCATGGTGCGCGACAAGGCCGCCGACGTGATCAAGACCGGCGCCGGCACCGTGCTCGCCGGCGAGATGGGCTGCCTGATGAATATCGCCGGCAAGCTGCACCGGCAGGGGGCGCGTGTGCGGGCGCGGCATGTGGCCGAGGTGCTGGCCGGGATGACCGACGACGCGCCCCCGATCGGCGCCGCCGAGGGCGAGGGCGGCTAGTGCAGCCGACCAGTCACGCCTTCAAGGCCGAGGCCGAGCGGGGCCTCTTCGACGCCGCGCTCCAGCGCGCGCTGGGCAAGGCGCGAGGCACCTTCCTCGACCGCCGACGCCAGGCGATCGCGCGGCTGCCCGAGTTCGAGGCGCTGCGCGAGATCGCGCGCGGGATCAAGGACCACACGCTCGCCAATCTCGACGCCTACCTCGAGATCTTCGAGGCGAACGTGCGCACCAACGGCGGCGAGGTACACTGGTGCGCGAACGCCGAGGAGGCGCGCGCCGTCGTGCTTTCGATCTGCCGGCGCCTGGGGGCCCGGTTGGTAACCAAGGGCAAGTCGATGATCGCCGAGGAGATCGGCCTCAATGACTTCCTCGCCGCGCACGCGATCACGCCGGTCGAGACCGATCTCGGCGAGTACATCATCCAGCTTCGCGGCGAGCCGCCGAGCCACATCATCGCCCCTGCCTTCCACCTCAATAAGGAGGAGTGGGCCGAGGCCTTCGCCAAGCATCACCCGGGGCGTGGCGCGCGGCCGCGGACCGAGCGCAAGGAACTGCTGGATGAGGCGCGCGAGGTGCTGCGCGAGCGGTTCCTCGCCGCCGACGTCGGCATCACCGGCGCCAACTTCCTGATCGCCGAGACCGGCAGCTCGGTCATCGTCACCAACGAGGGCAACGGCGATCTTACCCAGACGCTGCCCCGGGCGCACGTCGTGCTCGCCAGCATCGAGAAGGTCGTTCCCACCCTCGAGGATGTCTCGACGATCCTGCGCGTCCTCGCCCGCTCGGCCACCGGCCAGGACATCTCCACCTACACCACCTTCTCCACCGGCCCGCGCCGGCCGGGCGACCCGGACGGGCCCGAGGAGTACCATGTGATCCTGCTCGACAACGGCCGCAGCGCCCTGGTCGGCGGCGAGTTCCAGGACATGCTCCGCTGCATCCGCTGCGCCGCCTGCATCAACCACTGCCCGGTCTACGGCGCGGTCGGCGGGCACGCCTATGGCTGGGTCTACTCGGGGCCGATGGGGGCCGTGCTCACGCCGGCGCTGATCGGGATCGAGCGGGCGCGGGACCTGCCCAACGCCTCGTCGTTCTGTGGGCGCTGCGAGGCCGTCTGCCCGATGAAGATTCCGCTCCCCAGGATGATGCGCCACTGGCGCGAGCGCGAGTTCGAGCGCCGCTTGACCCCGGCCGCCTCCCGCTATGGGCTCAGGGCCTGGGTGTTCCTTGCCAAACGCCCGGCGCTCTACCGCTTGGTCTTTGGGCTCGCGGCGCGGCTCCTGGCGCGGCTGGCGCGTGGGCGCGGGCGGTTGCGCTCGCTTCCCCTCGCCGGCGGCTGGACGCTGGGGCGCGACCTCCCCGCCCCCGAGGGGCGGAGCTTCCAGGACCTGTGGGCCGCCCGCAGGCGCGCGGGCGGCGGGTGAGGGGGCGATGGCCGGGGCCCGCGAGGCGATCCTGAACGCGATCCGCCGGGGCCTGCGGCGGGGCCCGCTCGACGCCGAGCGCCGCGCGGCCCTCGAGCGGCGCCTCGTCGAGCACCCTTCTCACCTCCTGCCGGCGATCGCGCGGCACGACGGGGCGGAGCGCGTCCGGCGGTTCGTCGAGCGGGCGGAAGCGGAATTCGCCACCGTCGCGCGCATCGCGGGTCCGGCGGCCGTTCCCGGGGCGATCGCCGCCTACCTCGCCCAGCGGAACCTGCCGAGCACGGCGGTAATGGCCCCCGACCAGTGGCTCGAACGGGTGCCGTGGGAGGACGAGCCCCTGCTTCGGCTGCGCAAGGGTCGGGCCGAAGCCGACGACGCGGTCTCGGTGACCACCGCCTTCGCTGGCATCGCCGAGACCGGAACCCTGATGCTCGCCTCGGGGCCGGCCTCGCCGACCACCCTTAACCTTCTTCCCGAGACCCACATCGCGGTGCTTCGCGAATCGCGCGTCGTCGCCTCCTACGAGGAGGCGTGGCAGCGGCTCCGCGAGGAGACCGGCCGGGTGGGCGCCGGCCTTCTTCCCCGCAACGTGATGTGGGTGACGGGGCCCTCGCGCTCGGCCGACATCGAGCAGACGATCGAGCTCGGCGTGCACGGGCCCCGGCGGGTGCACATCGTGCTGGTGGCGGAGGCGGGCGAGGGGGGCGATGGCGGCGGGAGATAAGGGCCCGACGCGCCCCTCCCGGCGCGAGCGGAGCGTGAGCGGCGAGGAATCGACGCTCTTCGAGTACGCCATGCGCGGGGCCGAGCGGCTGCGCAAGCGGGAGGCCGAACCTGGGCCTCCGTCGGCGCCGGAGGCGAAGGCGAAACCGGCCCCGGCTCCGGCCAAACGAAATAAGCCCGGGCCCGGTGCGGCGCCGGCCCGGCCCAAGCCCGCACCGGCGCCGCCCGCCGATCTGGAGACCGGGCTCCTGCCCGGCGTGGACCGGCGCACCGCCGAGCGATTCCGGCGCGGCCAGCTCCCCATCGAGGCTTGGCTCGATCTCCACGGCCACACCCGCGCCGCGGCGCGCCGAGCGCTCCTCGAGTTCATCCACGCCGCTCACCACGCCGGGCGGAGGGCGGTGCTGGTGATCACCGGCAAGGGGGCGCGGGTGCGGCAGGACGAGACCGGACGCGCCGCGCTCGACGTCGGCGTGCTCTACGAGCAGGTGCCGCGCTGGCTGAACGGGCCGGAGCTCCGGCCCCTTGTCCTCGGCTTCGCCCGCGCCCGCGCCCGCCACGGCGGCGAAGGCGCGCTTTACGTGCTCCTGAAGCGCCGGCGATGACCCCCTTCGGCGAGCGGGTTCGGGGCTTGCGCCGGGCGCGCGGCCTCAGCCAGCGCGAGATGGCCGAGGATTTGCACATCTCGGCCGCCTACCTCTCGGCCCTCGAGCATGGGCGGAAGGGCCGGCCCTCGGCCGGCCTGGTGCATCAGATCTGCGAGTACTTCGGCCTGATCTGGGACGAGGCCGAGGAGATGAAACGCTTGGCCGAACTCTCACACCCCCGGGTGGTGGTCGATACCGCGCGCTTGAGTGCCGCGGCGACGGAGTTGGCCAACCTGCTGGCGGCGCGAATCGCGCGCCTGCCCGAGGAAACCATCTGCCGCCTGATCGCCGAGATCGACCCCGACCGGGGCCGGACGGGCTGACCCGACGGCTGGCAACGCCCCGGGGAACGCCCTCTACAGGATAAAGCTACAGGATAAAGCGCGAGAGATCGGCGTTCTTGGCCAGGTCGCCGACCCGCGCGCGCACCATCGCGGCGTCGATCACGAAGGTCTCGCCGGTGCGGTCGGTGGCGGTGAAGCTGATCTCGTCGAGGAGCCGCTCCATCACCGTGTACAGGCGGCGCGCGCCGATGTTCTCGACGTTCTGGTTGATCTCCTCGGCCAGCGCGGCGATCTCGGCGATCGCGTCGTCGGCGAAGGTGAGGGTCACCCCCTCGGTCGCCATCAGCGCCGTGTACTGTTTGACCAGGCTCGCCTCGGGCTCGGTGAGGATGCGGCGCAAATCGTCGCGCGAGAGGGGGTCGAGGTTCACCCGTATGGGGAGCCGCCCCTGAAGCTCGGGCAGAAGGTCCGAGGGTTTGGCGAGGTGGAAGGCGCCCGAGGCGATGAAGAGGATGTGGTCCGTCTTCACCGGCCCGTGCTTGGTCATCACGGTGGTGCCCTCGATCAGGGGCAGAAGGTCGCGCTGCACGCCCTCGCGGCTCACGTCGGCGCCGTAGCGTTCGGAGCGGGCGGCGATCTTGTCGATCTCGTCGAGGAAGACGATGCCGTTGTTCTCGACCGCGTCGATCGAGTCGCGCACCACCCGGTCCTGGTCGAGGAGCTTGTCGGCTTCCTCCTGCACCAGCACGCCGTGGGCCTCGGCCACGGTCATGCGCCGGAGTCTGGTGCGCCCGCCGAACATCTTCCCCATCATCTCGTTGAGGTTGAGCATGCCCATCTGCGCGCCCGGCACTCCGGGGATGTCCAGGGTCGGGAGCTGGAGAGAGGCGGTGTCCTGAAACTCCAATTCGAGTTCCTTGTCGTCGAGCTTGCCCTGACGGAGCATGACTCGGAATTTCTGGCGCGTCTCGGCCGAGGCGGTCTTGCCCACCAGCGCGTCGAGCACCCGTTCCTCGGCGTGCATCTCGGCCTTGGCCGAGACCTCCTTGCGCAGCCGCTCGCGCGACATCACGATCGCGCCCTCGACCAGGTCGCGCACGATCTGCTCGACGTCGCGCCCGACATAGCCGATCTCGGTGAACTTGGTCGCCTCCACCTTCAGGAAGGGGGCCTGCGCCAGGCGGGCGAGGCGCCGCGCAATCTCGGTCTTGCCCACCCCCGTGGGGCCGATCATCAGGATGTTCTTGGGCAGCACCTCCTCGCGCAGGTCCTCGCTGAGCTGGAGGCGGCGCCAGCGGTTGCGGAGCGCGATCGCCACCGCCCGCTTCGCATCCTTCTGGCCGACGATGTGGCGGTCGAGCTCGGAGACGATCTCGCGCGGGCTGAAGCTGGTTTGCAGGGCGCGGTTCACAGGCTCTCCACGACGATCGAGTCGTTGGTGTAGACGCAGATGCCGGCGGCGATTCGCATCGCCTTGAGCGCGATCGCCGCGGCGTCGTGGCCGTCGAGGTCGATCAGCGCCCGGGCGGCGGCGAGCGCGAACGGCCCGCCCGAGCCGATGCCGATCAGCCCGTCCTCGGGCTCGAGCACGTCGCCGGTGCCCGAGAGCACCAGCGATACCTCGGCGTCGGCGACCGCCATCATCGCCTCGAGCCGGCGGAGGTAGCGGTCGGTGCGCCAGTCCTTGGCCAGCTCGACGCAGGCGCGAGTGAGCTGGGCCGGGTACTGCTCGAGCTTGGTCTCGAGACGCTCGAACAGCGTGAAGGCGTCGGCGGTCGCCCCGGCGAAGCCGGCGATCACCTTGCCACCGGCGAGGCGGCGAACCTTGCGCGCGTTCGACTTGATCACCGTCTGGCCGAAGGTGACCTGGCCGTCGCCGGCCACCACCACCCGCCCGGCCTTGCGGACCGAGAGGACGGTGGTGCCGTGCCAGGCACTCTGAGGGTTCGGGGTCATGGGTGCGGGAAGCCCCTCAAGCAGGAAATCGGGCAGAAGCGAGGGCAAAATAACAGAGGGAATGTGGGCCGGAAATCCGCCGGATCAAGGCGGCGCCTCTTGAGGGCGCGCGCGCCCGCTGGCGGAAGCGCCGCCATCCTGCTAGTTAAGACCCGGCGCGGGGCGCACCGGCCCCGCCTCCGGCCAGCGAGGAGAGCCAGATGCCCAAGGTTGCAGCACGCGGGCGACGGGCCGCCGTCGAGCGGGCGACCAAGGAAACCCGCATCCGGGTCGAGGTCGACCTCGACGGCACCGGGGCCTACGCCGTCGCCACCGGGATCGGCTTCCTCGACCACATGCTCGAGCAGCTCTCGCGCCACAGCCTGATCGACCTCAAGGTCAAGGCCGAGGGGGACCTGCACATCGACTTCCACCACACCACCGAGGACACCGGCATCGCCATCGGCGAGGCCGTCTCCAAGGCGCTCGGCGACCGCCGGGGGATCGCCCGCTTCGGGGCGGCGACGGTGCCGATGGACGAGACCCTCTCGCGGGTCGCGCTCGACATCTCCAACCGCCCGGTGCTGGTCTGGCGGGTGGTTTTCGACCGGCCCAAGGTGGGGGAGATGGACACCGAGCTGTTCCGCGAGTGGTTCCACGCCTTCGCCCAGGCCGCCGGCCTCACGCTCCACGTCGAGACCTTCTACGGCACCAACAATCACCACATCGTCGAGTCCTGCTTCAAGGGGCTGGCACGGGCGCTCCGCGCCGCGGTGGCGGTCGATCCGCGCGCCGGTTTGCGGGTGCCCTCGACCAAGGGCGTGCTGGTGGGCTCGCTCTAGGAGCGGGGCGGAGCTCCGGGTCGAGCGATGCGGGTCTACACCGTGCATGTGCGCCCCTCCCCCTCCGGCGAGGCCGACGTCGTCCTGGTCAAGGAGGGGTTCTGCTGGCCGGCGCTCCTGCTGCCGCTCCTCTGGGGGCTCTGGCACGGCCTCTGGCGGACCTGCTTGATCCTCGCCCTTGCCGGCCTCGCCCTCGGGCTCGTGGTCGAGGCTGTGGCGGCCAGCGAGGCGCTGGAGGCGGCGCTCGGCGTTGCCTACCTCCTCGCCGCCGGCGTCTTCGCCAACGACCTTCGCCGCTGGGAGCTGGGGCGGCGCGGCTTCCGCCTCGCGGGCGTGGTCTCGGGACCGAATCGCGAGGCGGCCGAGCGGCGGCTCGGCGAGGAGCAGCCCGAGCTCTTCCGCGCCGGCGGCCCCCGGCCGACGATCCCGGGCTGGGGCCCGCCGCCGCCGCTTCGCGCCACCGGGCTCGAGGACGGGCTATGGCCCTGAGGATCGCCATCGTCGACTACGGCTCGGGCAACCTCCGCTCGGCGGCCAAGGCGTTCGAGCGCGCGCTCGCCGAGGCCGGCTGCGAGGGCTCCGTCGTCGTCACCGCCGAGGCGGACGCGCTTCGCGCCGCCAGCCACATCGTGCTGCCCGGGGTCGGCGCCTTCGCCGACTGCAAGCGCGGGCTGGAGGCGCTCTCCGGCATGCGCCAGGCGCTGGAGGAGGAGGTGCGCCGGCGGGGCAAGCCCTTCCTCGGCATCTGCGTCGGCATGCAGCTCCTGGCCGAGGCCGGCCTCGAGCACGGACGCCACGAGGGCTTCGGCTGGATCGCCGGCGAGGTGGTCGCTCTCGCCCCCGCCGATCCCGCGCTCAAGGTCCCGCACATGGGCTGGAACGAGCTTCGCTTCGAACCGGGGCGTCACCCGGTGCTGGCGGGCCTCGCGCCCGGCTGCCACGCCTACTTCGTGCACAGCTATCATCTGGCTTGCGCGCGCGCCGCCGACGTGCTCGCGGTGGTGGAGTACGGCGGGCTGGTCACCGCCGCGGTCGCGCGCGACAATGTGATCGGCACCCAGTTCCATCCCGAGAAGAGTCAGGCTATCGGTCTCACCCTCATCTCCAACTTCTTGAAGTGGCAGCCCTGAGCGATGGAACGCGTCGTCCAGCGAATCGAGAGCTTGAACGAGACCGAACTCGAGGACCTGTGCAACGCCACCGCCGCGGCGATCATCGACGGCGGCGGCTTCGGCTGGGTGCGCGCTCCCACCCGCGAGACCCTGGAGCGCTACTGGCAGGGCGTGCTTCTGGTGCCCGAGCGGACCCTGGTCGTCGCCCGCCTCGGCGGCACGATCGCCGGCTCGGCCCAGCTCGTGCGCGCGCCCAAGCACAACGAGGCGCAGGCCTTCGCCGGCCAGCTCACCGCCTCGTTCATCGCCCCCTGGGCGCGCGGCCACGGGCTGGCGCGGATGCTGGTACAGGAGATCGAGCAGGTCGCCCGCTCGCTCGGCCTCAAGGTCCTGAACCTGGACGTGCGCGCGACCCAGAAGGCGGCGATCCAGCTCTACGAGTCGCTCGCGTTCACGCGCTGGGGCACGCACCCCTGCTACGCGATCGTCAACGGCGACTCGATCCCCGGCCACTACTACTACAAGCGGCTCGACGAGCCCGGGCCATGATCCTTTTTCCCGCCATCGACCTGAAGGATGGCCGGTGCGTGCGCCTGGAGCGGGGCGACATGGCCACGGCGACCATGTTCAACGTCGACCCGGCGGCGCAGGCCCGCGCCTTCGCCGCGGCCGGCTTCGCCTGGCTGCACGTGGTCGATCTCGATGGCGCCTTCGCCGGCCGGCCGGTGAACGCGGCGGCGGTGAACGCGATCTTGGCGGCGGCCGAGCTTCCCGTGCAGCTCGGCGGCGGGGTGCGCGACGAGGCGACGCTCGCGCGCTGGCTCGCGGCCGGGGTCGAACGGGTGGTGCTGGGGACGCTGGCGCTCCGCCGGCCCGAGATGGTGCGCGCCGCCTGCCGGCGCCATCCCGGGCGGATCGTGGTCGGCATCGACGCCCGCGCCGGCAGGGTCGCGGTCGAGGGCTGGGCGGAGACGAGCGAGGTTCCGGCGCGCGAGCTTGCGCTCCGCTTCGAGGACGCGGGCGCGGCGGCGATCGTCTATACCGACATCGAGCGTGACGGCGTGCTTGCCGGGCCGAACCTGGAGGCGACCGCGGCCTTGGCCGAGGCCCTGACCACGCCGGTGATCGCCTCGGGCGGCATCTCCTCGCTCGCCGATCTCAGGGCGCTGAAGGCGCTGGAGGGGGTGGGCGTGACCGGAGTCATCTGTGGGCGGGCGCTCTACGACGGGCGGATCGAGCCCCGGGCCGCGCTCGCCCTCCTCGCCGCCTGAGCGGGTGAACGGACGGCGGCGATGCTCAAGGTCCGCATCATTCCCTGCCTCGACGTCAAGGATGGGCGCGTGGTCAAGGGGGTGCGCTTCGTCGCCCTGGTCGACGCCGGCGATCCGGTCGCACAGGCCCGGGTCTACGACCGTGAGGGGGCGGACGAGCTCTGCTTCCTCGACATCACCGCCAGCCACGAGGACCGCGCCATCCTCTACGACGTGGTCCGGCGCACGGCCGAAGCCTGCTTCATGCCGCTCACCGTCGGCGGCGGCGTGCGCACGATCGAGGACATCCGCTCCCTGCTGCTGGCCGGCGCCGACAAGGTCTCGATCAACACCGCCGCCGTCGCCCGGCCCCCGTTCGTGGCCGAGGCGGCGGAGAAATTCGGCACCCAGTGCATCGTCGTCGCCATCGACGCCAAACAGTCGGGGCCCGGCCGGTGGGAGGTGTTCACCCACGGCGGGCGCCGCCCCACCGGGCTCGACGCGCTCGACTGGGCGAGGCGCATGGAGGCGTCCGGGGCGGGCGAGATCCTGCTCACCTCGATGGACCGCGACGGCACCAAGCGGGGATTCGACCTCGCCCTCACCCGCGCAGTTTCCGACTCGCTTCGCATTCCGGTGATCGCCTCGGGCGGCGTCGGCACCCCCGAGCACATGCGCGAGGGCATCGCCGAGGGCCATGCGGCGGCCGTGCTCGCGGCCTCGATCTTCCACTTCGGCGAGTACTCGATCCGCGAGGTCAAGCGCTACCTGGCCGCCGCTGGCGTGCCCGTTCGGCTAGACGAGGGCACGGGAAGGCGCTAAGCGTTACGCGCGACTCGGGGGCGGAGATGGCAAAGGGCGCGGACAAGGGCAAGAAGAGGCCGAAGGCCAAGGCGAGTGCCAAGGCCAAGGCCGGAGTCGCGAAGAAGGCCAAGGCGAAGCGCGGGCTCAAGTCGAAGGGCAAGACCAAGCGCCGCGAGCCGGCGCCTCCGCCCGGCCTCGGCACCGAGGTCGAGGGCGTGCTCGAGCGGTTGTTCGCGGTGATCGAGTCGCGACGCAGCGCCGATCCCGAGGTTTCCAACACCGCCCGGCTGTTCAAGCGCGGCACCGCCAAGATCGCGCAGAAGCTGGGCGAGGAGGCGGTTGAGGCGGTGATCGCGGCGGCGCGCAAGGACCGCGACGGGGTGGTGAACGAGAGCGCCGACGTGCTCTACCACCTGCTGGTGATGTGGGCGGACGCCGGCGTCGCGCCCGGCGACGTGCTCAGGGAGCTGGAGCGGCGCGAGGGTATCTCGGGGATCGCCGAGAAGAAGGCGCGCCTGGAGGCGCTGGCGGCGGCGGAGGGATAGGACCGGCCATGGCCTACGACGACGACAACGTGTTCGCGCGCATCCTGCGCGGCGAGATCCCGTGCAAGAAGGTCTACGAGGACGAGCAGGTGCTCGCCTTCCACGACATCAACCCCCAGGCGCCCACCCACGTGCTGGTGGTGCCGAAGGGGAAGTACGTGTCGATGGACGACTTCACCGCCAAGGCGAGCGACGCCGAAATCGCCGGGTTGTTCCGCGCCATCGGCAGGATCGCGCGCGACTTCGGCGCCGAGAAGACCGGCTATCGCATCCTCGCCAACTCGGGCGCGCACGCCCACCAGGAGGTGGCGCACCTCCACGTCCACATCTTCGCCGGCCGCCCGCTAGGGCCGATGCTGGTGAGGCGGTAGGGGCGCTCACTCCGCCCGCGGAAGAATCCCCCGCCCGGGCACGACCCGGCGGTAGGAGAGCGCCTCGGCGATGTGGAGCCTCCGTACCCGCTCGGCTCCGTCGAGGTCGGCGAGCGTGCGCGCCACCCGCAGCACACGGTGATAGCCGCGCGCGGTGAGGCGCATCCGCTCGGCCGCCTGGAAGAGGAGCGCGCGACCCTCGGCGTCGGGCTCGGCCACCTCCTCGAGGAGCTTGCCGTCGGCCTCGGCATTGCTGCGGACCGGCGGCTCCGCGGCGAGCGGCCCGAAGCGCGCCCGCTGGCGCTCGCGGGCGGCCGCTACCCGCGCCGCGATCTCGGCCGAGCCTTCGGCCGGCGGCGGCAGGGTCAGGTCGGCCGGGTTCACCGCCGGCACGTCGACGTGCAGGTCGATGCGGTCGAAGAGCGGCCCCGAGATGCGCGACTGGTACTCCTCGGCGCACTTGGGCGCGCGTGAGCACTCGAGCCCGGCCTCGCCCAGGTAGCCGCAGCGGCAGGGGTTCATGGCCGCCACGAGCTGCACCCGCGCCGGATAGCTCACGTGCTGGTTGGCGCGGGCGATGATCGCGCGGCCGGTCTCCAGGGGCTGGCGCAGGGCCTCGACCGCGCCGCGGGCGAACTCCGGCATTAGGTAGCAAGCGCACCTGAGATTTCCCAAGACATAGTGGGGATATATCGGGACTTGCTCATAATGCCAGGAGGACTCTGACATGAGAAATAGAGCATTCTTAATCGGAATAATTGCCGTCCTCGCAAGTTACCCAGGCATTTTCTCTGGGATCTGGGTCGAGCCTAACCTTGAATTTTGTAATGTGGGACTTCCCGAATGCATCAACGTAGCTCAATTCTCCCCACATATAGAACAGAATGTTTCTGGATCTAATGCCATCCCACATTTGTTCATCCATAGGTCCATGCCTGTTGGCAATATGAATGGAGTGGCCCGGTCCGACATCGTTTTGGGAGGCCGTCGGCCGAGGCTCTGGTGGTCGTTCTTCGGGCTCGTCACCGAGCCCGAGCCAGCCCTTCACTTGATAGGCAGGCGTCTGGCCGCAGTTTTCAATTCCTATCGAAGCCCAAATTGTTCGGTTGAGTTCCCATGCGAGTCCGTTGTCCTTAACCGACATATATGCTCGCAATTGCTGCTCAGCAGTGGTTTTAGTTATGGCAACGGCATCTTCCGCCGCTTTAGTAGCTCTCCTAGATTCTTCTACGGCCTTCCTTGTGACGCTCAAGGTTCGCCAGAGGAGAATAACGGCCCAAATACTTATACACGTGGCGATAACTCCAAAGAAGGCCATAACCCATTGGGCCAGCGTATCGCGCCATATTACCCAGGCTTCCCACTCAGAGAGGGGCTGGCCCGAATTGGAGCCTTCGGCGTCCTCACTGTCTTGATTATGAGTTGCGCCGGTTGGTTCAGTGGGTGTGATTTCGGGCAAAACCCCTGGCGGTTCTTTGGCGGATTGATCGCCGGCTTGTTGCTGGTTGGATTGGCGGGCTTCTTTATTCTGCTCTGGCCTCTCCTGTGAAGCATCCGGCGGCTGCCCCATGCAGGGCATGGAGAGTATGAAGATTATTCCAAGTGCAAGGCTTTGCAGCCAATGGCGACGAGGCATTGGACGAAGAATGCTGCGGTGAATCCCCCGCGACTGATCTTATTGTTGATGTTCCGCTCTGTCTCGTGAATTCCCATCGCCTCTAGGCGTGCCGCTAGGTCTTTGTAGCTGACGCCCCGGCGCTTCAACTCCGCCTTGAGGATGCCCTTCACGCGGTCGGACCATTCCTTGCTGGTCGGCACGGCTATCTCCATATCCGATGGCCGACACCATCATATCCGATACAAATACCCTTGACAACGAGATGCGATATCGCCACATTCGATGACAGAAGCATCGGATGTGGTGATGTTCCGTGTCCCAGCACTTCCTTCTTTCCGCCAAGGCCCGCACTCTCAGCCTCGCGCACGTCATGCGCCTGGCCGAGGATGAGGCTTACGGGGCGTTCAAAGAAATCCGCTGGGCCGAGAGTGATGGCGAGCCCTTCTGCCCGCGCTGTGGATGCGTCGCGGTCTATGAGTACCGGTCGCGCCGCATCTTCAAGTGTAAGGGCTGCGGGTCGCAGTTCAGCGTGACCACGGGCACAATATTCGCCAGCCGCAAGCTCCCGATCCGCAACCTTCTCGCTGCCATCGCCATCTTCGTCAATGGCGCGAAGGGCATCAGCGCCTTGCAGCTAAGCCGCGATCTGAACGTCCAGTACAAGACCGCCTTTGTCCTCGCCCACAAGCTCCGCGAGGCGATGGGCGACGAAATGAAGGCGCGTCGGCTAGGCGGGCATATCGAGATCGACGGCGCCTATTTCGGCGGCTACGTCCGGCCCGAGAACCGGAAGGACGAGCGGCGCGACCGTCGCCTAGCGATCCACCAGAGCGGGAAGCGCCGTGTCGTGGTCGTGATGCGCGAGCGCCAGGGGCGCACGTTGCCCTTCGTGTTCCGCTCGGAGGACGAGTCCCTGCCGACCATCCAGGCGCGCGCCCTACATGGCAGCACAATCTATGCGGACGAAGCCTCTTGCTGGGACGAGCTACATGCTCGGTTCGCAACCAGGCGCGTCAACCACTCGGTCGCGTTCAGGGACGAGGACGCCTGCACCACCTGCGCGTCACCTCGCGCGTCACCCCGTACGTCACCCCGCGCGTCACCCCTATTCGTCGCCTTCTCCCTCGGGCCGGGGGCCGATTTCGTAGGTTGCCGCCTGCCTCCTCTTGCCACCGGAATTTCCGCGCCAGTGGATTTCGCCCGCCATCATGAGCGCCCGCAAGTGGGCCTCGACTTCGCGGCGGGTCAGCTTGAGGCCATCATCCTGGAGCATGTCGGCCAACTCCCGGACCTTGACTCCGTTCCCGTGATTCTTGACCACGGACTCGCCCTTCTCCCGGAGCCGGGCAATCAAACTGAGGACGGCCCGCCGTTCGACTTCCTGAACCTGCCGAGCTTCCAGATCATCGAGGAAGGTCAGCACGTCGCCCGAATGATGAAGGTCAATCGAGCCCTTGAGCCCGTAGTTCGACTTGACCACCTCCAGCGTCCGGCCCGTTCCCTTGTCGTGTGCCTTGAGGAGGAGGCGGTTCCG
>JACQOE010000046.1 GCA_016202695.1 Pseudomonadota bacterium | reverse complement strand
TCTCAATGCCAATAAATTGGCGCTTGAGCAACTTTGCGGCCACCAAGGTAGAACCGCTGCCGGCAAATGGATCCAGAACAATATGCTCTGGTTTCGTTGTTAGTTCGATCGTAAGCGTCCGGTGAGCCCCACATTGCCGCGGGGATACGACTGGTCATAGGACTGGTCGTATGACTGACAGCAGCATCGAGCGGGTCGAGGTGATCACGGGGGTGCAGCGGCGGCGGCGTTGGGGCCTCGCGGAGAAACTGGGCATCGTCGGCGAGAGTCTTCGGCCCGGGGCTTCGGTGACCGCGGTGGCCAGGCGTCACGGGCTCAACCCGAGCCAGGTATTCACGTGGCGCCGGCTGGCGCGGAGGGGCGCGTTCGGGCCGTTCCCTGGGGCGGCGGCTGGATTCGTGCCGGTGCATCTGCTGGCGGAGGGGCACGGTGTGCGGCCGACCTCGGCGGCGGCTGTGGTCACGCCGGAGCCGAGGCCGGCCGGCTGCCGGGCCGAGGACCGCGGGGCTCTGGCCGAGATCGAGCTGCCGAACGGGCTGTGCCTGCGGGTTTCGACGGGCATCGAGGCGGCGGCGCTGCACGGCCTGGTGAAGGCGCTGATGGCGGTCGGCTGATGGCGATCGCCTGGGCATCGGGCACCAGGATCTATCTCGCCCTGGCGCCGACCGACATGCGCAAGGGGTTCGACGGCCTGGCCGCGCAGGTGCACCAGGTCCTGGCGTGCGATCCCTTCTGCGGGCACCTGTTCCTGTTCCGCGGCAAGCGCGGTGACCGGCTGAAGGCGCTGTATTGGGACGGCAGCGGGCTGTGTCTCTTCGCCAAGCGTCTGGAGCGCGGCCGCTTCGTGTGGCCGCGGGTCGAGGAGGGCGCGATCCGGCTGAGTGTGGCGCAGCTGGCGATGCTGATCGAGGGTCTCGACTGGCGCCGCGCGGTGAGCCAGGGCGAGGCGGTGCGGCCGCGTGCGGTGTAGCGGCGATTTTTTTGCTCGCGGCCGCTGATTTTTGTGGCCGGGGTGAGTCGCAGTTTTGTAGACAGAGGTCATGCGTCTCGACCTCGACCGGCTGCCCACCGACATCGTGCTCCTGCACCGGGTGGTGCGCGACCTGGCGGCCACGGTCGAGCGTCAGGACCAGGAGCTCAAGCGCCGCGAGGATGAACTCGAGACGCTGCGTCTCTTGCTCGCCAAACTCAAGCGTCTGAGGTTCGGCCGCTCCTCGGAGAAGCGCGATCCCGACCAGTTGCAGCTGGCCTTGGAGGCGATCGAGGCGGAGATCGCGGCGCGCGAGGCGGCGAGGCCGCCGGCGGCCGCCCCATGCGATGCGGATCGTTCCCTCAAGCCCGTGCGCCGGCCGCTGCCGGCGCATCTGCCGCGCGCCGAGGTGCGCCACGAGCCCGAGGGCTGCGCCTGTCCTTGCTGCGGCGGGCCGCTGCACGAGATCGGCGCGGATGTGAGCGAGGTGCTGGACTGGGAGCCGGCGCGCTTCAAGGTGATCCGGCATGTCCGCCCGCGCCTGGCCTGCCGCGCGTGCGAGACGGTGACGCAGATGCCTGCCCCCTCGTTGCCGATCGAGCGCGGCCGGCCGGGGCCGGGCTTGCTTGCCCAGGTGCTGGTGGCCAAGTACTGCGACCACCAGCCGCTCTACCGGCAATCGGCGATCTACGCGCGCGGCGGCGTCGAGTTGGAGCGCTCGACGCTCGCCGGCTGGGTTGGGCGGGCGTGCTGGCTGCTCACCCCCCTGGGGGCGGCACTTGGGCGCCATGTGATGGCCGGCGCCAAGCTGCACGCCGACGACACGCCGGTGCCGGTGCTCGATCCCGGTCGCGGCCGGACCAAGACCGGGCGCCTGTGGGTCTACGTGCGCGACGACCGCAACAGCGGCGATCGGACCCCACCGGCGGCCCTGTTCCGCTACAGCCCCGACCGCAAGGGCGCGCGCCCGGCCGACCACCTCAAGGACTTCGGCGGCTATCTCCAGGCAGACGCCTATGCCGGCTGGGACCGGCTCTATCGGGACGCCGGGATGATCGAGGTCGGCTGCTGGGCCCATGCCCGGCGCAAGATCTTCGAGCTGTACGAGGCGACCAGGTCGCCGGTCGCCGCCGAGGCCCTGGATAAGATCGGCGCCCTTTACGAGATCGAAAACCGGATTCGCGGCAAGCCGCCCGATCGGCGCCGAGCGGCGCGCCAGGAACACGCCGTTGCCCTGCTCGACGCGCTCAAGCGCTGGCTGGAGGCGCAGCTGGCCAGGTTGGCGCCCAGGAGCAGCTTGGCCGGCGCGTTCCGCTATGTGCTCGCCCACTGGGCGGCCCTCACACACTATCCGAACGACGGGCGGCTGGAGATCGATAACAACCGGGCCGAGAATGTGCTGCGCGGGGTCGCGCTCGGACGCAAGAACTGGCTGTTCGCCGGCTCGGACACCGGCGGCACGCACGCCGCGCTCGTCTATTCGCTGATCGAGACCTGCAAGCTGAACGGGCTCGACCCATACGCCTACCTGCGCGACACCCTGGGGGGCATCGCCGACCACCCGATCCGGCGCATCGACGAGCTCTTGCCCTGGCGCTGGGCAGCTACCCAAACCGCCGCCGTCGCCTGACCCCGAGAGCAGCCCCTGTCATCAAGGCAACGTGGGGCTCACCGGACGCTTACGGCCGACCAGCCCCGCAGCACGCTATTGAGCTTGTCGCGTACCTCGGGCCACGGCCCCTTATTGCCGGGAACCAGAATCTCGCCGACCTTGTCCTTGAGCCGTTGCACGCTCCTCCTCGATGGGCTAGCGCCCAAGTACCAGTGGCCGTCCTTCCGGTAGTGATGCGGGCCGAACGTGTAGCCAAGGAAGTCGAACCGCTCCTGCCGGGCATCCCGAACCGAGGTCTTCGCCTCGTTCAGAGCGAGGCCGAGCTTCGTCATCACCCCCTTCGTCCACGCCAGCGCCGTGGCCGCATGTCCGCGGCTGAGGATGACGAAGTCGTCGGCATAGGAGACGACGTAGGCCTGGTAAGCCTCGCCCCGTCCGGTGGTCCGCCAATGCTTCAGGAACCGGTTCATGTAGAGGTTGGCAAGGACAGGGCTGATCACCCCACCCTGCGGCGTGCCGCGGGTCACATCCTTGCCGCCCGTCATGCGCCGTGTCCCGTCGCCATCCCGCTCCTCGACCGGCACCTTCAGCCACCGCTTGATCAGCCGCAGCACGTGACGGTCGACGATGCGCCGCGCCACCGATTGCATCAGTTGCGCGTGCGGGATCGTGTCGAAGTACTTCGACAGATCGGCGTCCACCACGTCCGAGTAGCCCCGGCAGACGAGCCGGTGAACTTCCCTGATCGCGTCGGCCCCGCTCCGTCCCGGGCGGTAGCCATAAGCACTCTCGTCGAGGTCTGCCTCGAAGATCGGTTCGACCACGAGCTTGACCGCGGTCTGCACCACCCGGTCCCGAATGGTCGGGATGCCGAGTGGTCTTTCTCCGCCGCCGGGCTTTGGGATCATCACCCGCCGCACCGGTTGTGGCCGATACGTCTTCTGCCGCAGTTCCTCGCGCAGGCCGTCCAGCCACTGCTCCAGCCCTGCCGCCTCGATCATGGCGAAAGTCTCGCCGTCCACACCCGGCGCCCCCGCATTCGCGCGGGCGAGCGCATGGGCATGAGCCACGATGTCCTCACGCCAGACCTTGTCGTAGAGCCGATAGAAGCGGAAGGCCGGCTCCGCCTTCGCCTTGAGAAGGCCGGCTCCGCCTTCGCCTTGAGATAGAGCTTCCTCTGAAGACTCCGGATACTTGCAGGTGTTGCCAGGCTGATCGCCAATCACCGCTCCTCGTCGTCGTCGAAAGCGCACCAGAAGTCAGGGTCCTTCCCTCTGCCGGCATTACCCGGCCTCAGCGGTACCATGACCCTGTCCGACTCCCGCCCGGCCCGCCGACAATTACGGCGTTGGAGGCGCGACCTCCGACCGCAACGGGCCTCCCCCGATGACCCGCAACACCCTTCCAACGTGCCGTGCCCACTACCCCGGCGGATCGAGATGGGTGCGTCTGTCGGTTGCTTCCCCGTCCCGCGCGGCCTTCCCCGTTACTCAGGCGGGTCGGCATCCGCGACTTCACTTTCGAGGCCTGCTCGGGCTTCACTCGCGTTACGGCCCGCTGGATCGCTCGACCGCCCAAGGCGGCCTTCGTCGCAAGGCTTCGATCCGATCGGTTGCCCGAACGAACCGCTTGCCAGCTACCAGCTCAACCGACAACTCTCTGGGTGGAACCTACCTCCACTGGTGCTACGCGCCGTCGGGGCGCACTGAATAATCCGGGCTATGGGTTGGCTTTACCATTTCCGACTCGATCCGATCGGACGGTCCACAGGAACGAATTCAACCAATTATTCAGTAAGTTAAAGAGGGTCCGAGGGCGCCGCCCGGCCGGCCGCGCCAATCCACGCCGATGTTGACTTGGTCGACGAAATCGGCCTAAGTTTCCAATTGCTACAGGGGAATACTCGCACCTGCTTGTTGGTCCTGAAAAAAATCAACTGCTTGAGGCATAGCATGAACACGCTGCGCTGGATTCTCGTCTGCTTGAGCCTGATCGGGTTTGTCGTGGCGCCCACTGTGTCCGTACTGGCGCAGCAGACCACCGGCGGCGCTCCCGGTGCC
>JACQOE010000045.1 GCA_016202695.1 Pseudomonadota bacterium | reverse complement strand
GTACAGCTGCCGCGGCCGGGCGAGCTTCTGGTCGCCGTCGAGCAGGCCCTCCTCCCACTGCGCCAGCCAGCCGGGGGTCCGCCCGATCGCGAAGAGCACGGGGAAAATCTCGACCGGGAAGCCCATGGCCTGGTAGATGATCCCGGAGTAGAAGTCGACGTTCGGGTAGAGCTTGCGCTCGATGAAGTACTCGTCCTGAAGGGCGATCCGCTCGAGCTCGACGGCGATGTCGAGCAGCGGCTCGTTCTTGGTCCCGAGCTCGGCCAGCACCTTCCGCGCCTCCGCCTGCAGCACCTTCGCGCGCGGATCGTAGTTCTTGTAGACGCGATGGCCGAAGCCGAACAGGCGGAACGGATCGTCCTTGTCCCGCGCCCGCTTGATGTACTCGGGGATGCGGTCCTTGCTGCCGATCTGGGTCAGCATCTTGAGCACGGCCTCGTTGGCGCCGCCGTGGGCCGGGCCCCACAGCGACGCCACGCCGGCGGCGATGCAGGCGAAGGGGTTGGCGCCGCTCGATCCGGCCAGGCGCACGGTCGAGGTCGAGGCGTTCTGCTCGTGATCGGCGTGGAGGATGAAGATGCGATCCAGCGCCCGCGCCACCACCGCGTTCACCTTCATCTCCTCGCACGGGATCGCGAAGATCATGTGCAGGAAGTCGGCGACGTATTCGAGGTCGTTGCGCGGATAGATGAAGGGCTGGCCGATCGAGTACTTGTAGGCCCAGGCGGCGATGGTCGGCATCTTGGCGAAGATGCGGTGCGACGCGATCTCGCGGTGCTCGGGATTCATGACGTCGGTCGAGTCGTGATAGAAGGCCGAGAGCGCCCCCACCACCCCGCACATGATCGCCATCGGGTGGGCGCCGCGGCGGAACCCCTGATAGACGCTCCTCAGCTGCTCGTGGAGCATGGTGTGGTGGGTGATGATCGACTCGAACTCCTGCTTCTGCTTCTTGTTGGGAAGCTCGCCGTAGAGCAGCAGGTAGGCGACCTCGCGGAAGGTGGAGTGTTCCGCCAGCTCCTCGATCGGGTAGCCACGGTACATCAGCTCGCCCTTCTCGCCGTCGATGTAGGTGATGGTCGACTGGCAGCTCCCGGTCGAGGTGAAGCCCGGGTCGTAGGTGAACATCCCGGTCTGGGCGTAGAGCTTGCGGATGTCGATCACGCCCGGCCCGATCGTTCCTTCGAGCACGGGGTAGGTGAACGCCTGATTGGTTCCGTCGATGTTGAGGGTGACGCTCCTCGACGGCGCTTTGCCGGCCCCGGACTTCACGGTTGCCATGGATTATCCTCCTTGTGGGAAATTGCCGCGCACTCGGGCGCCGATCGGGCCGGGCGCCGCAGGCGCAGAAAATCACTCCAAAACATGGCCCATAACCACGCTCAAATCAATCCGAGCCGCCACGCGCGCCCGCCTCCTCGGGCAGGCGGTCGCGGATGCGCCCCACGGTCTCGTCCCGGCCCAGCACGACCATGACCTCGAAGATCCCCGGCGAGACGGTCGCGCCGGTGAGCGCCGCCCGCAGCGGCTGGGCCACCGCCGCGAGCTTCAGCCCCCGCGCCTCGGCGAAGGCGCGGGCGAGCGCTTCGAGGCCGGGCTCGCTCCAGTCCTCGGCCCCGGCCAGGGCCTCGGCGAACGCGGCCAGCGTCGCCCACGCCTCGGCGCCGGCGAGCAGCCGGGCCGCCTTGTCGTCGATCGGCAGCGGTCGGGGGCGAACGTAGAGGAGGGCGTTCTCGGCCAGCTCGACCACGGTGCGGGCACGCAGCTTGAGCCCCGCGAGCCCGCGGCGGAGCCGGGCGACATCGCCCTCGGCGAGGCCGCGGCCGAGGGTCGCCTCGATCCTTTCGACGACCATGGGCAGCAGTCGCTCGTCGGCCGCTTCCCTCAAGTAGTGGGCATTGAGGTTGGTCAGCTTGGCGTAGTCGAAGCGGGCGGCCGAGCGACCGACCGCTGCCAGATCGAACCACGCGACCGCCTGCTCGCGGCTGATGATCTCGTCGTCGCCGTGCGCCCAGCCGAGCCGGAGCAGGTAGTTGCAGAGGGCCTCGGGCAGATACCCCTGGGCGCGGAAGTCGAGCACGCTCACCGCGCCGTGGCGCTTGGAGAGCTTGGCGCCGTCGGCGCCGTGGATGAGCGGGATGTGGGCGAAGCGTGGGAGCGGCCAGCCGAAGGCGTTGAAGAGCTGCACCTGGCGGAAGGCGTTGGTCAGGTGATCGTCGCCGCGGATGACGTGGGTGATCGCCATGTCGTGGTCGTCGACCACCACCGAGTGCATGTAGGTGGGCGTGCCGTCGGCGCGCAGCAGCACCATGTCGTCGAGCTGGCGGTTGTCGATCCGCACCTCGCCCTGGACCAGGTCGTCGATCACCGTCTCGCCCTCGGTCGGGGCCTTGAGCCGGATCGCCGGCTGGACCCCCGGTGGGGCCTCGCCCGGGTCGCGGTCGCGCCAGCGCCCGTCGTAGCGCAGGGGCCGGCCCTCGCGCCGCGCGGCCTCGCGCATCTCGGCCAGCTCGGCGGGCGTACAGAAGCAGAGGTACGCCTTGCCCTCGGCCAGGAGGGCTCGGGCCGCCTCGGCGTGGCGGGCGAATCGGGTCGACTGGAAGATCGGCTCGCCGTCCCAGTCGATCCCCAGCCAGCGCAGCCCCTCGATGATCACCCGCACCGCCTCGGGGGTGGATCGGGCGCGGTCGGTGTCCTCGATCCGGAGCAGGAACGTGCCTCCGTGGTGCCGGCTGAACAGCCAGTTGAAGAGGGCGGTGCGGGCGCCGCCGACGTGGAGCATGCCGGTGGGCGAGGGGGCGAATCGGTTGACGACCGTCATGAGGGCGGATGCGGCGCTCGGGTTCTGCGAGGGTCGAGGGCTTGGCCGGCGCAACGGGGCCGTCGCCCCGCCGGCGCCAGGAGGTGTAGCATACTCGCCGGGCCAAATACATGGGCCGCGGGATGGCACTGATCGGGATCGGCCGGGCCGGGCCGGGGTTGGCGAGCGGGGCCGCCGAGGGCTGGTTCGCGGCCCGCTTCGCCGAGGAGCGCGAGCGCTGGGCGCTGTGGCTTCCGGTCGCGCTCGGCGCCGGCATCGCCGCCTATTTCGCGCTCCGCCTTGAGCCGGAGCCGCTGGCCGGGGCGGCGGCGGCGGGGGCCGCGCTCGTGCTCGCCTCGCTGCTTCGGGGCCGGCCGGCCCTGGGGGTGGCCCTTCTCGCGCTGGCCGCGTTCGCGACCGGCTTCGCCGTCGCTGGCTGGCGGGCCCACTCGGTCGCCGCGCCGGTGCTGGTCAAGCGCCACGGCCCGGTGGTGATCGAGGCGACGGTTCGGGGGGTGGATGCCGTGGCGAGCGGCCGGCGCCTCCTGATCGAGGACCTCGTCATTCCCGGGCTCCCGCCCGAGCGGGTGCCGGCGCGGGTCCGGCTTCACGTCGGCACGCGCGACGAGGCGGCGCTTCCCGGCGAGCGGGTGCGGCTCCGCGCCGTGCTCCGGCCGCTCCCGTCTCCCGTCGCGCCGGGGGCCTACGACTTCCAGCGCGCGGCGTGGTTCGAGCGCCTGGGAGCGGTCGGCTACGCGATCGGGCCGGTGGAGCGGCTGGGGGAGGCGCCGGCGGGCGGCGGCGCCCTGGCGCTCGCCGCCTTCCGCCAGCGGCTCTTCCTCCGCCTGGTGCAGGGGTTCGAGGGCCGCCCGGCGGGCGGGGTAGCGGCGGCCCTGATGGTCGGAGATCGGAGCGCGATCGACGAGGGGGCGCTGGCGGCGCTCCGCGACTCCGGGCTGGCGCACCTCCTCGCCATCTCCGGCCTGCACGTCGGCATGGTGGCTGGTCTGCTGTTCTTCGTCGTGCGCGGCGGGCTGGCGCTGGCGCCATCGGTGGCGCTGCGCCATCCGATCAAGAAGTGGGCGGCGCTGGCCGCGCTCGCCGGCGCCCTCGCCTACGTCCTGGTGAGCGGGGCGACGGTCCCCACCCAGCGGGCCTTCCTGATGATCCTGATCGTGATCGCGGCGGTGCTCCTCGATCGGACCGCGATCTCGATGCGGCTGGTGGCGTGGGCGGCGGTGCCTATCCTGATCGCCGCCCCGGAGAGCCTGTTGGGACCGAGCTTCCAGCTCTCGTTCGCCGCGGTGGTGGCCCTGATCGCGGTCTACGAGGCGGTGAAGGAGCCGCTCGTCCGCCTGCGCGCGGGCGCCGACGGGGGGCCGAGCGCGCTCAGGCGGGCCGGCGTCTACCTGCTCGCGGTCGGGTTGAGCACGTTCACCGCCGGTCTCGCCACCGCGCCCTTCGCCGCCTACCACTTCAATCGCTTTGCGGTTTACGGGCTGGCCGCCAACATGCTGGCGATCCCGCTGACCGCCTTCTGGATCATGCCCTGGGCGCTGGTCGCGTTCCTCCTGATGCTCTTCGGCCTGGAGGCGCTGGCGCTCGATCCGTTGGGACTGGGGATCGACCTCCTGCTCGCGGTGGCGGGGACGGTGGCGTCGTGGCCCGGGGCGGTGGCGCGGGTGCCGCAGATGCCGACATCCGGGCTCGCCCTCGTCGCCCTCGGCGGGCTCTGGCTCTGCCTGTGGCGGCGGCCCTGGCGGTTCCTCGGCCTCGCCGGCATCACCGCCGGGATGCTCTCGATCGGGCTCGCGCGCCCGCCGGACGTGCTGATCTCGCCCGACGCGCGCCTATTCGCGCTCCGCGAGGCGGACGGCGAGCTTCGCTTCTCGACCGAGACTCGCGGCCGCTTCGGCCGCGACGTCTGGCTGCGCCGTGAGGGCCGCGAGGGAGCGCCTTGGTCGGCGCGGGACGGGTCCGGGGAGGGTGGGGTGCGCTGCGACGCGGTCGGTTGCGTTCTGGTCCGCGACGGAGTGCGACTGGCGATCGTCGAGGACGCTCGCGGCTTGGCCGAGGATTGCCGGCTGGCCGACTTCGTGGTCAGCCTCGATCCGGTGCGCGGGCGCTGCTCGACGCGTCTCGGCGTGATCGACCGCTTCGACCTCTGGCGCGACGGGGCGCAGGCGCTGTGGATCGAGGGCGGGCGGGTGCGGGTGGTGAGCGACCGGGCGCTCCGCGGCGCGCGCCCCTGGGTGCCGAGGCGGGACGGAGGCTCTCGGCCCCCCGATCCCCGGCGCCGGTCGGCGAACCGGCGCTGAGTCGGCGGCGTGGCCCTGTCGCTAATAGCGCCGGATCAGGCCGACGAGCTGGCCCTGCACCTTGATCCGGTCGGGACCGAAGATGCGGGTTTCGTAGGCCGGGTTGGCGGGCTCCAGGGCGATCGAGCCGCCCTTGCGGTGGAGGCGCTTCAGCGTCACCTCCTCGTTGTCCACGAGCGCCACCACGATGGCGCCGTTATCGGCGGTGTCCTGGCGGTGGAGGATCACGGTATCGCCGTCGTAGATGCCGGCCCCGGCCATCGAGTCGCCCGAGACCTCGAGCGCGTAGAACTCTCCGCTGCCCAGCATCGCCGCCGGAACCTCGATGGTGCGCGACGGATCGGAGAGGGCCTCGATGGGCGTGCCGGCCGCAATCCGCCCGAAGAGGGGAATCTCGACCGCTTCGCGCGGGGCCGGGTTTTCGGGCACGGCCCGGCGGGCGCGGGCGTCGAAGGGGCCCTTGACCACGTTGCTCGGCACCGGCGCCGGCCGGCTCGGCGCCTGCATGTTCTCGGGCAGCTTCATCACCTCGAGCGCGCGCGCCCGATGCGGCAGCCGACGGATAAAGCCCCGCTCCTCGAGCCCGGTGATCAGGCGGTGGATGCCGGACTTGGACCTCAGCCCCAAGGCGTCCTTCATCTCGTCGAACGAGGGCGAAACCCCGGTCGCGCGCAGGCGCCGGTCGATGAACTGGAGGAGTTCGTACTGCTTGCGGGTCAACATGTGAGATCGCTCCGCGGCGCCCCTACAAAATCTAGAACAAAGGCGAAACACATGCACATGTTCTAGTTTGGTTCTCCGCCGAGGTCAAGAGGAAAAGCGCCGCCGGGGGGAGCCCCCGGGGCCGATTCCTCAGATGCTGAAGGCGCCACCGCCGAGAGGCAGGATCGTGACCGTCTCGCCGGCGCTGGCGGGCGGGGCGAAGGGAGGGCGCACCACCAAGCAGTCGGCGGCGGCTAGGAGCGAGAGCATGGAAGAGTCCTGCTTCTCGAACGGGGTGGCGACCGGACCGCCGTCCGCCGCCCGGCCGAGGCGCGCGCGGAGGTAGTCCTGGCGCCGGTCGTTGGCGGGAAGGTCGCGGCCGAGCACTGCCGTCGCCGCGGCCGTCTCCGCCCGAGCGAGGCCGAGGAGCCGCTCCATCGCCGGGCGCAGGAACACGGTCGCGCAGACCAGGGCCGAGACCGGATTGCCGGGCAGCCCGAGCATCGCCGTTTCGCCGATGCGGCCGAACATCAGCGGCTTGCCCGGACGCATGGCGACCTTCCAGAAGTCGAGTTCGAGGCCGGCCTCGCCGAGCGCGCGCCCGACCAAGTCGTGCTCGCCGACCGAGACGCCGCCGGTGGTGACCAGGACGTCGGCGCCGCGCGCGCCGGCGGCCAGGGCCTTGAGCGAGTCGGCGTCGTCGCGGGCGATGCCGAGCACGGTGGCGACGCCGCCGCAGGCGGCGACGAAGGCGGCGAGCGAATGGCTGTTAGAGCTGACGATCTGGTCGGGGCCGATAGGATCGCCCGGCATCACCACCTCGTCGCCGGTGGCCAGGATCGCAACCCGCGGCCGGCGGCGGACCGCGAGCCAGGGGACGTTCATTCCCGCCGCCAGACCCACGTCGCGCGCGGTCAGCCGCCGGCCGGCCTTCAGGAGCGCCTCGCCGGCTCGGAAATCGAGGCCGGCGGGGCGGATGAAGCGCCCGGCCGCGGCCGCTTCCGTCACCGTCACCCGGTCGCCGTCGCGGCGGGTGTTCTCCTGGATGACGATGGCGTCCGCGCCCGCCGGCACCGGCGCCCCGGTGAAGATGCGGACCGCCTCGCCCGGCCCGACGCGCCCGGCGAACGCCCTCCCTGCCGGGGCCTCGCCGACGATCCGCAAGCTGACGGGCGGGGCGGCGACGTCGGCGGCGCGGACCGCGTAGCCGTCCATGGCCGACATGTCGGCCGGCGGCTGGGTCCGGCGCGCGGCCACGTCTGCCGCCAGGACCCGGCCGAGCGCGCCCTCGAGGCTCACCTGCTCGGCGGGAAGGGGCTGGAAGGCGGCCGTGACCCGCCCGATGGCTTCTTCAACTGAGATCATCAAGAAGCCTTGTAAGTGCCTGATTTCCCGCCACTCTTATGGGTGAGGCGGATGTCGGTGACGCGTAGCGATCGGTCGACCGCCTTGCACATGTCGTAGACGGTAAGGGCGGCCACCGCGACCGCCGTCAGCGCCTCCATCTCGACCCCGGTGCGGCCCTTCAGCCGGCAGGTCGCGGCGATGTCCACCGCCGAGCGCCCTGGATCGCAGGCGAGATCGACCGCGACCGAGGCGAGCGGCAGCGGATGGCAGAGCGGAATGAGCTCGGGGGTGCGCTTGGCGGCCATGATGCCGGCGATTCGCGCCGCCGCCAGCACGTCGCCCTTCGGCACCGCGCCCTCCTGGATCAGCTTGAGGGTCCGCGGGCGCATCAGCACCGAGCCCCGGGCGGTGGCGGTGCGCGCGGTCTCGTCCTTGGCCGAGACGTCGACCATGGCGGCGCGGCCCTGCCGGTCGAGATGGGTGAGTCGTGCCATGCCCCTAGTGCCCACCCGCGGGGCGTGGGCAGGGCGCCTCGGGGGCGTGGGCGAGGGCGGCCATCGCCAACGCCTCGTCGGGGCCGATGAGCGCCCGGGTTGCGGCCTCGATGTCGGCCTGACGCATCAGCGCCTCGCCGACCAGGAAGGCGCGCGCGCCCGCTCCCCACATGCGGGCGAGATGGGCGCCGGTGTACAGGCCGCTCTCGCTCACCACCAACCGGTCGTGGGGCACGCGCGGGGCCAGGCGCTCGGTGGTGGCAAGGTCCACCTTGAGGGTCGCGAGGTCGCGGTTGTTGATGCCGATCAGCCGGCTCTTGAGTCGGAGCGCGCGCTCGAGCTCGGCCTCGTCGTGAACCTCGACCAGCACGTCGAGGCAGAACTCCCGCGCCGCCGCCTCCAGCTCGCGCGCCTGCGCGTCCGACAGCGCCGCCATGATCAGGAGCACGCAGTCGGCGAAGAGGGCCCGCGACTCGACGATCTGGTAGGGATCGAGCATGAAGTCCTTGCGCAGGATCGGCAGGTCTGTGGCGCTGCGGGCGGCGATCAGGTACTCGTCGGCGCCCTGGAAGAAGGGCGTGTCGGTGAGCACCGAGAGGCACGCCGCCCCGCCCCGCTGGTAGGCGCGGGCGATGGCGAAGGGATCGAAATCGGCCCGGATCACGCCGCCCGAGGGCGAGGCGCGCTTGATCTCGGCGATCAGGGCGTAGCTCCCCAGGCCGCGCGCCTGCTCGAGCCGGGCAGCGAAGCCGCGCGGTGGCGGCGCCTGCCGGGCCTTCTCGACCAGGACAGAAAGCCGCGCCTCGGCCATGCGGGCGCGGACGTGGCGCCGCTTCTCCTCGCAGATTCGGGCGAGCGTGCCGCTCATGCCCGGATTCGGCCGCTCAGGCCGCCCCCAGGTTGGTGATGCGCACCAACTCGTCGAGGGTGCGGCGCGCGTCGCCCCCATCGACGGCGGCCCCGGCGCGGGCGACGCCCTCGGCCAGGGTCGCCGCCTTTCCGGCCACGAGCAGGGCGGCGGCGCTGTTGAGGAGGACGATGTCGCGATAGGGTCCCCGGTCCTCGCCGTCGAGGAGGGCGCGGAGCGCGGCGGCATTGGTCTTGGCGTCGCCGCCCTTGAGCCGGTCGGGGGTGGTGCGGGCGAGGCCCGCGTCCTCGGGCGTGACCTCGAAGGTCGAAACCTCGCCGTCCTTCAGCTCGGCGACGAAGGTCGAGCCGGTGGTGGTCATTTCGTCGAGCCCGTCGCTGCCGTGCACGACCCAGGCCCGCTCGGCTCCCAGCTTGCCCAGCACCTCGGCCATCGGCCGCACCCAGTCGAAGGAGAAGACGCCGATCAGCTGCCGGCTCACCCCGGCCGGGTTGGCCAGCGGGCCGAGGAGGTTGAAGATCGTCCGCGTGCCGAGCTCGGCGCGCGGCCCGGCGACGTGCCTCATCGCGCTGTGGTGGCGGGGCGCCATGAGGAAGCCGATGCGCGCCTCCCACAGCGACTTGCGCACCAGCGCCATGTCGGCCTCGATGTTGACTCCGAGCGCCCGCAGCACGTCGGCCGAGCCCGAGGCCGAGGAGAGGGCCCGATTGCCGTGCTTGGCCACCGGCACGCCGGCGGCGGCAACCACCAGGGCGGCGGCGGTGGAGATGTTGAAGGTGCGCGAGGCATCGCCCCCGGTGCCACAGGTGTCGATGGCGCCTGGCGGGGCCTCGACCGCCAGCACCTTGGCGCGCATCGTGCGGGCCGCGCCGGTGATCTCCTCGACCGTCTCGCCGCGGAGCCTGAGCGCCATCAGGAACGCGCCGATCTGGGCGGCGGTGGCGCCGCCCGACATGATGATCTGGAAGGCGCCCTCGGCCTCGGTCTCGCTCAGGCTCTTGCCACCCGCGACCTTGGCGAGGATCGGCCTCATCGCCTCCGGGTTGGGGGCCTCACCCGAGGTGGGAGAGGTCATGCCGCCGCCCTCCGCACGCTGGCGAGCCGGAGGAAGTTCTCGAGAATCCTGTGCCCGGACTCCGAGGCGATGCTCTCGGGGTGGAACTGCACCCCGTAGACCGGCAGGCTCTCGTGGGCCAGCCCCATGATGATGCCGTCCGGGGTCGAGGCCGTGACCCGGAGGCACTTGGGCAGGCTCGCGCGCTCGACGATCAGCGAGTGGTAGCGGGTGGCGCGGAAGGGGTTCTTCACCCCCTCGAACACGTCGGTCCCGTCGTGCTCGATCAGCGACAGCTTGCCGTGCATCGGCTCCGGCCCCCGGACCACCCGCCCGCCGAAAGCCTGGCCGATCACCTGATGGCCGAGGCAGACGCCGAGGACCGGGGTGCTCCCGGCGCGGCGCACCAGGTCGAGGCAGATGCCCGCCTTGTCGGGATTACAGGGGCCCGGCGAGATGACGACCCCCTCGGGGCGCAGCCGCAGCGCCTCCTCGACGCTGAGTGCGTCGTTGCGCTTGACGCGCGTCTCCGCGCCCAGCTCGCCCAAGTAGTGGACGAGGTTGTAGGTGAAACTGTCGTAGTTGTCGATCAGCAGCAGCATCGTCGCTCCCGGCTGGCTTCGTCCTCCACCGCGGCCGAGACATGAGCGGTTCCGGCGGCGCGGTCAAGGCAGGGCCTGCCGGCACTTTAGCCCCCGCCGCCGCGCCGCCGCAACACTTGCGCCCGCCCGCGCCTCGCCATATATCGGGCCGGACACACCGGCCGCGGCGCGTCCGCGCCCGGCGGGGCCCGCGGCTGGGCGACGCGTGCGAAAGGACGAGGGGTGGATGGCCAGGGGTGCCGAGGGACATGGCGTCGGCTGGCGCTCCCTTAGCCGGCTGATGGGCGTGCTCCGCTCGGGCCGCCCTTGGGGCCGGCGCCGGGGCGACCGGCGGCTGTGGCTGGTCTGGCGCGGGGTGTGGCTGTTCGGAGGGGTCTTCTCGGCCGGCCTCGCGATCGGCACCAGCGTCGGCCTGCTCCTCGGCTCGGGGGGCGCGAGCCGCGGCTTGGCCACGGGCGGCACCGCCGAGGGCGGACCGACCTGGGAGAGCGTGAGCGATCCCGGCCTTCCGCCGGTCGCGGCGGCCCTGCCCGACTCGCCGCCCGCCGCCGTTCCCGCCTCGGCCTCGCGCCCCGGTCCCCCACCGGCGGCGGCGAGCGGGGTGCCGCCCTGGCAGCGCTACGCCGTCGCCGCCGTCCACGCCGACGGCCGGCCGATGATCGCGGTGGTGATGGACGATCTCGGTGTCGATCGGCCGCGCACGGCGCGCACCATCGCCCTTCGCCGCCCCCTGACCATGGCCTTCCTGCCCTACGCGCGCGACGTGGCCGCTCAGGCGGCCCACGCCCGCGCCGCAGGCCACGAGCTGATCGTCCACCTGCCGATGGAGCCGGACGGGACCAACGCCGACCCGGGCCCGCGGCCGCTCCTCGTCGGCCTGCCGCGCGAGGAGCTTCTGGCGCGGCTCGGCGCCGATCTCGCCACGATCGGCGAGTACGTCGGGGTGAGCAACCACATGGGTAGCCGGTTTACCAGCGATCCGGAGGCGATGGCGCTGGTGATGGGCGTGCTCAAGGAGAGAGGGCTCGCCTTCCTCGATTCGCGAACCGCGCCGACCACCGTCGGCGCCGAGGTGGCAGAGCGCTTCGGCGTGCCCTTCGCCCAGCGCGACGTCTTCCTCGACAACGAGGACTCGCCCGCCGCCATCCGCCGGCAAATCCAGACCGTCGAGGACACGGCCCGCCAGCACGGATACGCGATCGCGATCGGCCATCCGCGGGACGCGACCCTGGAGGCGCTCGCCGAGTGGCTGGGCACGGTGGAGGGGCGTGGCTTCGCGCTCGTCCCCCTGAGCGCGGTGTTGCGCGCCGGCGGGACGGTCCGCGCCGCGCAGCGCTGAAAGTCCCGCCCGCCCGTCAGCCGTTGCGGGAGGCGAAGCGCACCGCCTCCTCGCAGGCGCGGATCAGTGCCCGGGCCTTGTTGCAGCTCTCCTGGTACTCGGCCTCGGGGTCGGAATCGGCGACCACGCCGCCGCCGGCCTGGACGTACACCACCCGGTCCTTGACCACCGCCGTGCGCAACGCGATGCAGGTGTCCATCGCCCCGTTGGCGGCGAAGTAGCCGATGCAGCCGCCGTAGACTCCGCGCCGCTCGGGCTCGAGCTCGTCGATGATTTCCATCGCCCGCACCTTGGGCGCCCCGCTCACGGTCCCGGCCGGGAAGCCGGCGATCAGCGCGTCCATCGCGTCAAGGCCCGGGGAGATCTCGCCCTCGACGTTGGAGACGATGTGCATCACGTGCGAGTAGTACTCGATGATCATCTGCTCGGTGACCTTGACGGTCCCGATCCTGGCCACGCGCCCGACGTCGTTGCGTCCGAGGTCGAGGAGCATGAGGTGCTCGGCGAGCTCCTTGGGATCGCTCAGAAGCTCCTCGGCGAGGGCCTTGTCCTCGGCCGCGTCCGCGCCCCGCCGTCGGGTGCCGGCGATCGGCCGGATGGTGACCTTGCGGTCGCGCAGCCGGACCATGATCTCGGGGCTCGAGCCGACCACGGCGAAGGCGCCGAAGTTGAGATAGAAGAGGAACGGCGAGGGGTTTAGGCGCCGGAGCGCGCGGTAGAGGGTGATCGGCGGCAGCCGGAACGGCACCGCGAAGCGCTGCGATGGGACCACCTGCAGGATGTCGCCGGCGCGGATGTACTCCTTCGCCTTTGCCACCATCGCGTGATATCGGGCGCGGCCGACGTTGGAGGTCGGGGTGGGGAGCACGAGCGCGCCCTCGGCCGGGGTGTGGGGGACCGGGATCGGCCCCTCGAGGGCGGCCAGCGCCGCCTGCAGCCGGGCCGTCGCCGCCTCGTAGGCGGCGCCTGCATCCACGCCCGGCGCCGGCCTGACCGGCGTGATCAGGGTGATGGTGTCCTCGATGTTGTCGAAGACCGCCATCAGGGTGGGGCGCACGAACATGCCGTCGGGAAGCCCGAGCACGTCGGGGTTCTCGTCCGGCAGGCGCTCCATGAGGCGGACCATGTCGTAACCCATGTAGCCGACCAGCCCGGCCGCCATGGGGGGAAGCCGCTCGGGAATGGCGATGCGCGACTCCGCGATCAGGGACCTGAGCGAGGCGAGCGCGCCGTTGCCCGCCGGGGCGAAGGCGGCGGGGCTCTCCCCGGGGTGGCGGTTGATCTCGGGGCGATCGCCGAAGGCGCGCCAGATCAGGTCGGGGCGCGTGCCGATGAAGGAGTAGCGGCCGCGGACCGCGCCGCCCTCCACCGATTCGAGGAGGAAGGTGTTGGCCTCGCCGCCGGCGAGCTTGAGCAGCGCCGAGATCGGGGTCTCGAGGTCGGCGACGAGCGCGGTCCACACCACCTGCGGGCGGCCCGCCTCGTACCCCTTGGCGAAGGCCGCAAACGCCGGCTCGACGCTCATCGCAGCAAGGCGTCCAGCGCCTGGCGGTTGACGCTCACACCGAGGTCGCGCCTGAGGGCGTTGAGGTACTGCACCTGCAGGTCGTTCGCCAGGCCGAGCGAAAGGTTGGCCTGCATCCGTGCCGCCGCCTGGGCGTCGGCGGCCGGATTCGCCGGCTGCACCTCGGTCAGGCGGGCGAGGACGAAACCCTCGGGGGTTTCGGCGAGGGCGGCCTCGCCCGGCTTGATCTGGAAGAGCGCGCCGACGAGCGCGGGCGCGACCTCGGCCCCGGAGCGGCCGAGACGGGTGACCGAGGCGATGCGCTCGACGCTCAGCTTGTGCGCGGCGGCGATGGCGGCGAGTCCCTCGCCGCCCTTGGCCTTCTCGAGCGCGGCCTCGGCCAGCTTCTGCGCCTCCTGCCGGCGGCGCTCCTCGCGCCAGGCGGCGGCGACCTTGTCACGGACCTCGGCCAGGGGGCGCAACGCCGCCGGCGTCACCGCGTCGACGCGGAGCACCAGGAACTCGCCGTCGCCGGCCTCGATCACGCCGCTCTGCTGGCCCGCCGCCAGCTCGAAGGCGGCGCGCAACGCCTCCTCGCTGCCGGCGATCGGGTCGACCGGCTTGCCTTGGCGATCGCGGCCCTCGGCGTCGACCGCCGCGACCGTCACCAGATCGAGGGCGAGCGCCTTGGCGGTGTCCTCGAGCGAGGAGCCGCCGGCGAGACGATCCTCGAGCTGGTTGACCATGTCGAAGGCCCGGTCGAGGGCCGTCTCCTCGGCCAGGCTCGCACGCAGGCGGTCCTTCGCCTCGGCGAAGGGAACGTCGCGCGGCGGCTCAATCCGCTCGACCTTGAGCAGGTGCCATCCGAGCGGACTGGGGAGCGGCTGGCTCACTTGGCCGGCGCCGAGCGCGAAGGCCGCATGGGCCAGCTCCGGCACCGGGAAATCTTCCTTGCGCATGAGGCCGAGGCGGATCATCTCGGCACCCTTGACCTCGGCCGCGGCCTTCTCGATCGGCTCGCCCGCCTGGGTCCGCTCGTAGGCCTTGCGGGCGCCCTCCTCGCTGGCCGAGAAGACCTGCACGACTTCGCGCCGCTCGGGCAGGCGGAACTCATCGATCCGCGTCTGATAGGCCTCCTTGAGCCGCGCCTCCGAAACCTCCATCTCGCGGGCGAGCGCCTTGGCGCTCAGGCGGGCGACGCTGAGGGCGCGGTACTCGGGGCTGCTGAACTGGTTCGCCCTCTCCTCGTGGAAAGCCTTGAGCTCGGCCTCGGTCGGATCGGGCCCGCCGGCGATCAGGGCAGGCTTGAAGACGATGGTCTCGGCCGATCGGCGCTCGTTGCGAAAGCGATAGAAGGCGTCGAGCAGCGCCTTCGGCGCGCGGGCCCCGGCGCCGATGCTGTCGGCGAGCTGCGAGCGCACGAGGTCGTCGTGCAGCAGCCGCAGGTAGCGCTCCTCGGTGAGGCCGCTGGAAAAGAGGGCGTTCTCGAGCCGGGTGCGCTCGAAGCGCCCCTGGGGGTCTTGGAACGCCGGGTTTTCGTGCACCGTGCGCGCCAGTATCTCCTTGCTCACCCGGAGGCCGAGGTCGCGCGCGGTCTCCTCGAGCGCGTAGGACGAGATCAAACGCGAGAGGGTCTGCTCGAGGATGCTGCGTCTGAGCACCTCGCTCTTCTGTAGCTGATCGCCGAAGACGCGCTCGAACTGGCTGATGTCGCGCCGGTACGCCTCGCCGAGGTCGCGGACGGTGATCTTCGCGTCGCCGACGTTGGCGACGACGTCGGCCGACCCGGGGCCTCGGAAGATGTCGCCGATGCCCCAGATTCCGAAACTGAGGATCAGCAGCCCGAACAGGATCTTGATGACCCACGAGCTGGCCGATCGACGCAGGAAATCCAACATGTCCGTTGCCGCCGGTCCGTCGCCCCCGCGCCCCGCACGAGCGGGCCGGAATCCGGCCGCCGACCGTGAGGTGGCGGCATCATAGAGAGGGCGCCGGGCGCCGGCAACATGGTTCGGTCGGCGGGGCGGGCGGCGAGGTCGACGGTGGAATCCGAGAGGGGGCTGTGCTAGATAGCCGGTGGCCACGGCCACGCCCGTGGCCGCCGGTGGACCCCGATGGACAGCCGACGTCGAGCCCTGATCGCGGGCAATTGGAAGATGAACGGCCTTCGCGCCCCGGCGCTGGCGCTGGCGCGGGCGCTCGCGGCGGGGGTTGCGGGCGGCCGGGCGGCGCGGCCCGAGCTCGTGGTCTGCCCGCCGGCGACCGTGATCGCGGCGGTGGCCGAGGCGCTGGCGGGCACGCGGATCGCGGTCGGCGGCCAGGACTGCCACGTCGGGGCCTCGGGCGCGCATACCGGCGACCTCAGCGCCGAGATGCTGGCCGACGCCGGCGCCTCGGTGGTGATCGTCGGCCACTCCGAGCGGCGCGCCGATCACGGCGAGACGGACCAGCTCGTCGCCGCCAAGGCCGCGGCCGCGCACCGCGCCGGGCTTGCCGCCATCGTCTGCATCGGCGAGACCGAGGCCGAGCGCGACCGCGGCCGCACCCTGGCTGTGGTCGGCGGCCAACTCGCCGGAAGCCTGCCCGCGGGCGCGGGGCCGGCGAACACGGTGATCGCCTACGAGCCGGTGTGGGCCATCGGCACCGGCCGGACGCCGACGCTGGCCGAGGTGGCCGAGGTCCACGGTTTCCTCCGCGAGCGGCTCAAGGCCCTGCAACCGGGGTGGGAGGAGATGCGCATCCTCTACGGCGGCTCGGTGAAGCCGGACAACGCCCGCGCCCTCCTCGCGGCCGCCAACGTCGACGGCGCCCTCGTTGGCGGGGCGAGCCTCAAGGCCGAGGACTTCCTCGCCATTGCCGACAGTGCGCTTTGAGCGCGGCCGCGATCTTCGGGCTGTTCAAGCGCGAAGGGCGGCCCTATAAACACCGGCGCCGGACGCCCCGGGCCCCGGGTCCCATGCCGCCGCCAACCCACAGAGACGGACGATGACGACGGTTGTGCTCGTAATCCACCTCTTGCTCGCGATCGCCCTGGTCTGCGTGGTGCTCCTGCAGCGGAGCGAGGGCGGCGGCCTTGGCATCGGCGGCGGGGGAGGGGGTGGCCTGTTGAGCGGGCGCGGCACCGCCAACTTGCTCACCCGCGCCACCGCGGTACTGGCCACGCTGTTCATGGCCACCAGCCTGCTGCTGGCGATCATCGCCAATCGCGCCTCGGAGCGCACCTCGATCCTGGACAAGGCGTCGCCGGCGGCGACCACCAGCGCTCCGGCTCAGCCCCAGCAGGCCCCACAGCCCCAAGGGCCGAGCGTCCCTCTCGCCAACTGAGGCGGGCGGGCCGCGGCCCCGCGGGGAGCATCGGACGAGGCCGGTTCGGCGCTTGGGCGATCTCGCGAGTTGCTGTAGATTGGGGGTCCATGACCCGGTTCATCTTCATCACCGGCGGCGTGGTTTCCTCACTCGGCAAGGGATTGGCGTCGGCGTCGCTGGGGGCGCTCCTGCAGGGGCGCGGGTTCAAGGTCCGGCTGCGCAAGCTCGATCCCTATCTCAACGTCGATCCCGGGACCATGAGTCCCTCGCAGCACGGCGAGGTGTACGTGACCGAGGACGGGGCGGAGACCGACCTCGACCTCGGCCATTACGAGCGCTTCACCGGCGTCACCACCCGGCGCAGCGACAACGTCACCACCGGACGCATCTATTCGACCGTGATCGCGGCCGAGCGGCGGGGCGACTACCTCGGCGCCACAGTGCAGGTCATCCCCCACGTCACCGACAAGATCAAGGAGTTCATCCAGGCCGAGCCCGAGGACGCGGACTTCATGATCTGCGAGATCGGCGGCACCGTCGGCGACATCGAGAGCCTGCCCTTCCTCGAGGCGATCCGCCAACTCGGCAACGAGCTCGGCCCCAAGCGGGTGATGTTCATCCATCTCACCCTGGTGCCCTACATCTCCTCCGCCGGCGAGATGAAGACCAAGCCGACCCAGCACTCGGTGAAGGAGCTGTTGAGCGTCGGCATCCAGGCCGATCTCCTGCTCTGCCGCTGCGACCGCCCGGTGCCGCCCCCCGAGCGACGCAAGATCGCGCTCTTCTGCAACGTCCGCGAGGAACGGGTGATCCCGGCGATCGACGTCGACACCATCTACCAGGTGCCGATCAACTGCCACCCCGAGGGCCTTGACCGCGAGGTCTGCCGGCATTTCGGCCTCGACTCGGCGACCGAGCCGGACGTCGCCAACTGGCGCCGGATCATCGATATCATCCGCGCCCCCGAGGGCGCGGTCGCGATCGCGGTGGTGGGCAAGTACACCCGGCTCCTCGATTCCTACAAGTCGCTCGCCGAGGCGCTCGGCCACGGCGGCATCGCCAATCGGGTGCGGGTCGAGCTGCAGTGGATCGATTCCGAGGTCTTCGAGAAGGAGGACGCGGTCGACTACCTCGAGGACGTGCACGGCATCCTCGTCCCCGGCGGCTTCGGCGAGCGCGGCGCGCAGGGCAAGATCGAGGCGGCCCGCTTCGCCCGCGAGCGCAAGGTTCCGTATTTCGGCATCTGCTTCGGGATGCAGATGGCGGTGATCGAGGCGGCCCGCAACCTCGCCGGGCTTCCCGGCGCGGGCTCCACCGAGTTCGGCCCCTGCCAGGACCCCGTGGTCGGACTCCTGACCGAGTGGACGAGGGGCAATGAGGTCGAGCGGCGCGGGCCCGGCAGCGATCTCGGCGGCACCATGCGGCTCGGCGCCTATCCCTGCCGGCTTGCGCCGGGCTCGAAGATTCACGGCATTTACGGCAAGCTGGAGCTGAGCGAGCGCCACCGCCATCGCTACGAGGTCAACATCAACTACCTGCCGATCCTGGAAAAGGCCGGGCTGGTCTTCTCGGGCATGTCGCCGGAGGGGCACCTGCCCGAGATCGTCGAGCTGCCCGGCCATCCGTGGTTCATCGGCGTGCAGTTCCACCCCGAGCTCAAGTCGCGCCCCTTCGACCCGCATCCGCTGTTCATCTCGTTCATCGAGGCGGCGGTGCACCAGGCGCGGCTGGTCTGAGCGCCGGGGCGGGAGGCGGCGATGGCGGGGGAGCGACACGTCGCGGTCGGCCGGCTCACCCTCGGCAACGATCTCCCGGCGGTGCTGATCGCGGGGCCGTGCGCGATCGAGGGCCGCGACCACGCCCTCGAGGTCGCCGCGGCGCTGGCCGAGATGACCGCCCGGCTCGGCCTCGGGCTCATCTACAAGAGCTCCTTCGACAAGGCCAACCGCAGCAGCGGGGCGAGCGCCCGCGGGGTGGGGATGGCCGAGGGCCTTCCCATCCTCGCCGCGGTGCGCGAGCGGGTGGGCTGCCCGGTGCTGACCGACGTGCACGAGCCGGGGCAGTGCGCGGCCGCGGCCGAGGCGGTGGACGTTTTGCAGATTCCCGCCTTCCTCTGCCGCCAGACCGACCTTCTCCTCGCCGCCGGGCGCACCGGCCGCGCGATCAACATCAAGAAGGGGCAGTTCCTCGCTCCCTGGGACATGGCCAACGTCGCGGCCAAGGTTGCGGCCACCGGCAACGAGCGGATTCTGCTCTGCGAGCGGGGCGCCTCGTTCGGCTACAACACCCTCGTCTCCGACATGCGCGCCCTTCCCATCATGGCTCGCACCGGCTATCCCGTGGTCTTCGACGCCACCCACTCGGTGCAGCAGCCGGGCGGGCTGGGGGCAGCGAGCGGGGGCGAGCGCGCGTTCGCGCCCGTGCTCGCCCGGGCGGCGGTGGCGGTGGGGGTGGCGGCGGTGTTCATCGAGTGCCATCCCGATCCCGAGCGGGCGCCGAGCGACGGCCCGGTGATGCTGCCGCTGGCGCGGATGCCCGGGGTGCTGGCCGACCTCGCCGCCTTCGACCGCCTCGCCAAATCGCGTCCGTTGGCGTAAAGACCTGTCTCTGTTCATCGCTCACCCGAGTTCAAGCCGTCGGAGAAACGCCCATGACCGCCATCATCGATATCGTCGGCCGCGAGGTTCTGGACAGCCGCGGCAACCCCACCGTCGAGGTGGACGTGACGCTGGAGACCGGCGAGCGCGGCCGCGCCGCCGTGCCCTCGGGCGCCTCGACCGGCAGCCACGAGGCGATCGAGCGGCGCGACAAGGACGCCAAGCGCTACGGCGGCAAGGGCGTGCTGGCCGCGGTCGAGGCGGTGAACGGCGAGATATTCGACGCCCTCTCGGGCATGGACGCGCTCGAGCAGGGGCGTATCGACCGGACCATGATCGAGCTCGACGGCACGCCCAACAAGGGCCGCCTGGGGGCGAACGCCATCCTCGGCGTCTCGCTCGCGGTGGCCCGCGCCGCGGCCGAGGCGAGCGGGCTTGCGCTCTATCGCTACGTCGGCGGGGTGGCGGCGCGCACGCTTCCCGTGCCGATGATGAACATCATCAACGGCGGCGCCCACGCCGACAACGCTCTCGACGTCCAGGAGTTCATGATCCTGCCGGTGGGCGGCGGCAGCTTTGGCGAGAGCCTGCGCATCGGGGTCGAGGTGTTCCACGCCCTCAAGAAGGCGCTGGCCGAGGCCGGCCACAACACCAATGTCGGCGACGAGGGCGGCTTCGCCCCCAACCTCAAGGGCACCGACGAGGCGCTCGGCTTCGTCGTCAAGGCGATCGAGAAGGCCGGCTATCGGCCCGGCGAGGACGTGGTGCTGGGGCTCGATGTGGCCGCCAGCGAGCTCTACAAGAACGGCAAGTACGCGCTCAAGGGCGAGGGCAAGACTCTGGACGCGGCCGAGCTCATCAAGCGCTACGCCGATCTCGTCAAGCGCTATCCCATCGCCGCCATCGAGGACGGCATGGCCGAGGACGACTGGAGCGGCTGGCAGGCGCTGACCAAGGAGCTAAGGGCGCGCGTCCTCCTCGTCGGCGACGACATCTTCGTCACCAGCCCCGAGCGGCTGGGGCGTGGCATCAAGGAGGGGGTGGCGACCGGGGCGATCATCAAGGTCAACCAGATCGGCACCTTGAGCGAGTCGCTGGCCGCGGTCGAGACCGCCCACAAGGCGGGCTACGCGGCGGTGATGTCGCACCGCTCGGGCGAGACCGAGGACTCGACCATCGCCGACCTCGCGGTGGCGGCGAACACCGGGCTGATCAAGACCGGATCGCTGTCGCGCTCGGACCGGCTGGCGAAGTACAACCAGCTTCTCCGCATCGAGGAGGCGCTGGGCTCAACCGCCCGCTTTCCCGGCCGCGCGGTGCTGCGCTCGTAGCCCCGCTCGGCCCCGCCCGGCGGGGGCCGTCGGGGCGACACACTTGACGCCCGGAATCGGAGTGTGATTCCCTAGGCCGGCATGGGCGTCTTCCACGAAACCCGCAGGCGCGCGCGCCACATCCTCGGCCCGATCCTCGGCGCCTGCGCCTTCGCTTATTTCGCCTACCACGCGATCGAGGGCGAGCGCGGCCTCCTCGCCTGGCTCAGGATGACCAAGGAGATCGAGGTCGCGCGCGAGGTGCTGGCCGAGATCGACGCCGAGCGCACCGCGCTTGAGCGCCGGGTGGCGCTGCTCACGCCCGGCCACCTCGACCCCGATGTCCTCGACGAGCGCGCCCGCGCCCTCCTCGACCTGGTCGGCGAGGGCGAGATCGTCGTCCCGCTCTCGCCCGACCCGGCCCGCCCCTGAGCCCGGCGGTTACCGCCCCCGTCATTTTCGTGCGCCCGGGTTCGGGCGCGGGAAACAAAACGCGCAGCCGATTAATCAATATTAGGTTAATCTCTATTTGTGCGTTGCAATGTAAGGCTTTTTCTGGCTCGCGCTCATTGAAATCCCTGTCGGGAGGACCCAATTCAGCGTACATTCCGCGGTCAAGGATCGCCCGCTCAACGGGCGGTCCATACTGCTCTTGGGAGGGGGCATGGCGAGCGTCCCGAAGCGAACGCGCCGGCCGACGAAGGCTGAGGCGCCGTCGGTATTGGTCGAGCTGCTGCGCAAGCTCTACCGCGACATGCTGCTGATCCGCCGGTTCGAGGAGAAGGCGGGCCAGCTCTACGGCATGGGGCTGATCGGCGGCTTCTGCCATCTCTACATCGGCCAGGAGGCGGTGGTGATCGGCATCCAGTCGGCCCTGGTCGAGGGCGACTCGCTGATCACCAGCTACCGCGACCACGGCCAGATGCTGGCCTGCGGGATGGACCCCAAGGGGGTGATGGCCGAGCTCACCGGGCGCGCCGGAGGCTACTCCCGGGGCAAGGGCGGATCGATGCACATGTTCAGCGCCGAGAAAGGGTTCTACGGCGGACACGGCATCGTCGGCGCCCAGGTGCCGATCGGCGCCGGCCTCGCCTTCGCCCACAGGTACCGCGGCGACGGCAAGATCTGCGTCGTCTACTACGGCGACGGCGCGGTCAACAACGGCCAGGTGTGGGAGACCCTCAACCTGGCCGCGCTCTGGAAGCTGCCGGCGATCTTCGTCATCGAGAACAACCGCTACGGCATGGGCACCGCCAAGGAGCGCGCCTCGGCGGTCAAGCACTTCTTCAAGACCGGCCAGCCCTTCGCCATCCCCGGCCGGGCGGTGGACGGCATGGACGTGCTCGCGGTCCGCGAGGCGGCGCTCGCCGCCGTCGCCCATGTCCGCGGCGGCAAGGGGCCGCAGGTGCTGGAGATGGAGACCTATCGCTATCGCGGCCACTCGATGTCGGACCCCGCCAAGTACCGCTCCAAGGAGGAGGTGAGCCGGATGCGCAGCGAGCGCGATCCCATCGATCGGGCGCGGGCGCAGCTCCTCGCCCGCGGCGTCGACGAGGCCGCGCTCAAGGAGATCGACCGCGAGATCAAGGACATCGTCACCGCCGCCGCGGACTTCGCGCAGGCCAGCCCCGAGCCCGATCCGTCGGAGCTCATGACCGACGTGCTCGTCGAGGCGTGACGGCGGGCGCGGGGGATTGGCTGGGTCGATCGAGACGGGGGCTGATCTGATGCCGATCGAGATCAAGATGCCGGCGCTGTCGCCGACCATGACCGAGGGGACGCTGGCGAAGTGGCTGAAGGCCGAGGGCGACGCGGTCCGGCCGGGCGAGGTGATCGCCGAGATCGAGACCGACAAGGCGACCATGGAGGTCGAGGCCGTGGACGAGGGCCGCCTCGGCAAGATCCTGGTCGCCGAGGGCACCGAGGGGGTGGCGGTCAACAGTCCGATCGCGATCCTGCTGGTAGACGACGAGGACGCCGGCGCGCTCAAGGGGCTCGCACCGCCGGGCGCGGCCGCGCCCGCCGCCAAGGCGGCGGCGCCGGCGCCGCGCCGCGAGGCCCGCGCCCAACCACCACAGCCGAAGGCGCCCGCGCCCGCGGCGCCGGCCCGGGCGCCGGAGCGGAGCCAGGGCGGGACGGTCAAGATCACCGTCCGCGAGGCGCTGCGCGACGCCATGGCCGAGGAGATGCGCCGGGACTCGCGCGTCTTCCTGATGGGCGAGGAGGTGGGCCAGTACCAGGGCGCCTACAAGGTGAGCCAGGGCCTGCTCGACGAGTTCGGGCCGGCGCGGGTGATCGACACCCCGATCAGCGAGGCGGCCTTCACCGGCCTCGGCGTCGGGGCGGCCTTCGGGGGATTGCGCCCGATCGTCGAGTTCATGACCTTCAACTTCTCCATGCAGGCGTTCGACCAGATCATCAACTCGGCGGCCAAGACCCTCTACATGTCGGGCGGGCAGATGCCGTGCCCGATCGTTTTCCGGGGTCCGAACGGGGCCGCGGCGCGGGTTGCCGCCCAGCACTCCAACTGCCTCGCCAGCCACTACGTCCACGAGCCCGGGCTCAAGGTCGTCGCCCCCTATTCGGCGGAAGACGCCAAGGGCCTGCTGAAGGCCGCGATCCGCGATCCCAACCCGGTCATCTTCCTCGAGAACGAGATCCTCTACGGGATGAGCTTCGAAGTGCCCGACGATCCCGACTTCGTGCTTCCCATCGGCAAGGCCAAGGTCGAGCGCGCGGGCGGGCACGTCTCGCTGATCGCCTTCTCGCGGATGGTGCACCTGGCGCTGGAGGCGGCCGAGAAACTGGCCGGCGAGGGGATCGAGGCCGAGGTGATCAACCTTCGCACGCTGCGGCCGCTCGACGTCGAGACCATCGTCGCCTCGATCCGGAAGACCAACCGGGCGGTGACGGTGGAGGAGGGATTCGCCTGCGCCGGGATCGGCTCCGAGATCGCCGCGCTGGTCATGGAGCGGGCCTTCGACCATCTCGACGCGCCGCTCGCGCGGGTAAGCGGAAAGGACGTGCCCATGCCCTACGCCGCCGTCCTTGAGCGCCTGGCGCTGCCGCGGGTCGAGGACGTGGTGGCCGCGGCCAAGGCCGTCTGCTACCGCGACTGAGTCCGGTCCGGGATCGCGTCCGAAGGGGAACGGAGATGCCGATCAAGATCCTGATGCCGGCGCTCTCGCCGACGATGACCGAGGGGACGCTGGCGAAGTGGCTCAAGGCCGAGGGCGACCAGATATCCTCGGGCGAAGCCATCGCCGAGATCGAGACCGACAAGGCGACGATGGAGGTCGAGGCCGCCGACGATGGCGTGCTCGCCAAGATCGTGGTCGCCGAGGGCACCGAGGGGGTGAAGGTCAACCAGTTGATCGCGGTCCTCAAGGAGGAGGGCGACGACGACGCGGCGGTCGCCGCGGCGGTCTCGGGAGCCCCCGGCAACGGCGGCGCCCGGCCCGCACCCCGGCCCGCGGCCGAGGCCAGACCGGCTCCGCCTCCGCCGGCGAAGGCCGAGGCGGCTCCGGCTCCGCCCCCACCCGCGCCTGCGCCGGTGGCGGCTCCAGCCGCGCCCGCCGCCGGAGCCGAGGGGGAGGGGCGCATCGTCGCCAGCCCGCTGGCTCGCCGGATGGCCGAGCAGGCGGGGCTCGACCTCTCGCGGCTCCGCGGCTCGGGCCCCCACGGGCGAATCGTCAAGGCCGACATCGAGGCCGCGCTCGCCGCCGGCCCGATACCGGCGCCGGCCGCCGGGGCGCCGCTGGCCCGCGCCCCCGTGCCGTCCGAGCGCGGGCCGGAACCGGCCTTCGAGGAGGTCCGGCTTTCCACCATGCGCAAGGTGATCGCGCGGCGGCTCACCGATGCCAAGCAGACGATCCCCCATTTCTATCTCGGCATCGACTGCGAGATCGACGCCCTCCTGGAGATGCGCAAGACGCTGAATGCCAAGAGCCCGGAGGGCGCCGGCGCCTACAAGCTCTCGGTCAACGATTTCGTCATCCGCGCCGTCGCGCTGGCGCTCCGCAAGGTGCCGGCGGCCAACGCCTCCTGGGCGGAGAGCGCGGTCCACCGCTACACCGACATCGACGTCTCGGTCGCGGTCGCCACGCCGCAAGGATTGATCACCCCCGTGATCAAGCACGCCGACCGCAAGGGCCTGGTGGAGATCTCCAACGCGATGAAGGAGCTGGCGGCGCGGGCGCGGGAGGGCAAGCTCCTGCCCGAGGAGTACCAGGGCGGCGGATTCACCATCTCCAACCTCGGCATGTACGGCATCCGCGAGTTCGCCGCCATCATCAACCCGCCGCAGGCCTGCATCCTCGCGGTCGGCGCCGGCGAGCAGCGCCCGGTGGTAAAGGCCGGCGCGCTGGCCATCGCCACCGTCATGACCTGCACCCTCTCCACCGACCACCGAGTGGTGGACGGCGCCATCGGCGCCGAGTTCCTCGCCGCCTTCAAGGCGCTGATCGAGGACCCGCTGACCATGCTGCTGTAAACTATAAATTCGGAGAGAAGGGGAATGGCACAGGTCACAATGGGACTATCGGATCATCCGCTCAGCAGGGAAGAAATTGGCGTCAGATTCGTTGTCAGGACGCCACACGGGGAAGAAAAAATGGGCGAACTCAAAATTAGCAAGGGTGGCTTGCGTTGGTGGTCACGTAATCAACGGGGAAAGCCACATCATATAGACTGGGAAACGTTCGATGGATGGATGCAAGAAGCGCCTCGCCGTTAATCGCGCATTCACAATCAGCCCCCTCACCCAGCTTCGGGTAAGGCGCGTCTTGTCGACGCGCCAACCCTACGCAACCCTCTCCCCCCGCTCGCGGGGGGAGAGGGCGGGGTGAGGGGGGGTAAGTGCGGGCCTCGTAATGGCCGACACCTCCTTCGACATCGTCGTCATCGGCGGCGGGCCGGGCGGCTATGTCGCCGCCATCCGGGCCGCCCAGCTCGGCCTCAAGGCGGCGGTGGTGGAGCGCGAGCACCTGGGCGGCATCTGCCTCAACTGGGGCTGCATCCCGACCAAGGCGCTCCTGCGCTCGGCCGAGGTCTACGCCCTCATCCGCCACGCCGACTCCTTCGGCTTCGCGGTCAAGGAGGTGGCCATCGACCTCAAGAAGGTGGTCGAGCGCTCGCGGAAGGTGGCCGGCCAGCTCTCGCGCGGCGTGGCGCACCTCCTCCGAAAGAACAACGTTGCGGTTTTCGACGGCCACGGCCGCCTCGCCGGGCGCGGCAAGGTGGGGGTGGAGAAGGACGGCAAGGCGTTGGCCGATTTCTCGGCCAGGCACGTGATCCTGGCGACGGGGGCACGGGCGCGCACCCTTCCCGGCCTCGAGCCCGACGGCAGGCTGGTCTGGACCTACAAGGAGGCGATGGTGCCGCCGGCGATGCCGAAGTCGCTCCTGGTGGTGGGCTCGGGCGCGATCGGCATCGAGTTCGCGAGCTTCTTCCGCACCCTCGGCGCCGAGGTCACCATCGTCGAGGTGCTAGACCGCGTGCTGCCGGTGGAGGACGAGGAGATCTCGGCCTTCGCCCGCAAGGCGTTCGAGAAACAGGGGATGAAGCTTCACACCTCGACCACGGTCAAGGCGCTGAAGCGGAACCGGGACACCGTGACCGCCACCCTCGAGGGCGGGGGCAAGGGCTGGGACATCGCGGTCGAGCGCGTGATCCTCGCCGTCGGTATCGTCGGCAACGTCGAGAACCTCGGCCTCGAGAACACCGGGGTGAAGGTCGAGAAGGGCCACGTCGTGGTCAACCAGTGGCTGGAGACCGGCGAGCCCGGAGTCTACGCCATCGGCGACCTCGTCGGCCCGCCCTGGCTCGCCCACAAGGCCAGCCACGAGGGCGTGGTCTGCGTCGAGCGGATCGCCGGGCTCAACGAGGTCCGTCCGCTCGACGTCACCAAGATCCCGGGCTGCACCTACTGCGCCCCGCAGGTGGCGAGCGTCGGCCTCACCGAGCGGGCGGCGAAGGAGAAGGGCTACCAGGTGCGGGTGGGGCGCTTCCCCTTCGTCGGCAACGGCAAGGCGATCGCGCTGGGCGAGCCCGAGGGGCTGGTCAAGACCGTGTTCGACGCCAAGACCGGCGAGCTCCTCGGTGCGCACATGGTGGGGGCGGAGGTGACGGAGCTGATCCAGGGCTTCGCCGTCGCCCGCACCCTCGAGGGCACCGAGGCAGACCTCATGCACACCGTCTTCCCCCATCCCACCCTCTCGGAGATGATGCACGAGTCGGTGCTTGACGCCTATGGCCGGGCCATCCATGTCTAGGCCCACCGGGGCGCGGCGCGGGAGCAGCGGATGAACGACGTCGACGCGGTCAAGCCGGCCGAGGAGCGGGCGAAGGAGTTGCGCCATCCCGAGAAGGCGCACAAGCCCGCGCACCCGATCCCGCGCAAGCCCGCCTGGATCCGGGTCAGGGCGCCGACCTCGCCGGGCTATCAGGAGACCAGGGCGCTGATGCGCCGCCAGCACCTGCACACGGTCTGCGAGGAGGCGGCCTGCCCCAACATCGGCGAGTGCTGGAGTCGCCGGCACGCCACGGTGATGATCCTCGGCGACACCTGCACCCGCGCCTGCGCCTTTTGCAACGTCAGGACCGGCACGCCCAAGCCGTCCGATCCCCTCGAGCCCGAAAACCTGGCGGTGGCGGTGGCCGAGATGGGGCTTAAGCACGTGGTCGTCACCTCGGTCGATCGCGACGATCTCGACGACGGCGGCGCCGGTCAGTTCGTCCGTTGCATCGAGTGCATCCGCGCGCTCGCGCCCGCGACCACGATCGAGGTGCTGACGCCCGACTTCCTCCGCAAGGAGGGTGCGATCGAGGCGGTCGCCGCCGCCCGGCCCGACGTCTACAACCACAACCTCGAGACCGTGCCGCGGCTCTATCCCACCATCCGTCCGGGGGCGCGCTACTTTCACTCGCTCCGCCTGCTCGACACCGTGAAGCGGCTCGACCCCGCCCTCTTCACCAAATCGGGCATCATGGTCGGGCTCGGCGAGACCCGGACCGAGGTTCTCCAGGTGATGGACGACCTGCGCTCGGCCGGCGTCGACTTCCTGACCATCGGCCAGTACCTCCAGCCGACCCCGCGCCACGCACCGATCGACCGCTTCGTTCCGCCGGCCGAGTTCGACAACTATGCCAGGCTCGCCCGGGCCAAGGGCTTCCTGATGGTTTCCGCCTCGCCGCTCACGCGCTCGTCCTACCACGCCGACCGGGACTTCGAGCGGCTGCGCGCGGCCCGCCTCGCGCAAGACACCGCCGCCGGCTGAGCCCCAGCGATCGCAGGCCGTCCGGGGCATGCCCACCCACGCCGAGAAGCGGGTCCTTCCGTACACCCCCGAAGAGCTTTTCGATCTCGTCGCCGACATCGAGCGCTACCCGGAGTTTCTGCCCTGGTGCGTGGGGACTCGGGTCACCAAGCGCGAGGACAACGTGATCGACGCCGAGATGCTGGTCGGCTTCAAGATCTTCCGCGAGCGTTTCGTGACCCGCGACGTCCTCGACCGGCCCCGCCGCATCGACGTGTCCTACGCCGAAGGCCCGTTCCAGCGCCTCAACAATCACTGGGTGTTTACGCCGGTGGGCGAGGGCGCGTGCGAGCTCGACTTCTACATCGATTTCGAGTTCAGCTCGAAGCTCCTACAGAAGACGATCGGCTACCTCTTCAACGAGGCGGTGCAGCTGATGGTCCGTCGGTTCGAGCAGCGGGCGCGGGCGCTCTACGGGCCGCGAAACGACGCCCGCCAGGGCGGCCCCGAAGGGGCGCGACGCCGGCCCGCCGGCTGACTCCGCGGCAAAGGGGCGGGAGTCTCAGCCGCCGGAGGGCGCGGCCGGACCCGCGGCGCCGGTCAGCCTTTCGATCATCTCGAGGGCGATGGCCACGCTCCGCTCGCGCACCGCGGCGCGATCGCCGGCGAGCACGTGCCGCTCGTGCAGCGTCGGCCCGTGGCGGCGGACGGCGGCGATGTGCACCAGGCCCACGGGTTTGCCCGGGGTCGCTCCCCCGGGGCCGGCGATTCCGGTGACCGCGAGCGCAAGATCGACCGGGGCCCGCGCCAGCGCTCCTTCCGCCATGGCGCGGGCGACCGGCTCGCTCACCGCGCCGTGCGCGCGGATGAGCTCGACGGGGACGCCGAGAAGCTCGACCTTGGCCTCGTTGGAGTAGGTCACGAAGCCGCGATCGAGCACGTGCGAGGCGTTGGGGAGCGCGGTCAGGCAGCCGGCGACCAGGCCGCCGGTGCAGGACTCGGCGACGGCGAGCCTGAGGCCGGCGCCGGCGCACGCCTCCAGCACCCGACTCGCACGCAAAAGAAGGTCTTCCGAGAACATCCCGATTCAGTTCGCCTCCGCGAGCCGGGCGAGGACGAAGAGGAGAGGCGCGGCGATGATGGCCGCGGCCACGTCGTCGGCCATCACCCCGAGGCCGCCGCCGATTCCCCGATCGATCGCGCGTACCGGCCAGGGCTTCCACACATCGAGCAGCCGGAACAGCACGAACCCCGCGGCATAGAGCCCGAGGCCGGGCGGCACGAGGGCCAGCGTCAGCCACTGCCCGACCACCTCGTCGATCACGACCGTGCCCGGGTCGGCCTCGCCGGCCCTCGCCACGGCGCCGCTCGCCGCCCACCAGCCGAGCCCGAACAGCGCCGCCGCGGCCGGGATCAGCAGCAGGGGATGGCCGTAGGCGGCGATCGCCCAGGCAAAGGGAAGCGCCGCCGCCGAGCCCCAGCTACCGGGCGCGACGGGAAGGAGCCCGGCCCCGAACCAGGTCGCGATCAGCCATCTCGGCTCGCTCAGCGACGGACGACGGCTCGCCTCGCTCGATCGGGGTGTCGCCCTCGTCCAGACCATGGCCGCGCGCCCTCGCTCGCCGTCCTTCCGGCCCGGGTCCGACGGCCCGTCCCCGGCCCGCCGCGGGGCGCGCGGCCGGATGGCCCTCGCCCGGGCCTCGGCGAAGGATATTCGCTTGCATGTCATGCAGCCAGAGGATACCGTCGCTGAAAAGGTTGCAAGAACTGGGGAGCTTCGGAGCGCGTGCCGCCGCCCGCCATCCCGGCGGGGGTTCGATTGAACCGGTCTCGGCTGGCACGGGGCCGATCGAGGGGGGGCATCGACGCGGGCGTTAAGGGCGCCGGTGCAAGCGCGTAGGCGCCTCGGTGTGGCCAATATGGGGGATCGAGAGCTCGATGACGTTGGTCAGCCCGTATGACCGTCGACCGAGCCTTTTGGTGCGCCTTAAGGCCCGGGCGGCGGCGTGGTTCGCGAGTCTGTTCGCGGATCGCCAGATCCTGGTTCGCAGCGAAGGCCGAGTCCGTTACGTCCTGGTCAGCCGCAAGGCGCAGATCGCGCTGCTGTCGGTGATCGGGATGGCGTCGGCGTGGGTGGGATACACCAACGCCATGTACTTTTCCCACCAGGCGCAGGTCGAGAGCCGCGACGCCGAGATCGATCGGACCAAGCGGGCGTACAGGGCCCTGCTGGCCGAGCTTTCCGATGCCCAGGGCAAGTTCACCGAGATCGCCCGCGACCTCGAGGCCAACCATCTCTACCTGCTCGGACTCGTCGAGCAGAATTCGTCCCTGAGACAGAGCCTCGAGGTCACTCGCGAGCAACTCCAGTCGGCCGAGAGCGAACGCAGCAACATGACGCGGTTGCGCGAGCAGTTGCGCGAGAAGCTCAAGCGGCTCGAGCACAACCTCGACAGCATGATGTCGCGCAACTCCGACCTGCAGAGCAACCTCGACGCGATGTCGCGGCGGCTCGAGGCCTCCGAGCACCGGATCGCGACCCTCACCCAGGAGCGCGAGCGCATGATCGGCGAGCTCGGCCGGATGGAGGCGGCGTTCAAGCGTTACGATGGCATCGCCGGGCGGCTTGCCGCCAGCGAGCGCGAGGTGACGGACCTGGTGGGCGAGCGCGAGCGGCTGCAGAAGGTCCTGGCCGAGATGGAGAAGGCGCTCGCCGGTTACGAGACGGTGAAGTCGCGGCTGCGCGCCTCCGAGCGCGAGGTGGCCGACCTCACCGGCGAGCGCGCGCGTCTGCGCTTGGCGCTGGCCGAGATGGAGAAGGCGCTCAACAGCTACGACACGGTCAAGGGCCAGCTCCGCGCCTCCGAGCGCGAGGTCGCCCATCTCGCGCGCGAGCGTGAGCGGCTGGTTGCCGATCTCGGCCAGCTCGAGTCCGTGCTCGGCGGCTATCAGGAGATCGATGGCAAGCTCAAGCAGACCGAGTCGCAGGTCAGCCGCCTGACGCACGAGCGCGATCAGCTCAAGCAGCGGATCGCCCGGCTCGAGGCCTCGCTGCCGGGGACTGCGGCGACCGCCGGCGCGACCCGTCCCCGCGTCGCGCTGGCCGCGGCGCCCGACGCCGGGGCGGCGCCCGCCCAGGGCGACGGGACCGCCGTCGCCGAAGGTCTCGACCTGGTCGAAGACAAGATCAGCCGCATCATCGATCAGCAGGCCCAGGTCCTGAGCGACCGCGAGCGGCTGCGCCGGCGGGTGACGGAGCTGGAAACCCGGCTCGCCACCCTTCACCACGCGCAGAAGGACGTGGTCCGGCGCCTGACCGAGCGCACCGACGACCATATCCAGGAGGTCGAGCGGCTGATCGCTATGACCGGGATCGACGTCGACCGGATGATCGAGACCAACACCGAGTCGCTGCCCGGCCGCGGCGGCCCGTTCGTGGCCTGGCGGCCCGGGCTCGACGACGGCTCGCTCGGCTCGCTGTTCGGGGAGCTGGACGACCGGCTCGAGCGCTGGGAAAAGCTCAAGCAGATCCTGGCGATCCTGCCGCTCACCTTCCCCGTCGACCAGTACAACCTGGCGAGCGGGTTCGGCAAGCGGCGAGATCCCTTCAACAGCAGGTGGGCGATGCACGACGGGGTCGACCTCTCGGCCCCGTACAAGACGCCGATCCACACGACCGCGCCGGGCAGGGTCGCGTTCGCAGGCTGGCGGACCCGTTACGGGCGCGTGGTCGAGGTCGACCACGGGATGGGCCTGCGCACCCTTTACGCCCACCTGGCCAAGATCACGGTCAAGAAGGGGCAGGAGGTCGCATACCGAGATCGCATCGGGTTCATGGGGTCGAGCGGCCGCAGCACGGGCTCGCACGTTCACTACGAGGTGCTGGTCAACGGCAAGGCGCTCGATCCGTACAGGTTCATGGAGGCGGGCAGATATGTTTTCAAGGAAGAGCGGTAGGGACGGCGCCGGACGATCGGTGGGCGCCGCCGGCATGTCCGGAGGGAAGAACGGCGCCCCCTCCATCATCAGCGCCGACATGCGCATCACCGGCGACCTCGTGAGCGAGGGCGAGATCCAGGTCGACGGCACCGTCGACGGCGACATCAAGTGCGAGCGGCTGACGATCGGCGAGAACGCCTCGGTCACCGGCGAGGTGGTGGCCGAAGACGTGACCATCCTCGGCACCGTGACCGGGCAGATTCGCGCCCGGGCCGTGCTGCTCGCCAAGACCTCGCGGGTCAGCGGCGACGTGGTCCACGACACCCTGGCGATCGAGTCGGGGGCGTACATCGAGGGCTACTGCCGGCGGCTAAGCGCGGGCGAGGGCCAGCAGAAGCGTCTCGGAGCCGAGGCAGGCGAGGGCAAGCTCAACCTCGTGGTCGGAGCCCATCACGCCCCCGAGGCGTCCGAGGCGGCCGCCGCCGAGGCGCCGCGCAAGGCCGCGCCCTCGTCGTAGCGCCGGAACAAGGGGCGCGGATCGCCGTCGGCGGCGTGCCCCTCAGGCGGCCGGCGCATCGGCATCGACGCGGGCCAGGAGCGCCGCCACCGCCCCCCGCGCCTCGGACTCGCTCAGCGACGGGGCATGCCCCACGCCCGCAATCACGGCGGCGCGGAGCCCCGGGTTCTCCGCCCTCATCCGTTCGAGCGTCGCCGGCGAGAGCACATTCGAGAGGGCGCCCCGCAGCACCAGCGCCGGGCGCCGGCCGAGCGCGCGAAACAGCGGCCATAGGTCGGGAAGCGCCTTGGCCGTGGCCAGCGGCTTGGCGATCGCCGGGTCCCAGTCGACGACGATGCGTCCATCCGGGGCTTGGCGATAGGTGCGCCGGGCGAGGTCGCGCCAGCCGGCCTCGTCGCGCCCGGCCTTTTCGGGGAAGACCTCGCGCAGCTGCTGCGTCGCCGCCTCCCAATCGGGCTGGGGATAAAGCCGGGCCAGATAGCCGAGGATGATTTCGAGCCCCCGGGGCTCGACCGTCGGGCCGATGTCGTTGAGCACCACGGCGGCCACCAGCGTCGGCCGGACGACGCAGAGGCCAAGCGCGAGCAGCCCGCCGAGCGAGGTGCCGAGCACCACGGCCCGGTGCAGGTTGAGCGCGACGGTGAGATCGAACAGGTCGCGAAGGTAGGTTTCGGGCCGGTAGTTGCACCAGTCGCGGTCGCGCTCGGAGCGGCCGCGGCCGCGATAATCGGGGCAGAGCACCCGGCGGCGCGCGCTCTCCTCGCGGGCGAACTCGTGGAAGTCCTTCGAGCTGCGCGTCAGGCCGGCAAGGCAGAGAAGGGGCAGGCGCGCGGCCGCCCCGGCGCCGGCGCGCGCGGGATAATCGCGGCAGTAGAGCCTGAGTCCGTCGTGGGCGCTGACGAACCGCTCGATGAAGGCGGTCGCGTCGGGCTCCCGGTCCAATCGCGCCCTCGCCGGGCCCTCAGCCGAGGCCGAGCAGCGGCGCCGCCGCGGCCAGCGAGGCGACCTCGGCGCGGGGGCGGACCGGCACCTCGTCGGTCGGCGCGTCGGAGCGGTTGATCCAGATCGTCTCCAGGCCGAAGGCGGTCGCCCCGGCGGCGTCCCAGCCGTTGGCGGAGAGAAACCGGATCGTCTCGATCGGCAGGCCGAAGCGCTCGACCGCCATGCGATAGACCTCGGGATGCGGCTTGTAGACCTTGACCTCGTCGACGCTCAGCACCGCCTCCAGGAGACCGGAGAGTTTGGTGGTCATGATTGCGGCGGCGAGCATGGTGGTCGAGCCGTTGGAGAGGATTGCCGCCCTCTTGCCGGCGGCCTTCAGGGCCTCCAGCAGCGAGCGGGCGCCAGGCATCAGCTCCGGCTCGAGGACCGACTGCATCAGCCGTGCTCGCAGCACCGGATCGGCGATGCCGAGCGCGGCCATCGCGTAGTCCAGGGCCTCGCCGGTGACGTGCCAGAAATCGACGTAGGCGCCGACGAGGCTGCGAATCCAGCTGTACTCGAGCTGCTTCTGCCGCCAGAGCCGAGCGAGCGGCGTCTGCCGTTCGCCCAGCGTCTCTGCAAAGCGGCGCGTCGGCCCATCGTCGTCGAACAGGGTGCCGTAGGCATCGAACAGGGCGAGGCGGACGTCCTCGCCCGTGGGCACGGCGTCGGTCATGGCGCAACGGAGGGCATGAGCGGGGGGGCGGGGCGAGGACCGCTTAGCGGGCGAGGCCGCCGTTCGGCGCCAGCGCTACCTCAACCGGATCGGGCCGGTTGCGGTATACGTTGAAGGACTCGATGACCCGCTGGACGTAGTTGCGAGTCTCGGTAAAGGGGATCATCTCGACCCAGTCGACCAGATCCACCTGGCTGGTGCGCGGGTCGCCGAACTCCTTGAGCCAGCGTCGCGCCCGGTGCGGCCCGGCATTGTAGGCGGCGAGGGCGAGGACGTAGGAGCCGGCGAACTCCTGAAGCAAGGAATCGAGGTAAGCAGTGCCGAGCTGCAGGTTGTAGGTCGGGTCCTCGGTGAGGCGGCTGCGCGAGAAGTGCAGGTTGAGGTCGGCCGCGACCCGCCGGGCGGTAGAGGGCAGGAGCTGCATGGCCCCGCGGGCGCCGGCCGAGCTCACCGCCACCACGTTGAAGCCGCTCTCCTGGCGGATCACGGCCTGGATCAGCGCCGGCTCGGCGGCCGCCGGCTCGGGGATCGCCACCACCGGATAGCCCGCCGTGGCGAGCAGGATGTGATCGCGGCTGGCGCGCCGGGCGATCCGCACCGCGATGTCGGGGCGCCCGTGGATCAGCGCCAGCCGACCGGCAAGGTAGCGCTCCTCGACGCTCTCGCTCTGCTGGTCGATGTGCAGCAGGAGCGGGCCGATCCGCTCGCGCACGCCGATCTGGTCGAGCGCGTCCACCAGGCGCGCCAGCTCGCCCTGGCGGAAACGGGCGCGGCTGGCGAGGTCGGGTGCGGGATCGACGAACGGCGGGTCGTCGATCCGCTCGCCCAGCCGCTGGCGGGCGAGCTGACCGTAATAGCTGTCGCGGTACTGGGCGGCGGTCCGGTACCAGGCCGCGGCGAGCCAGCCCTCGTCCTTGGCCTCGGCGGCGCGGGCGGTCCAGTAGGCGCCCCGCGCCCGACTGACGGGAAAGTAGACGGTGTTGTAGAGGCGGGTGAAGTGGGCGAGCGCGGCCTCGGGGTCCTTGAGGAAGCGGAGCGCGATCCATCCCGCCAACCACTCCGCCTCGGCGTGGGTGGCGCCGTGGCTCTGGGCGTGGTCGCGGGCGATCTCGTAGGCGGCGCGGTGCGAGCCCTCGGCGAGGAGCCGGCGCACGACATAGGCGCGCTCGGTCCACCACACCGCCGCGTGGGCCGGCTCCTTGGGCGCCTTGGCCAGCATCTCGGCGGTGTCGTCGAGGCGCCCCTTGCGCCGGCGCCAACGCATCCGCTCGTAAACCAGCCCCGGGTCCTCGCGCAGCTCGACGGGGACGCGGGCGATCGCCCCGTCAACCCCGGGCGACATGCGGGCGAGCGCGATGCGGGCCTGGGCAAGCGCGGCATGGCCGCGATCGACGCGCCGCAGCATGCGCTCGGCGGCGGCGAACTGCTCGTTCCAGATCAGCCGGTCGAGCCGCTCCCGGTGATCGTCGGCGGTGAGGAGGCGGCGGAAGCGACGATGGAACGCCTGCTCTTCGCGGGTCGAAAAGCTGCCCTGGACCCAGGCCTCGCGCAGCGCCTGCCGGGCCCGGTCGCCGTCGCCGGCGCGCATCAGGGTCTCGCCGTAGGCCACCCGTCCGGCGGTGGTCACCGGGGGGTTGGCGGCGAACCAGGCGAGCGCCTCGCGCAGCCCAACCCGGGCATCGATCGCCTCCTCGGCCCGGCGGCGAAGCTCGTCCTGCCCAGGCCAGTCGGGATTGGCGGCGAGGAAGGCGGTGATCTCGGCGAAGGAAGCCCCGGAGCCGGCCTCGGCGAGATAGAGCCAGCGGATGAACTTGGCGGGAAGCGGATCGCCCGCGCCCTCGGCGAGATCGAGGGCCTTGCCCCAGCGGCCCGACTCGACCGCCTGGAAGGCGGCCTCGTAGCGGACCACCTCGGCTGGCGCGAGTCCGGCCTCGACCGCGGGGGCGAGGGCCGAGCCGAGCGCCACAACGGCGACGACGGCTCTTAGGGCACCGCTGACCGGCACGACCTCGGTTCCGTCCCCGCTGACTCCACAACCGCCGCCTTCGGCCGCGCCCCAAGCACGGCCGGGCAACCCGGATTTTACGCACCTCGGCGTCGCGCGGCAACCCGGGGCCCACGGCGCTCTTGCGGTCGGCGACCGTCCGGCTATTGTGAGTCGACGAGGCGCGCGTTTCGCGAGGATCGCCCGTGACCGGCCGGCGGAGGAGGCAGTCTGATGTTCAAGGGATCGATTGTCGCGCTCATCACCCCGTTCAAGAACGGCAAGATCGACGAGGTCAAGTTCCAGGCCCTTGTCGAATGGCAGATCTCCCAGGGCACCCAGGGGCTGGTCCCCTGCGGCACCACCGGGGAATCGCCCACCCTCAGCCACGAGGAGCACAACCGGGTCGTCGACCTCTGCGTCGAGGCCGCGGCCGCGAAGGTGCCGGTGATCGCCGGCACCGGCTCGAACTCGACCGACGAGGCGATCGCGCTCACCCGCCACGCCGAGGCGGCGGGCGCGGCGGCGGCGTTGGTGGTGACGCCCTATTACAACAAGCCCACCCAGGAGGGGCTCTACCACCATTACAAGACGCTGGCCGAGTCGACCCGCCTGCCGATCATCATTTACAACATCCCCGGGCGCAGCGTGGTCGACATGTCGGTCGACACCATGGCCCGCCTGGCCAAGATCCCCAACATCGTCGGGGTCAAGGACGCCACGCAGGACCTCGCCCGCCCGATCCGTACCCGGCTTGCCTGCGGACCCGACTTCTGCCAGCTCTCGGGCGAGGACGGGACCGCGGTGCCGTTCCTCGGCGCCGGCGGCCAGGGCTGCATCTCGGTCACCGCCAACGTCGCGCCCAAGCTCTGCGCCGAGGTCCACGCCGTGTGGGCGAAGGGCGATACCAGGCTGGCGATCGAGCGCCACGACCGGCTGATGCCGCTGCACGACGCCATGTTCTGCGAGACCAGCCCTGGGCCGGTGAAGTACGCGGCCAGCCTGTTGGGCCTGTGCTCGGCCGAGACCCGCCTGCCGCTGTGCGAGATCAGCCAGCGTTCCAAGGACGTGGTCAAGGCGGCGCTCGGCAAGCTCGGCCTGATCTGATCCCCGGGCGGAGGCGATGGCCCGGCGCGCGCATCCGAAGGGACGGATCGTCGTCCAGAACCGCAAGGCGCGCCACGACTACTTCATCGCCGAGAGCCTTGAGGCCGGCATCGCGCTTATCGGCGCCGAGGTGAAGTCGCTGCGTGCCGGCCAGGCGAGCCTGGTGGAGGCCTATGCCGGACCCAAGGACGGCGAGCTTTTTCTGATCAATGCCTATATCCCCGAGTACCAGGCGGCGAACAAGCTCGCCGCCCACGAGACGCGGAGGTCGCGCAAGCTCCTTCTCCGCCGGCGCGAGGTCAACCGACTGATCGGGGCGGTGAACCGCGAGGGGATGACGTTGATCCCGCTCTCCATCTACTTCAACGAGCGCGGGATCGCCAAGGTCGAGCTCGGGCTCGCCCGGGGCAAGCGCAAGGTCGACAAGCGGGCGGCCGAGAAGGAGCGCGACTGGCGGCGCGAGAAGGCGCGCCTGCTGCGGACAAAAGGGTAGGGCAGATGGCCGAGGAGGGCGGCGGGCCGCGGGTCCGCGATAAGCTCGTTCGGGCCAAGGAGCGCTGGGCCCGGGAGGGGAGACTGCTCACCGGCGAGGCGGCGAGCCCGGCGACGCGCCGGCTGCCCCCGGGCCAGCGGCTGGTCAAGGACTGGCCGGAGCTCGACCTCGGCGAGCGCCCGGCGGTCGATCTCAAGGACTGGTACCTGACCGTCGGCGGCCTGGTCGAGCGCCCGCTCCGGCTGGACTGGGCGGCCTTCCAGAGGCTGCCGCAGGTCGAGACGGTATCCGACATCCACTGCGTCACCGCTTGGTCGCGCTACGACAACCGCTGGGGCGGCGTTCGCCCGGCCGACCTTCTCGCCCTCGCCCGGCCTCGCCCCGAGGCGCGCTTCGTGCGGCTCAGATCCTTCGACGCCTACACCACCAACCTCACCCTCGAGCAGTTCACCGCCCCCGGCGTGCTCCTCGCCCACTCCTGGGAGGGCAGGTCCTTGAGCCGCGAGCACGGCGGCCCGGTGCGGGCGGTGGTGCCGCGGCTCTACTTCTGGAAGAGCGCGAAGTGGCTCCGCGACGTGGTCCTGGCGGACCGCAACCATCCCGGCTTCTGGGAGGTGCGCGGCTATCACAACAACGGCGACCCGTGGCGCGAGGAGCGCTACGGCTGAGTGGCGGACCCGGGGGGGCGCCGGGCCCGGCCCGGGGCGGCCGCCCCCCGCCGGCGGGAGAGCCGGCGCCTGAGCCCCTCGAACACCGCCGCGAACATCGCCTCGGTCAGCCGTCCGGTGTTGAGGTTGTAGCGCGAGCAGTGATAGGAGTCGGCGAGCACGCGCCCGTCGGCAAGCTCGTGGATCGCGCCGTGGGCGAACCGGCGGGAGTTGCGCCGGAGTCCCAGGGCCGCCAGCACCGAGTCATGGGCGATGGCGCCAAGCGCCAGGATCGCCCGCGGGCGGGTGGCGGCGATCTCGGCGGCGAGGAACCGCCGGCAGGTGGCCGCCTCGGGCCCGGTCGGCCGGTTCGCCGGGGGAACGCAACGGACCGCGTTGGTGACCCGGCAACCGGTGAGCGCGAGCCCGTCGGCGGGGTCGGCCCCGTAGGTGCCGCGGGCATAGCCGAACCGGACCAGCGTCGGATAGAGGAGCGCCCCGGCGTAGTCGCCGGTGAAGGGCCGCCCGGTGCGATTCGCTCCCTTGAGCCCCGGCGCCAGGCCGACGATCAGCAGCTCCGGGCGCGCGCTCCCGAACGAGCGCACCGGGGAGTTGTGCCAGTCAGGATGGGCCCGCCGGTTTTCGGCCCGGAAGGCGGCGAGCCGTGGGCAGAGCGCACAGCCGGCCGGCGGCTCGGCCGGCACCGGCAGGGGGCCGCCGCGGGCCGCGTCCGCCCTCTCTCCCGGCCGCCTCACGCCGTCTCGAGGAGGTGGTTCGCGGCCTCCGACGGACTCGCCTCGCGCACCCGCGAGATCATCGCCGCCAGGTCCTGCAGCTCGATGAACGCGTCGGACTGTCGGCGAAGCTCGTCGGCCACCATCGGCGGACTCGAGCGGATGGTGGAGACCACGCTCACCCGCACGCCCTTGCGCTGCACCGCCTCCACCAGCCGCCGGAAGTCGCCGTCGCCCGAGAACAGCACCACGTGGTCGAGGTGAGGCGCCATCTCCATCACGTCGATGGCGAGCTCGATGTCCATGTTGCCCTTGAGCTTGCGCCGCCCGGCGGCGTCGGTGAACTCCTTGGCCGGCTTGGTGATGATGGTGTAGCCGTTGTAATCGAGCCAGTCGATCAGCGGCCGGATCGGCGAGTACTCCTCGCCCTCGATCAGGGCGGTGTAGTAGAAGGCGCGGATGAGGCGGCCCTTAGCCGCGAAGTGCTCGTGCAGCCGCTTGTAGTCGATGTCGAAACCAAGAGCGCGCGCCGCCGAGTAGAGGTTGGCGCCGTCGATGAAAAGGCCGATGCGTTCCTGTGCGTAGAAATCCATCAACAAACACCCTCGCTGTCCTGGCGCCGAGGCCCGGCCGCGCCAAACTTCCCTCGTGCGGTCCCGGCGCGGAACCAGAGCCTTCGGTCGCAACCCATTGTACATCGCGCCCGGTGCGCCTTGCCACCACCGCGAGGGCGAGGCCGGTGTCGGCGCGGCAGCAGCGATGAGGCGAATCTTCATCGGAATCGGCGCCAATCTGCCGAGCGTGTCCGGACCGCCGCTCGCCACCTGCCGCGCGGCACTCGCCCGCCTCGCCGCCGACGGCAGGGTCAGGCTCGTCGCGGTCTCGCGCTTCTATCGCAGCGCGCCGGTGCCGCCCTCGGATCAGCCCTGGTTTGTCAACGCCGTCGCCGAGATCGAGACCGCGCTTTCGCCGGCGGCGCTGCTGGCGCTTCTGCACGCGGTCGAGGCCGACTTCGGCCGGGTGCGGGGGGCAGCGAACGCCCCCCGGGTGCTCGACCTCGACCTCCTCGACTATGCCGGCCTCTGCCGCGGAGAGAGGGGCGGCGGACCGGCGCTCCCCCATCCGCGGCTGGAGGGGCGCGCCTTCGTGCTGGTGCCGCTCCAGGAGATCGCACCGGACTGGCGCCATCCGCGGAGCGGCAAGGGCTTGGCCGCGCTCCTCGCGGCGCTGCCCCCGGGCCCGGCGCCGGAGCCGATCGAGGCCTGAGCCCGGGCCCCGGGACGGGTTCCCTTGCCTTTGGTGCGGGCCCGCAATATATAGTTGCTCACCAGACAGGACGGAGAGGAGCCCCGATGGCCCGCGTTACCGTTGAAGACTGCGTCGTTCGCATCCCCAACCGCTTCGAACTGGTCATGCTGGCCTCCCAGCGGGCCCGCGAGATCGCCGCCGGGAGTGGGCTCACGGTCGACCGCGATAATGATAAGAACCCGGTGATCGCGCTGCGCGAGATCGCGGCCGAATCGGTCAGTCTCGAGGGCCTGCGCGACAACCTGATCCAGGGCCTGCGCAAGCACGTCGAGTTCGACAAGCCCGAGGAGTCCGAACTCGACCTCCTGGTCACGCCCGAGCAGATGATGGCGGCGGAGGGGGGGCTCAACCTCGACGAGGAGGTCGAGGAGGACGCGCTCACCGTCCAGGAGGAGGGGTCGGAGGAGGGGGGGGCGTCGCCCGAGGGCACGGGCGAGGAAGAGGAGAGTACCTAGTAGCGACGGCCCGGAGCCTTCCCCGAGGCGCGCGGCCCCGCCGAGGGGGCCGCACAGGCGGTCGCCCGGCGCCCTCGAACGCCCCCGGCGCCGGTCATCGAACGGCCTGAGCGACGCGCCATGATCCGCCAATACGAACTCGTCGAGCGGGTCAAGAAGTACGATCCCGGCGCGGACGAGGATCTGCTCAATCGGGCCTACGTCTTCGCCATGAAGATGCACGGCGCGCAGACGCGCGAGAGTGGCGACGCCTTCTTCGTCCATCCTCTCGAGGTCGCCGGCATCCTCACCGACTTCAAGCTTGACACTGCCTCCATCGTCACCGCGCTCCTCCACGACACGGTGGAGGACACGCCGGCCACCCTCGAGGAGATCGAGGAGGTCTTCGGCGCCGAGGTGGCGCGGCTCGTCGACGGGGTGACCAAACTCACCCGGATCGAGCTGCAGAGCGAGCAGTCGAGCCAGGCCGAGAACTTCCGCAAGCTCGTGCTGGCGATGTCGCAGGACATCCGGGTGCTGGTGGTGAAGCTCGCCGACCGCCTGCACAACATGCGGACCCTCCAGTTCATCCGCGATGCCGAGAAGCGTCGGCGGACCGCGGTGGAGACGATGGAGATCTACGTCCCGCTGGCGGAGCGGATCGGCATCCAGACGATCAAGCAGGAGTTCGAGGACCTTGCCTTCGGCGAGCTCCATCCCGACGCTCGCGCCTCGATCGTCGCCCGCCTCAACTTCCTGCGCGAGCAGGGCGCCGACCTCATCGGCCGCATCACCGACACGCTCCGCAAGCTGCTCGCCGACTCCGGCGTCCAGGCGACGGTGACCGGCCGCGAGAAGACGCCCTACTCGATCTGGCGCAAGATGCAGCGCAAGAACGTGGCCTTCGAGCAGCTCTCCGACATCATGGCCTTCCGCTGCATCGTCGACTCGATCGAGGACTGCTATCGGGTGCTCGGCACCATCCACTCCACCTACTCGGTCGTGCCCGGCGGCTTCAAGGACTACATCTCCACCCCCAAGCCCAACGGCTACCGTTCGGTGCACACCCGCGTCTACGGCCCCGAGGGGCACCGGATCGAGGTCCAGATCCGCACCCAGGAGATGCACGAGGTGGCCGAGATGGGAGTCGCCGCCCACTGGGTCTACAAGCAGGGACGAGGCCGGCCGGACGGCGAGCGCTACCGCTGGCTGAGGGGGCTGCTCGACATCCTCGAGCACGCCGAGGGACCGGACGAGTTCCTCGAGAACACCAAGATGGAGATGTTCCAGGACCAGGTCTTCTGCTTCACCCCCAAGGGAGACCTGATCGCCCTGCCGCGCGGCGCCACCCCCGTCGACTTCGCCTACGCGGTCCACTCCGTGGTCGGCGACACCTGCGTCGGAGCCAAGATCAACGGCCGGATCATGCCGCTCCGCACCGAGCTCAGGAACGGCGACCAGGTGGAGATCGTCACCGCCAAGGGCCAGGTGCCGTCGCCGGCCTGGGAGCGCTTCGTGGTCACCGGCAAGGCACGCGCCCGCGTCCGCCGCTTCATCCGCTCGAAGCAACGAGAGCAGTACATGAGCCTGGGCAAGGTGATGCTGCAGAAGGCCTTTCGCCAGGACGCCCAGCCCTTCTCCGAGAAGGCGGTGGGCGAGGCGCTCTCCCAGCTCAAGTACGGCTCCCTCGACGACCTTTACACCGCCGTCGGCGAGGGCGTCGCTTCGACCCGCGACGTGCTCAAGGCGGTCACCCCCGCCGCACGCCGACCGAGCCGGGCCAAGAGCGTGCTCAACCTGGTGCGCGGCCGCGCCAGCCGCGAGAAGGCGGCGCGCAAGAATGCGGTGCCCATCCGTGGCCTGATTCCGGGCATGGCCGTGCACTTCGCAGGTTGCTGCCACCCGCTGCCCGGGGACCGCATCGTCGGCATCGTCACCACCGGCAAGGGGGTGACCATCCACACCATCGATTGCGACACCCTCGAAAACTTCGCCAGCACGCCCGAGCGCTGGCTCGACGTCACCTGGGAGCACGCCTCGATGGACGACGAGAAGAGCCACGTGGGGCGGCTCAACCTGGTGATCACCAACGTCCCCGGGGCGCTGAGCAGCATGACCACGGTGATCGCCCGCAACGAGGGCAACATCAGCAATCTCAAGATCACCAACCGCTCGCCCGAGTTCTTCGAGATGATGGTCGACATCGAGGTGCGAGACCTGAAGCACCTCACCAACATCATCGCCGCGCTCAGGGCCGCCGAGGCCGTGAACTACGTCGACCGGGCGCGCGGCTGACGGCGATGCCGGCCGGGCTCCCGCCGACGAACCCCTTGACCGCCGCCGCCGGCGGGCAAAGATGCGGGCCGGGCCCGCGCACCCCCTGATCCCCCGCCATGCTCTTCCGCCGCCGCATCCCAACCCACCCCCTGGCACGCCTGGGCGGCCTGTTCTGGCCGCGGATCGGCTGGCGCCGGGCCGGCTCCTACCTCGTTTACCGGGTGAGGCGGATGCGCGGTACCCCGCACGCCATCGCCGCCGGCCTCGCCGCCGGGGCGGCGATCTCGTTCACCCCCTTCATCGGCATGCATTTCGTGTTGGCGGCGTTGGTCGCATGGGTGACGCGCGGCAGCATTCTCGCCTCGGCGATCGGCACCGTGGTTGGGAATCCCTGGACCTTCCCCTTCATCTGGGTCTGGATCTACGAGCTGGGAGCCTGGGTGATCGGGGCGACCACCCGCAAGCGGACGCTGGTAATCAACGCCGAGATCATCTTCAATCAGCCCCTGGAGCTCCTGCTGCCCATGTCGGTGGGGGGGATACTCTCGGCGATCGTGGTTTGGCAGCTCACCTACTGGGCGCTCAAGCCGGCGATCGCGGCCTATCAGGAGGGCCGGCAGCGGCGGTTGAGGGAGCGAGCGGAAATCCGGGCGGCGGCGGCCCGCCACTTCCTCGACGGCGCGGGGCTCGGCACGGAGACCATCGGGCACAAGGTGGAGCAATGAAGGAACGAGTGCGTCTGGGCGTCAACATCGATCACGTGGCGACGATCCGCAACGCCCGCGGCGGCGTCCATCCCGACCCGGTGAGGGCGGCCAAGCTCGCGGCCAAGGCCGGGGCCGACGGCATCACCGCCCATCTGCGCGAGGACCGGCGCCACATTTCGGACGCCGACATCGAACGGCTCAGCGACGAGATCGACCTGCCGCTCAATCTCGAGATGGCGGCCACCGTCGAGATGCTTCAGATCGCGCTCCGCCACCGGCCGCACGCGGCCTGCGTCGTGCCCGAGAAGCGCCAGGAGTTGACCACCGAGGGGGGCCTCGACGTGGTCGCCGAGCGGGCGAAGCTGATCCCGCTGGTGGCCGAGTTGTCCGGGGCCGGCATCCGCGTCGCCCTGTTCATCGACCCGGAGGCGCGCCAGATTGAGGCCGCCCGCGCCGTCGGCGCCCCCGTGGTCGAGCTGCACACCGGCTCCTACTGCGAGGCCAGCGCCGCCGCCCGCGCGCGCGAGCTGGCGCGGCTGCGCCGGGCGGCCGCCCTCACCCGCACGCTCGGGCTCGAATGCCACGCCGGGCACGGCCTCAGCTTCGAGACCGCCGGGCCGGTTGCCGCCCTGCCCGAGGTGGTCGAGCTCAACATCGGCCACTTCCTGGTCGGCGAGGCGATCTTCGGCGGGCTGGAGAGCGCGATCAGGCGCATGCGAGCGGTGATTGACGAAGCCCGCGCCGACTCGCGCGGCGAACGGCCGGCCTGAGCGAGCGTGTCGTGATCATCGGCCTCGGCTCCGACATCATCGACATCCGCCGCATCGAGCGCACCCTCGACCGCTTTGGCGAGCGTTTCGTCGAGCGCGTCTTCACCGCGACCGAACGCCGCAAGTCCGACCGCCGGGCCAACCGCGCCGCCAGCTACGCCCGCCGCTTCGCCGCCAAGGAGGCCTGCGCCAAGGCGCTGGGAACCGGCCTTCGCCGGGGCGTCTTCTGGCGCGACCTGGGGGTGGTCAACCTGCCCTCGGGCAAGCCGACCATGACCCTCACGGGCGGCGCGGCGGCGCGCCTCGCCGCCATCCTGCCCCCGGGGATGGCGCCGCAGATCGACCTCACCATCACCGACGACTATCCGCTTGCCCAGGCCATCGTCATCATCTCCGCCGAGCCCCCGTCTGGCATCGGCGCCTAGCCGACCAGACGCCAGACAAGTCCAATTAAAACAGCGATGTAGACGCACATCCTCATGCACAAGAAAAACTCCGGCGGGATTTTCGATACCGTCAAGACGGTGGTCTACGCGATTCTGATCGCGCTGGTCATCCGCACCCTCGCCTACGAGCCGTTCAACATCCCCTCGGGCTCCATGATCCCGACTCTCCTGGTCGGCGACTACCTGTTCGTGTCCAAGTTCTCCTACGGCTACAGCCGGCACTCACTGCCCTTCAGCCTGCCGCTGATCCCCGGGCGGGTGCTCTATACTCCGCCCGAGCGTGGCGACGTGGTCGTATTCAAGCTCCCCCGCGACAACAAGACCGACTACATCAAGAGGGTGGTGGGTCTGCCTGGCGACCACATCCAGGTCAGGGGCGGCATCCTCCACATCAACGGCGAGCCGGTGAAGCGCGAGCGGATCAGGGACTATGTGGTGCGCGAAGGCGGCGGCAATGCCGCCGTCATCCCCCAGTTCATCGAGACGCTGCCCGCCGGCCACAGGCACCGCATCCTTGAGATGACCGACGAGGGGAGCCTCGACAATACCCCGGTCTACGTGGTTCCGCCCGGCCACATCTTCGCCATGGGCGACAACCGCGACAACTCGCTCGACAGCCGGGTGCTCAGCAGCGTCGGCTTCGTGCCGATCGAGAACCTGGTCGGCCGGGCGGAGATTCTGTTCTTCTCGACCGACGGCAGCGCAAGCTGGTGGGAGGTCTGGAAGTGGCCCTTCGCCACCCGCTATACGCGCCTCTTCCAGCGCATCGACTAGCGGCGGGCGAGGGCGGCGGTGGCGGGCGGGACTCCTGAGCGGCTGACCGCGGTGGACGTCCGGACGGTCTTCGGCCACGACTTCCGGCACCCCGAGCTGCTGCGCCGGGCGCTCACCCACACCAGCGTGCCGCGGGCGCGGGCCGCCGGCGGCGAGAATTACGAGCGCCTGGAATTCCTCGGCGACCGGGTGCTGGCGCTGGTGGTGGCCGAGATGCTGCTCGAGGAGTTTCCGGCCGAGCGCGAGGGGGCGATCGCGCGCCGGCACGCGGCGCTGGTCCGCCGCGAGGCCCTCGCCCGGGTGGCGACCGGGCTGGGGCTCGCCCGCTTCCTCCATCTCTCGCGCGGCGAGGAGGAGTCGGGTGGGCGCTCCAACCCCGCGCTCCTCGCCGACGCCTGCGAGGCGGTGATCGGCGCCCTCTACCTCGACGGCGGGCTCGAGGCCGCGGCCCGCTTCGTGCGCGGCCACTGGCGCCCGCTCCTGGCCGAGGCGCCGACGCCGCCGCGCGACGCCAAGACGGCCCTCCAGGAGTGGGCGCAGGCGCGCGGGCTGGCGCTCCCCACCTACCGGCTGGTCGCGGCCGAGGGGCCGCCGCACGAGCCGCGCTTCACCGTCGAGGTGGCTCTCGCCGGCGTCGTGCCCGCGCTCGCCAAGGGCGCCTCCAAGCGGGCGGCCGAGAAGGCGGCGGCGCGGGCGCTGCTCCGCCGATTAGAGAAGGGGGCGGAGGCCGGCACGGAGGACGAGGATGACGACTGAGGCCGGGTCGGCCGCGCCCCGCCCGCCCGCCTCCGAGCCTACCCGCGCCGGATTCGTCGCCGTCGTCGGGCCGACCAACGCCGGCAAGTCGACGCTGGTCAACCGCCTGGTCGGCGGCAAGGTCTCGATCGTTTCGAAGAAGCCCCAGACGACCCGCACCCGCGTGCTCGGCATCTGCATGCGCGGGCCGACTCAGATCATCCTCGTCGACACCCCCGGCATATTCCGGCCCCGCCGGCGCCTCGACCGGGCAATGGTGGCGGCGGCGTGGGCCGGGGCGGCGGAGGCCGACCAGGTGGTGCTGCTGGTCGACGCCAAGCGCGGCCTCGACGAGGACGCGCGCGCCGTGGTCGAGCGCCTGAAGGCGGGCGGGCGGACCGCGATCCTCGCCCTCAACAAGATCGACCTCGTGCTTCGGCCGATGCTTCTCGCGCTAGCCGACGAGATCAACCGGGCCGGCCGGTTCTCGGCCACCTTCATGATCTCGGCCGCGACCGGCGACGGGGTCGAGGACCTGGTGGCGCACGTCGCCGGCGCGCTCCCCGAGGGCCCCTGGCTCTATCCCCCCGAGCAGATGACCGACGTCCCCGACCGCGTGCTTGCCGCCGAGATCACCCGCGAGCAGGTCTTCCACCAGCTCCACCAGGAGTTGCCCTACGCCAGCGCGGTCGAGACCGAGGGCTGGGAAGAGCGCGCCGACGGGAGCCTCCGCATCGAGCAGATGATTCTGGTCGAGCGGGCCTCGCAGAAGGCGATCGTGCTCGGCCGGGGCGGGCAGCGGATCAAGGCCATCGGCACGGCGGCGCGGGCCGAACTGGAGGCGATCTTCGGCTGCCGGGTCCACCTCTTCCTCCACGTCAAGGTCGAGGAGAGATGGGGCGAGGACCGGGCCCGCTTCCGCGACCTGGGCCTCGACTTCGACGCCTGAGCGATGCTCGACTGGACCGACGACGGCATCCTGCTCTCGCTCCGCCCGCACGGCGAGGGGGCGGCGATCGTCGCCGTCTTCACCCGCGCCCACGGCCGCCACCTCGGGCTGGTGCGCGGGGGCGGGGGGCGGAAGGCGCGCGGCGACCTGCAGCCCGGAAATCTGGTCCAGGCGCGCTGGCGGGCGCGGCTCGCCGAGCACCTCGGCAGCTTCACCTGCGAACCGACCCGCGCCGTCGCCGCCCCCCTCCTCGGCGACCCGTTGCGGCTGGCGGGCCTGAGCGCGGCGCTGGCGCTGGCCGAGGCGGCGCTGCCCGAGCGCGAGCCCCACGGGAGGCTGTTCGACGAGACGCACGGGCTCCTCAAGGCGATTGGTGGGGGGCCGTGGCTTGGCGTCTACGTGCGCTGGGAACTCGCGCTCCTCGCCGAGCTCGGCTACGGGCTCGCCCTCGATCGCTGCGCCGCGACAGGGGCCCGCGAGGACCTCGCCTACGTCTCGCCGCGCACCGGCCGGGCGGTGTCGCGCGCCGCCGGCGCCCCCTGGCGCGACCGGCTGCTCGCCCTTCCGCCTTTCCTCGCCGGCGGGGGCGGGGCCACGGACGAGCCTTCGCCCGCCGACCTCCTCGCCGGCCTCACGCTCTCGGGGCACTTCCTCGAGCGCCTGGTCTTTACCGGACGGGGCCATCGCTTGCCCGCCGCCCGCACACGATTTATTGATCGACTCCGGCGAAGCGCCACTATATCTAGCTCCGAGCAGGCATGAACAAGGTTCCATCCCCGGGCGAGATCCGGCCCGTACCCCTCGGCGAGGCGTTGAGCGAGCGCTACCTCGCCTATGCGCTGTCCACGATCATGGGCCGCTCGCTGCCCGACGTCCGCGATGGCCTCAAGCCGGTCCACCGCCGGCTCCTCTACGCCATGCGCCAGCTCCGCCTCGATCCCCGCTCGGGCTTCAAGAAGTCGGCCCGCGTGGTGGGTGACGTGATCGGCAAATTCCACCCCCACGGCGACGCCGCGGTCTACGACGCGCTGGTGCGCCTGGCCCAGGACTTCGCCGTGCGCTACCCCTTGATCGAGGGGCAGGGGAACTTCGGCAACATCGACGGCGACAACCCGGCGGCCATGCGCTACACCGAGGCGCGCCTTACCGAGGTGGCCGAGGCCCTCCTCGATGGCATCGACGAGGACGCCGTCGACTTCCGCCCCACCTACGACGGCAGCGAGCGCGAGCCGGTGGTGCTGCCGGCCGCCTTCCCCAACCTGCTCGCCAACGGCGCGCAAGGGGTCGCCGTCGGCATGGCGACCAGCATCCCGCCCCACAACGCCGGCGAGATCGCCGACGCACTTCTCCACCTGATCGCCCGTCCCAAGTCCGGCATCGACAAGCTGATCGGGTTTGTGCGCGGGCCCGACTTCCCGACCGGCGGCGATCTGGTCGAGCCGGCCGAGTCGATCCGCGAGGCCTATCGCACCGGGCGGGGGAGCTTCCGGCTCCGCGCCCGCTGGCGGGTCGAGAAGTTGACGCACGGCCAGTACCAGATCGTCGTCTTCGAGGTTCCCTATCAGGTGCAGAAGGCGCGCCTGGTGGAACGGATCGCCGAGCTCCTGGCGGCGCGCAAGCTGCCGATGCTGGCCGATGTGCGCGACGAGTCGGCGGCCGACGTGCGTCTCGTGATCGAGCCCAGGTCGCGCGCCGTCGAGCCCGAGCTCGTGATGGAGAGCCTCTTCCGCCAGTCCGACCTCGAGGTCCGCGTTCCCCTCAACATGAACGTGCTCCTCGCCGATCGCACCCCGCGGGTGGTCGGGCTCAGGGAGGCGTTGCAGGCTTTCCTCGACCACCGCCACGAGGTGCTGGTCCGGCGCACGCGCCATCGCCTGGGCCGGATCGAGGAGCGCCTCGAGGTCCTGGGCGGCTATCTCGTCGCCTACCTGAATCTCGACGCGGTAATTCGCATCATCCGCGAGGAGGACGAGCCAAAGCCGGCCTTGCGGCGCCGCTTCAGTTTGAGCGAGGCCCAGGCCGAGGCGATCCTCAACATGCGGCTCCGCGCCCTCCGCCGGCTGGAGGAGATCGAGATCCGCAGCGAGCACAAGGCCCTCGCCCAGGAGCGGAAGGAGATGAAGGCGCTGCTCGGCGACGAGGGCAGGCGCTGGCGCACGCTCGCCGAGGAGATCAAGCGCGTCCGCGAGCGCTTTGGGGCCAAAACCGCGCTCGGGCGCCGGCGCACCCTGATCGGCGCCCCGCCGAAGGAGGTGGCGGTGCCGCTCGAGGTGATGGTCGAGCGCGAGCCGATCACCGTGGTCCTCTCCGAGAAGGGCTGGATCCGCACCGTCAGGGGCCATCTCGAGGCGGGCGCCGATCTCAAGTTCAAGGAGGGCGACCGGCTCCGCTTCCTGGTCCACGCCCAGACCACCGATAAGCTCCTCGTCTTCGCCACCAACGGCCGCTTCTACACCCTCGCCGGAGACCGGCTCCCGGGCGGGCGCGGCCACGGTGAGCCGCTACGCCTGATGATCGAGCTCGGCAACGAGCACGACGTGGTGGCTCTCCTCCTCTACAGGCCGGGCGAGCGGCTCTTGGTGGCCTCGGACGCCGGGCGCGGGTTCGTGGTCCCGGCCGACGAGGTGCTCGCCCAGACCCGCGCCGGCAGGCAGGCACTCAACCTCGCCCCTGGCGAGGAGGCCGCCGCCTGCGCCGCCGTCGAGGGCGACTCGGTGGCGGTGGTGGGCGAGAACCGCAAGCTGCTGATCTTTCCCCTCGACGATCTGCCGGTGATGGCGCGAGGGCGGGGCGTGATCCTGCAGAAGTACCGCGCCGGCGGACTCGCCGACGCCCGGGTGTTCGCGCTCGCCTCGGGCTTGAGCTGGCGGAGCGGGGACCGCACGCGCACCGAGACCGAGCTCGGGCCCTGGATCGGCAGGCGGGCGCAGGCGGGGCGAATCGCACCCCGCGGCTTCCCTAGGTCCAACAAGTTCGTGTAGGGTTCCGGCCGGCGCGCGCAGGCGCCGTCGGCCGCGAGTTACGAGGACGAGAGGAGACACCCGATGAGCGAGGCAGGTTCCGCCCACGCCGCCACCCTGGCCCAGGCGCTCTGGCCCGCCGGGCGCGCCAGCCCCGCGCTCCGCGCCGCCGTGCTGGCGGTGGCGGGAAGCCTGCTGATGTGGGCCTCGGCCAAGGTGCAGGTACCCTTCTGGCCGGTGCCGATCACCATGCAGACGTTCGCCGTGCTGGTGATCGGGGCCGCCTACGGCTGGCGCCTCGGCGCCGCGACCATGCTCCTCTATCTCGCCGAGGGGGCGATCGGGATTCCCGTGTTTGCCCGCGGCGGCGGCATGCTCTACCTCGCCGGGCCCACGGGCGGGTACCTGCTGAGCTATCCTTTCGTCGCCGTCCTGGTCGGCTGGCTGTTCGAGCGCGGATGGGGCCGGAGCGCGCTTGCCGCCGGCGCGGCGCTGTTGATCGGCAACCTGCTGATCTACGTCCCGGGCTTGGCCTGGCTGAGCGTGTTCTTGGCGCTCAGCAAGGGGCTTTCGGCCGCGGCGGCGTTCGCCCAGGCGGTCGCCGCCGGGCTCCTCCCGTTCCTGCTCGGAGACCTTCTCAAGCTCGCCCTCGCCGCCGCGTTCGTCCAGGCGGGGGAGCGCTACGTGCTGGCGCGGCGGGAGTGACGGGCGTCCCCGCGCAGCCGCGCGGGTAGGGTGAGAGCGCGGACCTTGGAGCCAATCGTCGGCATCCTCCGCGCCATCGACGCGCTCAACGAGCGGGTAGGGCGCGCCGTCGCTTGGCTCACGCTCCTGATGGTCGCCGTCACCTTTCTGGTGGTGGTGCTCCGCTACGTCTTCTCGATCGGCTTCATCTGGATGCAGGAGAGCTACGTCTGGCTGCACGGCGTCGTGTTTATGGTCGGGGCGGGCTACACCCTCCTGCACGAGGGCCACGTGCGGGTGGACATCTTCTATCGGCCGGCCGGCCGGCGCTTCAAGGCGTGGGTGGACCTGCTCGGCTCGCTGTTCCTGCTGCTGCCGGTCGTCGCCATGACCGCGGCCGTCTCGCTTCCCTATGTGCGCGAGTCGTGGATCCGCCTCGAAACCTCACGCGAGGCGGGCGGGCTTCCGGGGCTGTTCCTGCTCAAGAGCGTGCTCCTGGTCTTCTGCCTGCTGGTCGCGCTCCAGGGACTCTCGCTCGCGCTCAGGAGCGTGCTCGTCCTCCGCGGGCACCCCGAGTTCGTCCGGGAGCAGGCCCGCGAGGGCATCTGAGCATGGCCGAGATCCTCGCCATGGCCATGTTCGTCGCCGTCTGCGGGGTGCTCATGCTCGGCTACCCGGTGGCCTTCGCGCTCTCCGGCACCGCGCTCGGCTTCGCCCTCCTCGGCGCCGGGCTCGAGGCCTTCGATCTGCGGCTCATGGGCGGGCTCGCCTCGCGCTTCTTCGGGGTGATGATCAACGAGGTGCTGGTGGCGGTGCCGCTGTTCGTGTTCATGGGCGTGATGCTGGAGCGTTCGCGGGTGGCCGAGCAGCTTCTGGAAACAATGGGGCTTCTCTTCGGCCGGCTCAGGGGCGGACTCGGCCTGTCGGTGATCGCGGTCGGGATGCTGATGGCGGCCTCGACCGGGATCGTCGGGGCAACGGTGGTGACGATGGGCCTTCTCAGCCTGCCGACCATGCTCAAGAGCGGCTATGACCCCAAGCTTGCCTGCGGCACGATCTGTGCCTCGGGCACGCTCGGCCAGATCATCCCGCCCTCGATCGTACTGGTGCTGCTGGGCGACATCCTCCAGGGCGCCTACAACCAGGCCCAGCTCGCGCTCGGCAATTTCGCGCCCGAGCCGGTGAGCGTGATCGACCTCTTCGCCGGCGCCTTCCTGCCCGGGATGATGCTGGTCGTGCTGTACATGGGCTGGCAGGTGCTGATGGCCATCGTCCGGCCCGAGACCTGCCCGCCGATCCGACTCGCCCCGGGCGAAGTGATGGATCTTCCGGCGCGGGTGGTGAAGGTGCTGATGCCCCCCGCGTTCCTGATCATCGCCGTCCTGGGCTCGATCCTCGGCGGCGTCGCCACCCCCACCGAGTCGGCGGCGGTGGGCGCGGTCGGGGCGATGGTGCTGGCGGCGCTGCGCCGCCGCCTCGACCTCGCCATCCTCAGCCAGGTGATGCGCGCGACCGTGCAGATCAGCTCGATGGTGTTCGTGATCCTGCTCGGCGCCTCGGTCTTCTCGCTCGTCTTCCGCGGCTTCGGCGGCGACGAGATGGTCGAGGCGGCCCTGAGGTCGCTCCCCGGCGGCGCCTTCAGCGCCATGTTCGTGGTCATGGCGGTCATGTTCGTGATGGGGTTTTTCCTCGACTTCGTCGAGATCATCTTTGTCGTCGTGCCGATCGTCGGCCCGATCCTGCTCAAGATGGAGATCGACCCGGTGTGGTTCGGGGTGATGATCGGGGTGAACCTGCAAACGAGCTTCCTCACCCCGCCATTCGGTTTCGCCCTCTTCTACCTGCGCGGAGTGGCGCCGCCGGAGGTGAGGACGCTCGACATCTACCGCGGCATCGCCCCCTTCGTCGCCATCCAGCTCTTCGCGCTGGTCATCCTCGCCGCCTTCCCCGAGCTCGCGGTTTGGCTGCCGAGGGCGCTGTTCGGCTGAAACGAAAGGGGCCGGCGGGAACGGCTCCCGCCGGCCCGGGCGCGAAGTCCGGAAACCGCGCCCTCAGCCCGCGTACTTGAAGGGCAGCGCGCGGGCGGCGAGGTAGGCGCGCTCGGACAGGTTCGACCAGGCGATCGCCGTCTTGCGGAAGGCGAGGATGCTGTCGAAGGTCTCCTGGCTCAGCTTGTCCTTCTTGGCCTGGTCGATCAGCACCTCGCCCGACAGCCGGCCGAGCTCGTTGAGGGCGTCGTTGGGAAAGGCCCGGAGCTGGACGTTGTGCTTGCTCCGCAGCACCTCGAGCGAGTCGTTGTTGCGGGCGACGAACTCGTCGAGGACGATCAGGTTCGCGGCCGCGTTCGCCGCCTCGACCAGGGCCTTGAGGTCGGCGGGCAGACTCTCCCAGGCCTTGAGGTTGACGAAGTTGTCGAGCACGCCCGAGGGCTCGTGCCAGCCGGGATAGTAGTAATACTTGGCGTTCTTATAGAACCCGAAGGCGAGGTCGTTGTAGGGTCCCACCCACTCGGTGGCGTCGATCGCGCCCGATTGCAGCGCCGGGGCGATGTCGCCGCCGGCCAGGTTCACGGGCGTGCCGCCGGCCGCTTTCACCACCTCGCCGCCGAGGCCGGGGATGCGCATCTTCAGGCCCTTGAGGTCGGCGGCCGAGTTGATCTCCTTGTTGAACCAGCCGCCCATCTGGCAGCCGGTGTTGCCGCTGACGAAGAATTTGCAGCCGAGCTCCTTGTAGATTCGGTCGGCGAGCTGCTGGCCGCCGCCGTACTGGTACCAGGCGTTCTGCTCCTGGGCGGTGAAGCCGAAGGGGATGCCGGACAGGAACTGGCTGGCGTTGGCCTTGCCCTTCCAGTAGTAGGGCGCGCCGTGGCCCATCTCCACGGTGCCGTTGCCGACCGCGTCCATCGCCTCGAAGGCGGGAACAATCTTGCCGGCGCCGAACACCTTGACCTTGAGCCGGCCCTCCGAGCCCTCGGTGATGAACTTGGCCAGCAGGTTCGCCCCGGTCCCCAGGCCGGGGAAGTTCTCCGGCCAAGTGGTGACCATCCGCCACTCGCGCACTCCCTGCGCGACCGCCGGCTTCGGAAACGACGAGGCGGCGAGCGCGGCGGCACCGCCGCCGGCAGCCCGGGTCAGGAACTCACGTCTCTTCATCGACCTGATCTCCCTTCTCGAAATTCATTCCCTCCGGCGTGAGACTGGGCCGCGCCGCCTTCGCCCCGACCGCGGGAGAGCGGGGATCGCCCCGCCCGCGCGGGCGCGTCTCCCCGGCCTCGTCGGCGGCGAGCCGGCGCCAGGCGCCCCCGGCCAGCGCCTCGATCGGCCGGAACCGGGACTTATAGGCCATCTTGCGGCTCTCGCGCACCCAGTAGCCGAGGTAGACGTAGGGCAGCCGGTCGGCGCGCGCGCGCTCGATCAGCCACAGGATCATGAAGGTGCCGAGGCTGCGGCCCGCCTCCTCCGGCTCGAAGAAGCTGTAGACCGCCGACAGCCCGTCGCAGACGTAGTCGGTCAGGCAGCAGGCGACCAGCCGCCGCGACCGGTCGCGAAACTCGACCAGGCGGGTGTCGATCGGCGAGTCCTCGATCATGGAGCGGTAGTCATAGAAGCCCATGGTGGCCATGTCGCCATCGCCGTGGCGCGAGCGCTGATAGCGCGCGAACAGATCGAACTGCTCGGAGCTGGCGCGCGGGGCAACCTCGTCGACGGCAAGATCGGCGTTGAGCCGCCACAGGCGGCGCATGGTGCGCCCGGGCACGAACTCGCCCGCCGCCACCCGCACCGGGATGCAGGCGTTGCAGCCCGGGCAGACCGGGCTGTAGGCGATGTTGTGACTGCGGCGGAATCCCACCTGCGAGAGCTGGTCGTGCAGGACGCGCGCCTCGGCGCCGTAGAGCTCGGTCACCACTTTCCTCTCCAGGCGCCCGGGAATGTAGGGGCAGGGGAGGGGCGCGGTGGTGAAGAAGTACTGGGGCCGCTTGAGGGACTTGAAGCTCATCGCCGATTCGGGACTGGGTTGGTCGCCGTCCGCCGTCCAGAGAAGGCAGTTTCGAGGAGAACGCCCCCCGAAGGCAAGGGGGCCCCTTGCCGGCGAGCGGCGGGCGCGGCGTTGCGCCGCTCGGCCGGTGCTCCCGCATCGCCCGTCGCGTCGCGCCTGGCGGATCGCCTCGCCGGGACGCAACGCAGACAATTCAATCCGGGAAGATCATGCTCTATCCTGGCCCGGCGCGACGGGAGGCGCCGCATGGCAGACGTGAACCCCGACGAGTTCCGCAGGGCGCTCGGCCGCTTCGCCACCGGGATCACGGTGATCACCGCCGCCCCTGGTTGCGGCCGGCCGATCGGCATGACCGTCAACTCCTTCGCCTCGGTGTCGCTGGCGCCGCCGCTGGTGCTCTTCTGCGTCGGCGACCAGAGCCGCCACTGGCGCGCCTTCCGCGAGGTGGGCCACTTCGCGGTCAATGTGCTGGCCGAGGAGCAGGAGGCCCTTTCGGTGCGCTTCTCGCTCAGCCAGGCCACCGACTGGAGCGGGATTCCCTACACCCTCTCGCCCCACGGTTGCCCGCTGATCCCGGGCTCGCTCGTCAGCCTGGGGTGCGGCGTCGAGGAGCGCCTCGACCGCGGCGATCACATGATCCTCCTGGGACGGGTGGACTGGATCGGACCCATCCGCCGGGGCCGGCCGCTGGTCTTCTACGGCCGGCGCTATCAGGGCCTGGCCGAGCCGGACGCGCCGTGCGCCCCGGCGCCGGTCTGATCATCAGCCCTCGCGCGCGGTCTCGTCCTCGCGGGTGATCCGGAGCCGGCGGGTGGGATAGCCCGCCTCTTCGAGGGCGGCGATCAGCTCGCGCACGTGCCCGGGATCGCGGGTCTCAACCACCACGTCGAGCTCGGCGAGCTTCACCGGCACGTCCTGGAACAGGCGCTGGTGGTGGATCTCGATGATGTTGCCGCCGAAGCGGCCGATCAGCCCGGCGGCGCCCGACAGCCGCCCGGGCTGGTCCGGGATCTCGATCCGAAGCCGCACCACCTGTCCCTCGCGCACCAGCGCCCGCATCAGCACCGAGGCGAGGAGCCGCCGGTCGATGTTGCCGCCCGAGATCACCAGCCCCAGCCGGCGGCCCTTGAAGCGGGCGCCCTGGGCAAGGAGCGCCGCCACCGGCACCGCGCCGGCGCCCTCCGCCACCACCTTGGGGAGCGTCGCGAGGAGGTCGACCGCTCGCTCGATCTCGGCCTCGCCGACGAGCAGGATGTCGGCGACCAGGGCCTCGACGATCGGGCGGGTGAGCGCGCCCGGCCGCTTGACCGCGATTCCGTCGGCCAGCGTCTGGCCGGCCGAGCTGGGCGCGAGGCCGTGGATCGCCTCGTACATCGAGGGGTACTGCTCGGCCTCGACTCCGATCACCTCGATCCCGGGGCTCTGCGCCTTGGCCGCAACCGCGATCCCGGCGATCAGTCCGCCGCCGCCGACGGGGACGATGAGGCCGTCGAGGTCGGGGGCGTCCTCCAGGAGCTCGAGGGCGAGGGTGCCCTGGCCGGCGATGATCAGAGGATCGTCGTAAGGATGCACCATCACCGCCCCGCGCTTCGCCGCGATCTCGGCCGCGCGGACGGCTGAATCGGCGACGCTCTCGCCGAACAGGATGACCTCGGCTCCGTAGGCTTCGGTGCGCCGGATCTTGGCGAAGGCGGTGCCTTCGGGCATGACGATGCTGGCCGGGATTCCGAGCCGGCCGGCGTGATAGGCCACGCCTTGCGCGTGATTGCCGGCCGAGGCGGCAAGCACGCCGGCCTTGCGCTCGGCGGGCGAGAGCGCGAGCAGCCGGTTGAGCGAGCCGCGGGCCTTGAACGACCCGGTCCGCTGCAGAGTCTCGAGCTTGAGGTGGACCTCGCAGCCCAGCGCCTCGGAGAGCGCGGCGTGCGAGACGGTGGGCGTGCGGGAGATACCCGCGGCGATCGCGCCGGCGGCGCGGGCGACATCGTCGGAGTCGACGGCGAGCTTGGCCATGGCCCCATCCTGCCCGAGCGTCGCGGGCGGGGGAAGGCCGTGCCGCCCCGCCCCGGCGCATGGGGCGCGCGGACCGCTACCGCGGGGCCAGGATCAGGATGTCGGCCTTGGCAGCGGCCAGCCCAGCGCGGCTCTTGCCGAGCCAGACCGCGCCGCCCTCGCGCCAGCGCCCGAATAGGTTGTCGGAGACGGGCGAGAGCGGGTTCCCCGACTGCCCGGTGGCGATGATGAAGCGCGAGCGGTCGAGATCGGCGAGGTCGTAGACGGCGCGATAGCCGGCGCCGTGGATGTGGAGGAAGGGCTCGCGCGGGTCGTCCAGGCGCGAGGTGCCGCGGCTCACCGTGTCGTCGCCTCCGCCGGTCTCGACAGTCAGGCTGGTGAGCGCCCTGAGGCCCGGGATCCAACGGAAGACGGGATGCGCGAACTCGGCCCGGTGGGCGGCGCCCCAGCGCCAGCCGCCCATGTCGGGGCCGTAGTTCTTGCCGAGGGTGGCCACGGTCTCCGCCAGGGTGCGGGCGAGCAGCGCCTCGCAGGTCTCGACCTCGGCGGTTCCTTGATCGTCGCACCAGTGGCGGGCGCCGGCCAGCACCCGGGCGACGAAGACCGGCCGGGGCGCGTCGGCGTAGTCGTCGGCGGCGCCGCCCAGCTCGTCGGCGACGGCGGCGCGGGTGAAGCGCCGGAGCCAGTCGGCGAAGATCAAGGGCTCGGGCCGGTCGGCGGCCATGCCGCCGTCCCAGGCGGAGAGCAACGCCAGCGCCGCGCGCGAGGGCTCGTCGCCGGGCGCGATCCGGGTCATCAGGGGCAGAAGCTCGGCTGCGGCCAGCGAGCGCACGTCCATCTGGATGGCGGCCATGTCCTCCGCGCCCGCCGCGCCCTTGAGCGCGTCGAGCCGCTCGCCGATTCGCCGAGCGCGGAAGCCTCCCCGCCACTCGCGGGCGAGAAACAGGGGGTAGTCGTCGGGCACGATCCGGTTGTTGGCGTTGACCAGCCGGCCCGAGGGGGGGTTGAGGGCGCGGGGAACGAGGCCGAAGGGGGCGAAGCCGGTCCAGTCGTACTCGCCGCTCCAGCCGGGGACCGGGGCGAAGCCGTCGCCGGCGCGGCGGATGGGCACCCGCCCGGGGGCGAGGAAGCCGATCTCGCCGGCGGTGTCGGCGACGAACACGTTCTGCTGCGGCGCATGGAAGGACTCGAGCGCGGCGAGCACGCCCCGCCAGTCGCGGGCGCGGTTGAGACGGTAGAGGGCGTCGGCCGTGCGGTCGTCGGGCTCAAGCGCGGTGGCGGCGAGCGCGAGAGCCTGGCCTGGCCCGGCCCCGCCGACTAGGTCCGAGATCACCGGCCCGTGGCGGGTCGCGCGCACCCGCAGGGTCTCGGGGCCGGCGAAGCGGACGGCGATGGTCTCGTCGCGGGTCGCGAACGGGGTCGGCCCGCCGGGCGCGAGGTAGCGCCCGGGATCGCCCTCGGCCTGACGCTCGACGAACAGGTCCTGGGTGTCGCTGTGGGTGGTGGTGAAGGCCCAGGCGAGGCGGCCGTTGTGGCCGAGGACGTGGAAGGGCACCCCGGGCACGGTAGCGCCGGCGAGGGTGAGGGTCGGGGTTTCGACCCGGGCCAGGTACCAGAGGACGGGAAAACCGAAGGCGAGGTGGGGATCATTGGCAAGAAGCGGCTTGCCCGAGACCGTGTGGCGGCCGTCGAGCGCCCACATGTTGGAGGCGCTCGTGGCGACGAGCGGATCGGGGATGGCGGCGAAGATCCGCTCGATGGCCGCGCGGTCGATGGGCGCGCCCACGCCCAAGGGCGCCTCGTCGCCGTTGCCGGGCCAGAGCTCGCGCAGCCGTTCCTCGGAAAGTCGCGAGGCGAGGCGGGCGCGCAGCAGCTCGTCGCGCCAGTTGTTGCCGAGCTGCATTGCCATCAGCCGGCCCCAGAGGAGTGAATCCGCGGGGCGCCAGCGCGCCGGCCGATAGGCAAGAAGCGCGAACTCGGGCGCGGGCGGCCCCCGGTGGGTGGCGAGATAGGCGTTCACGCCGGCGGCGTAGGACTCGAGCGCGCCGCGGGTCTCGGGGCTGAGGCGGTCGCTGTTCTGGGTGGCGAGACGGTCGAGGCCGAGCGTGCGCATGAAACGGTCGAGGGGAAGCGCGCGTGCGCCCAGCACCTCGGCCAGTCGCCCGGCGGCGAGGCGGCGGAGGAAGTCCATCTGGAACATCCGGTCCTGGGCGTGGGCGAAGCCGAGCCCGAAATAGGCGTCGGCCTCGCTCCCGGCGAAGACGTAGAGAAGCCCGTCGGCGTCGCGCACCAGCTCGATCGGGGCCGAGGGCCCGGCGAGCGCGATCCGCCCCGAGGCGACGGGAAGCGAGAGCCGGAGCCAGCCATAGCCGCCGGCGGCGCCGAGGACGAGGAGAGCGAGGAGGGCGGCGAGGCCCCCGAGCGCCCAGCGGCGCGCGCGCCCGGCCACGGCTCGGCCCCCGGTCCCGCGGGCGCGGCCTCAGGCCATGTTGACGATGACCGTCTTCTTGTGGGTGAAGTGCTCGAGCATGGACTCGAGCGACGCCTCCTTGCCCAGCCCCGACTGCTTGACCCCGCCGTAGGAGAGGTTCGGCTGCACCACCAGGTTCTGGTTGACCTGCACGAACCCGGCCTCGAGCCGGCGGGTGGCGTTGAGCGCGCTCTTCAAGTCGCGGGTCCAGACGGTGGCGGCCAGGCCATACTTGCTGTCGTTGGCCTGCGCGATCACGTCGTCCTGGTCGCGCCATTTGATCAGGCAGGTGATCGGGCCGAAGATCTCCTCCTGGCAGAGGCGCGAGGAGTTCTTGACCCCGGTGAAGATGTGCGGCTGCACGAACAGGCCCTTCCTGAGCTTGGGCTCGGTGGGGAGCGCCGAGCAGGCATGGGTCGCCGCCCCCTCGGTCCGCTTGCCGAGGGCGATGTAGTCGTTGACCCGCCGGTACTGCGGCTCGGAGATGATGCAGCCGATGTCGGTGGCCTCGTCGAGGGGATCGCCGATCTTCATCGCGTCCACCTTCGCCTTCAGCTTCTCGAGGAAGGCGTCGTGGACCGACTCGTGGACGAAGATGCGGCTCGCCGCGGTGCAGCTCTGGCCCTGGCGGGTGAAGCGCATGCCGGTGACCGCGCCGTCGACCGCGCGCTCGATGTCGGCGTCCGCCATCACGATCATCGGGCTCTTGCCGCCGAGCTCGAGGGTGACGGGGATCAGCTTCTCGCCGGCGGCGGCATAGACCAGCTTGCCGGTCTCGACCGAGCCGGTGAAGGTGATCTTGCCGACCCTGGGATGCTTGACCAGCGGCATGCCGCACTCGGGCCCGAACCCGGTGACGAGGTTGAAGAGGCCAGCCGGCAGCACCTCGCCGGCGATCTGCGCCACCCGGAGCGCCGAGAGCGGCGATTCCTCGGCCGCCTTCGCCACCACCGCGTTGCCCGCGGTCATCGCCGGGGCGACCTTCATCGCCATCAGCATCATCGGCAGGTTCCAGGGCATGATCGCGCCGACCACGCCGATCGGCTCGCGCACCGTGACCGTCAGCATGTCGGGGCTGAAGGGAACCGACTCGCCCTTGATCTCGGAACCGAGCCCGCCGAAGAACTCGAACATGTCCGAGACCACCCTGGCCTCGACCCGGCTCTCAGTGCGGATGGCCTTGCCGGTCTCGAGGGCGACCAGCCGGGCCAGCTCCTCGACGTGCTGGGCGAGCCGGCGGCCGACCTCGGCCACCATGCGGCCGCGCTGGCGGGCCGGCACCTTGGCCCACTCGCCCTGGGCCTTGGCCGCCGCGCCGACCGCGAGATCGACGTCGGTCTCGTTGCCCTTGGCGGCGTGGCCGACGACCTCGCGGGTGGCCGGGCTGAGCACGTCGAAGAGCTGGCCCGAGGCCGGCGGCGCCAGGCGCCCGTCGATGAAGTGGTGCCCGGAGATCTCGTCGGCGAGCGCCTTGGGATCGAGGATGGGTGTCAGGACGTTTCTCATCGCTCTCGCTCTCCGCTCATGGCCGTTGACGGTTCGGTGCGCCCCGCGTGCCCACCACGGTCGTGTCGGTCGGCGCCTTGCTGGGCTCGGGCCCCCTTGCTATAGAGGGGCGCGCGGCGAACGCCTCATCCTTCCGCACAGGGCCGCCCGCTGTAAAGGGCGCGAAGGCGCCGCCCGGCCGACGCGCCCGCCGGGGGCAACCATCACGAGGACCGCGACGGATGACCGCTTTGCTTGACGGCTTGCGCGTCTTCGATCTCACCCGCGTGCTGGCCGGGCCGTGGTGCACGCAGATGCTCGCCGACCTCGGCGCCGAGGTGATCAAGATCGAGCGCCCGGGCGCGGGCGACGATACCCGCGGCTTCGCCCCTCCCTACCTCAAGGACGACAAGGGCGAGGACACCGGCGAGAGCGCCTACTTCGCCGGCGCCAACCGCAACAAGCGCTCGCTCACCCTCGACATCGCCAAGCCCGAGGGCCAGGCGGTCGCCCGTCGGCTCCTCGCTAGGTGCAACATCCTGGTCGAGAACTTCAAGGTCGGGGCGCTGGCCAAGTACGGCCTCGCCTACGACCAGCTTCGGGCTGCGTTCCCCGGCCTCGTCTACTGTTCGATCACCGGCTTCGGCCAGACCGGGCCCTACGCCGAGCGACCCGGCTACGACTCGCTGGTCCAGGCGATGGGCGGAATCATGAGCCTGACCGGCGAGCCCGAGGGCGAGCCGATGAAGGTGGGGGTGCCGATCGCCGACCTCATGGCCGGGATGTACGCCGCGGTCGCCATCCTCGCCGCCGTCCGCCACAAGGAGCGCACCGGCGAGGGCCAGTTCATCGACATCGGTATGCTCGACGCCCACGTTGCCTGGCTCGCCAACCAGGGCATGAACTACCTCGCCACCGGCGAGAACCCGACCCGGCTGGGCAACCAGCACCCCAACATTGTTCCTTACCAGGTGTTCGCCACCGCCGACGGGCACATCGTGCTCTCGGTCGGCAACGATGCCACCTTCAAGCGCTTCTGCGAGTTCGCCGGCATCGAGAACCTGCTTGCCGACGAGCGTTTCGCTACCAACGCGGCGCGGGTCAAGAACCGGGCGCTCGTCACCGAGACCCTGGCGCCGGTGATGAAGGCCCATTCCACCCAATGGTGGATCGAGAACCTGGAGCGGCTCAAGATCGGCTGCGGGCCGATCAACCGACTCGACCAGGTCTTCGCCGACCCGCAAGTGAAGGCCCGCGGCATGGTGATCGAGATGGACCACCCGAGCATCGGCGGCGCCAAGGCCAGGCTGATGGCGAGCCCGATGCGGTTCTCGGCGACGCCGGCCGCCTATCGCCTTCCGCCACCGACGCTCGGCCAGCACACCGAGGCGGTGCTCGCCGGGCTCCTGGGGATGGGCGCGGCCGAGATCGCGGCCCTTCGGGAGAAGGGGGTGGTGTGAGCGAGCCGGGGCGAGCACGCCGCTCGCCGGCCTCAGCCGACCTTGAGGCGCTTGGCCGCGGCGACGGCGAAATAGGTGAGCACGCCGTCGCAGCCCGCCCGCTTGAAGCCGAGCAGGCTCTCCATCATCGCCGCCTCGCCGTCGAGCCAGCCGTTGAGGCCCGCCCCCTTCAGCATCGCGTACTCGCCGCTCACCTGGTAGGCGAAGGTCGGCACCCCGAAGGCGTCCTTCACCCGGCGGACGATGTCGAGATAGGGCATGCCGGGCTTGACCATCACCATGTCGGCGCCCTCGGCCAGGTCGAGGGCGACCTCGCGGAGCGCCTCGTCGGTGTTGGCCGGGTCCATCTGGTAGGTGCGCTTGTCGCCCTTGCCGAGGGAGGAGGCCGAGCCTACGGCGTCGCGGAAGGGGCCGTAGAAGGCCGAGGCGTACTTGGCCGCGTAAGAGAGGATGCGAGTCTCCTCCAAGCCTTCCGCATCGAGGGCGGCGCGGATCGCGCCGACGCGCCCGTCCATCATGTCCGAGGGCGCGATCACGTCGATGCCGGCGCGGGCCTGGTTCAGCGCCTGCCGGCAGAGCACCGCGACCGTCTCGTCGTTGACCACGTAACCCTCGCGCAACAGCCCGTCGTGGCCGTGGCTGGTGTAGGGGTCGAGTGCCACGTCGCCGATCAGCCCGACGTCGGGATGGGCGCGCTTGAGCGCGCGGGCTGCGCGGCATATCAGGTTGTCGGGGTTCAGCGCCTCCTCGCCGTCGGCGCTCTTGCGCCCCTCCGGGGTGACCGGGAAGATCGCCACCGCGGGGATGCCGAGCCCGCGCGCCTCGCCTACGGCCTCGACCAGGAGGTCGACGCTGAGCCGCTCGACCCCCGGCATCGAGGGCACGGGCGTGCGCCTGCCCTCGCCCTCGTGCACGAACACCGGCCAGATCAGGTCGTCGACGGCGAGCCGGTTCTCGGCCACCAGCCGGCGCGTCCAGGAATCGCGCCGGTTGCGCCGCAGGCGGAGCGTGGGATAGGCGCCGAGCGCGGCGGGCGCGGGAATGGCGACGGGACTGCTGCCGCGGCCCTCCGCAGGCGGCCTGGCCGTCGGCCACTTCGAGATCCGGGTCACGGGGCACCTCGCTCCGCTCGACCGAGGGGATGCTCGGCGGAGAATCGCACAGGCGGGCGGGCAACGCCAGTCGCGAGTTGGCGCGCCCGGCGCCCCTGGCGATCGGCGGGGCGGGGGGAGTAGGCTCGTGTAAAGACGCTTAAGGAGCGGGCGGGAGATGGCGAGGGGGGAGGAGGGGCGCGAGATCCTCTTCGAGCTGCACCGGATCGGCGCTTACGTGAAGGTGACGGCGATCGACCCGGAGACGCGGATCGAGGCGTCGATCGTCGGCGATCCGCAACGCGACATCGAGGCCCTCAAGCGGGCGGCGTTGCGGAAGCTGGACTACGTGCTCGCCCGGCGCCGGCGCGACAGGCCCGGTCGCGAGCGCTGAGCCGCCGCGCCCGCCGGCGCGGGCTTGAGCGCGCCCCCGGCCCCGACATATCCTTTCGCCCGGCTCGGCGCGGATCGGGCCGGCCTCCCGGCATCGCCGCGGGGAGGCGGGCGATCGGCGCCGGAACCGGGTCGGGGAGACTCGCCGCTTGGAGTACTTCATCCAGCAGCTCATCAACGGGATGACGCTCGGCGCGATCTACGGGCTGATCGCCATCGGCTACACCATGGTCTACGGCATCATCGGCATGATCAACTTCGCCCACGGCGAGGTTTACATGATCGGCGCCTTCATCGCCCTGATCGCCTTCATCCTTCTCGCCAAGCTCGGGCTCGCGACCATCCCGCTGGTCCTCCTCCTGGTGCTCCTGGTATCGATGGGGCTGACCGCGGTCTACGGCTGGACGGTGGAGCGCATCGCCTACCGGCCGCTCCGCGGCTCGTTCCGCCTTGCCCCCCTGATCAGCGCGATCGGCATGTCGATCGCGCTCCAGAACTACGTGCAGGTGCTGCAGGGGGCGCGGGTGAAGCCGCTGCAGCCGGTGATCGCCGGCGGCTTCAAGCTGATCGAATCGTCCGCATTCACGGTCACCCTCAGCTACCTGCAGATCGTCATCGTCGTGCTGACGCTGGCGCTGATGGCCGGCTTCTCGCTCCTCATCGCCCGCACGCCTCTGGGGCGCGCGCAGCGGGCCTGCGAGCAGGACCGGGTAATGGCGGCGCTGGTCGGCGTCGACGTCGATCGCACGATCTCGCTCACCTTCGTCATGGGGGCGGCGCTGGCCGCGGTCGCCGGGGTGATGGTCACCCTCTACTATGGGGTGATCGACTTCTTCATCGGCTTCCTGGCCGGGATCAAGGCCTTCACCGCCGCCGTGCTGGGGGGCATCGGCTCGCTGCCGGGGGCGATGTTGGGGGGCCTCCTGATCGGCCTGGTCGAGACCTTCTGGTCCGCCTACTTCACCATCGAGTACAAGGACGTGGCCGCCTTCGCCATCCTCGTCCTGGTGCTGATCTTCCGGCCGACGGGCCTCCTCGGGCGGCCCGAGGTGGAGAAGGTCTGAGCCGGTGCGGCCCGGCGCGACCGCGCGACTCGCGGGGGCCGGAATGGGTCTCGATCTCCCGCTGATCCTCAAGGAGGCGGGGCTCACCGCGCTGGTGGTGTTCGCCCTGGCGCTGCCCCTCTTCGGCTTCCGGACCGTCGATTCGGCGGGGGGGCTCGACGTCGCCTACCGCTTCGACTGGGTGGCGGCCGCGGTCGCGGTCGCCTTCGTCGGGCGCGCACTCCTGGTTGCGATGCGCACCCTCGGCGGGGCGCAGCGCGCGCGGCCTGGCGAGGGGCTGCTGGCACGGGCGGGGAGGGCCTTCTATCGCCACACCACCTGGATCGGCGCGGCGGCGGTCGCCTTCGCGGTCCTCCTGCCGCTCCTTCCCTTCGCCGACCGCTACGTGATCGACATCGCCAGCTACTTCCTGATCTACGTGATGCTCGGGTGGGGCCTCAATGTGGTGGTGGGGCTGGCCGGGCTGCTCGATCTTGGCTACGTCGCCTTCTACGCGGTCGGAGCCTACTCCTACGCGCTGGCCAGCCTGCACCTCGGGCTCAGCTTCTGGTGGAGCCTGCCGCTGGCCGGCGCGCTCGCCGCCGGCTTCGGCATCCTGCTCGGCTTCCCGGTGCTGCGGCTCCGGGGCGACTACCTGGCCATCGTCACGCTCGGTTTCGGCGAGATCATCCGCATCATCCTGGTCAACTGGTACAGCTTCACCAACGGCCCCAACGGCATCTCGGGGATCGCGCGCCCCTCGTTCTTCGGCCTCGCGTTCAGCCGCAGCCCCGGCCCGGGCGAGGTCGCGTTCCACGAGTTCTTCGGCCTCGACTATGCGCCCGTGCACCGCATCGCCTTCCTCTACTACCTGATCCTGGGGCTGGCCCTGGTCACCAACCTGTTCACGCTGCGCATCCGCAGGCTGCCGGTGGGGCGGGCCTGGGAGGCGCTGCGCGAGGACGAGATCGCCTGCCGCTCGCTCGGCCTCAACCCCACCAACATCAAGCTCTCGGCCTTCGCCATCGGCGCCATGTTCGCCGGTTTCGCCGGCTCGTTCTTCGCCACCCGCCAGGGCTTCATCAGCCCCGAGAGCTTTACCTTCATCGAGTCGGCGCTGATCCTCTCGATCGTCGTTCTCGGCGGCATGGGCAGCCAGATCGGGGTGGTCATCGCCGCCTTTGCCATCGTCGTGCTGCCGGAGTGGTTCCGGGAGTTCCAGCAGTACCGGATGCTCGTCTTCGGGGCGGCGATGGTGATGATCATGGTCTGGCGCCCGCGCGGGCTGATCGCGCACCGCGATCCCACCGTCCGGCTCCATGCTGGCGGCGAGGCGGGGCGATGATGGCGCTCCCCGACGCGGCCGGCGAGGCGCTGCTCGAGGTCGAGCACCTGACCATGCGCTTCGGCGGGCTGGTTGCGGTCAACGAGCTTTCCTTCGTCGCCCGCCGGCGCGAGATCACCGCCATCATCGGCCCCAACGGCGCCGGCAAGACCACGGTCTTCAACTGCCTGACCGGATTCTACACGCCAACGGTCGGGCGCCTGGCGCTGCGTCATCCCAGGCGCACCTACTTCCTCGAACGGATGGACGACTTCCGCATCGCCCAATTCGCCGGCGTCGCCCGCACCTTCCAGAACATCCGTCTCTTCCCCCGCATGTCGGTGCTCGAGAACCTGATCGTCGCCCAGCACAACACGCTGATGGCGGCATCGCTGTTCTCGGTCGCCGGGCTGTTCGGGCTGGCGCGCTATCGCCACGCCGAGAGGGCGGCGATCGAGCGCGCCCGCTACTGGCTGGAGAAGACCGGCCTGACCCCCTTCGCCGACGACGACGCGGGCAGCCTGCCCTACGGGCTGCAGCGCCGCCTCGAGATCGTCCGGGCGATGTGCATCGAGCCGGTGCTGCTCTGCCTCGACGAGCCGGCGGCCGGGCTCAACCCGCGGGAATCCGCCGAGCTCAACCGACTCCTGCTCGCCATCCGCGCCGAGCACGGCATCGGCGTCCTCCTGATCGAGCACGACATGAGCGTGGTAATGGGCATCTCGGATCATATCGTCGTGCTCGACCACGGCAGCCTGATCGCCGACGGCACTCCCGACGAGGTGCGGAGCGACCCCAAGGTGATCCGCGCCTATCTCGGCGAGGAGGAGGACGAGCTGCCCGGGGATGTGGCCGCCGACTTCGGGCGCAACCACGGCGAGGGCCAAGCATGATGCTCAGCGTCACCGGCGTGCACACCTTCTACGGCCACATCGAGGCGCTGAAGGGCGTCGACCTCGAGGTCGGGGCGGGGGAGGTGGTGACCCTGATCGGCGCCAACGGCGCCGGCAAGACGACGCTCCTGATGACCGTCTGCGGCAATCCCCAGGCCGCGCAGGGGCGCATCGTCTTCGACGGCGAGGACATCACCCGGCTTTCCACCTACGAGATCGTCCGTCGCGGCATCGCCCACGCCCCCGAGGGGCGGCGCATCTTCCCGCGCATGAGCGTGATCGAGAACCTGCAGCTCGGCGCCACCATCGGCCAGCCCGAGGACTTCGCCGACGACCTGGAGCGGGTGTTCCTGCTGTTTCCGATCCTCAAGGAGCGGCGCGAGCAGCGCGGCGGCACCCTCTCCGGGGGCGAGCAACAGATGCTGGCCATCGCCCGGGCGCTGATGAGCCGGCCGCGGCTCCTCCTGCTCGACGAGCCGTCGCTCGGGCTCGCGCCGATGGTGGTCAAGCACATCTTCGGGGTGCTCCGGCGGATCAACCGCGAGGCGGGGACGACCGTGTTCCTGGTCGAGCAGAACGCCTTCCATGCGCTTCGCCTCGCCGACCGCGGCTACGTGATGGTCAACGGCGCCATCGCCATGACCGGGACGGGCCGCGAGCTGATGGCCGATCCCGAGATCCGCCGCGCCTATCTCGAGGGCGGGCGCAGGGACCGGGCCTGAGGCGAGGGGAGGGCTGATGGAGGCGGCGTTCGGCACCACCAGGGCGGTGTTCCTGGGCCGCTCCGTCGTCCTCGTCGGGGCGACCGCGTTCCTCACCGGCCAGGCGGTCGCGGCCACTTGGCGGCCGGCCTGGCAGGTGGTGTTCTATTGCGCCCTCCTCGGGCTCGCCGACCGCTTCCTCCATTTCGCCCTCTTCGGCGGGGTGCTGCTCTCGTCCCTGGGCTATGTCGCCGATACCGCCGTGCTCGTCGCCATCGGGCTTTTCGCCCATCGCGTGACGCGGGCCCGGCGGATGGTGATCCAGTACCCCTGGCTCTACGAGCGCACCGGCCTCTTCACCTGGCGCGAGAGGCGGGGCGGGGGGCGGGCCGCCGGTGACGAGGGCGGCTGAGGCGGCGGCGCACGAGTATTGCCCCCCCACCGCGCCGTGCTTAAGTTTGTCGGGCAGGGGAGCGCTGGCTCACAGGTCCGACGGTGTCGTTCCGGGTGAGGCAGAGTCCGGGATCAATCGCATGAGGGAGATCACACCCATGGCAAAGGTATCGGCGAAGGCATTGGCCGGCGTGACCGCCGCCCTGCTGGGCGCGGCTGCGTGGGACGCGGCGCCCGCACGCGCCGACATCATCATCGCCACCGCCGGCCCGATGACCGGCCAATACGCGTCCTTCGGCGAGCAGATGCGCCGCGGCGCCGAGATGGCGGTCCAGGACCTCAACGCCAAGGGCGGGGTGATGGGGCAGAAGCTGGTCCTCGAAATCGGCGACGACGCCTGCGACCCCAAGCAGGCGGTGGCGGTCGCCAATCAGTTCGTCAACAAGAAGGTGAAGTTCGTCGCCGGGCACTTCTGCTCCGGCTCGTCGATTCCGGCCTCCGAAGTCTATCAGGAGGAGGGGATCGTGCAGATCTCGCCGGCCTCGACCAACCCCAGGCTCACCGAGCGGGGCCTGGCCAACGTCTTTCGGGTGTGCGGCCGCGACGACCAGCAGGGGATCGTGGCCGGCGACTTCCTGGTCGACCGGTTCAAGGGCAAGAAGGTCGCCGTCGTCCACGACAAGACCGCCTACGGCAAGGGCCTGGCGGACGAGACCAAGAAGCAGCTCAACAAACGCGGCGTGACCGAGGCCATGTACGAGGCCTACACCGCGGGCGAGAAGGACTATTCCGCCCTGGTGAGCAAGCTCAAGGCGAGCGCGGTCGACGTCCTCTACGTCGGCGGCTACCACACCGAGGCCGGCCTGATCGTGCGCCAGATGCGCGAGCAGGGGATGAAGACCCAGCTCGTCTCCGGCGACGCGCTCGTCACCGACGAGTTCTGGAGCATCACCGGCCCGGCCGGCGAGGGCACGCTGATGACCTTCAGCCCCGACCCGCGCAAGAACCCCGTCGCCAAGCCGGTGGTCGACAAGTTCCGGGCCGGCGGCTACGAGCCCGAGGGCTACACGCTCTACACCTACGGCGCCATCCAGGCCTGGGCGCAGACGGTCGAGAAGACCAAGTCGACCGACACCAAGAAGGTGGTCGCCGGCCTTCACGAGGGGAGCTTCGACACGGTGCTGGGCAAGATCGGCTTTGACAAGAAGGGTGACGTGACTGCGCCAGGCTACGTTTTCTACGTGTGGAAGAGCGGGAAATACGACTATCTGAAGTAGAGCGAACGGAACCGGCCCCCCAGGGGGCGACGCCGGCGGCCTCCGGGCCGCCGGTTTTCTTCGTGCGTAGCCCTGGGAGACGTTGCGAACCCTTGTGGAAAGCATTCCCTCGCCGCCGAAATATGGTATAGGAACGGGGGACCGCAGGTGCGCCGAGGGCCATGCCCGCCAGGACCATCGCCATCGCCTCCGATCACGCCGGGGTCGAGCTCAAGGCTCTGTTGGGCGACGAATTGCGCGCCGAGGGCTATGCCGTGCTCGATCTCGGCACGATGGGGCCCGAACCGGTCGACTATCCGGACTACGCCAACGCCCTCGCCGAGGCCATCACCTCGGGCCGGGCCGGGCGGGGGGTGGTGATCTGCGGCACCGGCATCGGCGTCTCGATCGCCGCCAACCGCCACCCCGAGGTGCGCGCCGCGCTTTGCCACGACGTCACCTCCGCCCGCCTCGCGCGCGAGCACAACGACGCCAACGTGCTGGCACTGGGGGCGCGGATGATCGGCGTCGAGGCGGCGCGCGACTGCCTCAGGGCCTTCCTCAAGACCCCGTTCCAGGAGGGAAGGCATGCGCGGCGGGTGGCCAAGCTGCGGTCGAAAGCATGAGCATGGGCGTTTACAATGAGTTAAACGAGATTTCTGATCTGAAGGATTAGCTTGCAATGCCTTCGGCCAGACCCGCGCCGTCGCCCGGCGAGCCGCTCGCCGGGTTCTTCACCGCCCACCTCGCCGAGCACGACCCGGCCGTGGCCCGCGCCATCGCCCGCGAGGTCGGGCGCCAGCAGAACGGGATCGAGCTGATCGCCTCCGAGAACATCGTCTCGCTCGCCGTGCTCGAGGCCATGGGCTCGGTGATGACCAACAAGTACGCCGAGGGCTACCCGGGGCGGCGCTACTACGGCGGCTGCGCCTTCGTGGACGAGGTCGAGGCGCTGGCGATCGAGCGCGCCTGCCGGCTGTTCGGATGCGCCTTCGCCAACGTCCAGCCCCACTCCGGGGCGCAGGCCAACCAGGCGGTGCTGCTCGCCCTCCTCTCCCCCGGCGACACGATCATGGGCATGTCCCTGGCCGCCGGCGGGCACCTCACCCACGGCGCCCCGCCCAACCTCTCCGGCAAGTGGTTCAAGGCGGTGCAATACGGGGTGCGGCGCACCGACGCCCGCATCGACCTCGACGAGGTCGAGCGCTTGGCGCGCGAGCACCGGCCGAAGCTGATCATCGCCGGCGGCTCGGCCTACCCGCGGACCATCGACTTCGCCGCCTTCCGTCGCGTCGCCGATTCGGTCGGCGCCTACCTGATGGTGGACATGGCCCATTTCGCCGGGCTGGTCGCGGCGGGGGTTCACCCGAGCCCGATCCCGCACGCCCACGTCGTCACCACCACCACCCACAAGACCCTCCGCGGCCCGCGCGGGGGCATGATCCTCTCCGCCGACGCCGAGCTCGGCAGGCGGATCAATTCGGCCGTGTTCCCCGGCCTGCAGGGCGGGCCGCTGATGCACGTCATCGCCGCCAAGGCGGTCGCCTTCGGCGAGGCTCTGACGCCGGCGTTCCGCGCCTACGCCCGGAGCGTGGTCGAGAACGCCCGCGTGCTTGCCGCCGCCCTCGAGGCGCGCGGGCTGGCCATCGTCTCGGGCGGGACCGACACGCACCTGATGCTGGTCGACCTGAGGCCCAAGCGGCTGACCGGCAAGCGCGCCGAGGAGAGCCTGGAGCGGGCGGCGATCACCTGCAACAAGAACGGCGTGCCCTTCGACCCGGAGAAGCCGACGGTGACGTCGGGCATCCGGCTGGGCACGCCGGCGGCGGCAACGCGGGGCTTCGGGCCGGCCGAGTTCCGCGAGGTGGGGGCGCTCATCGGCGACGTGCTCGACGGGCTCGCCGCCGCCCCCGAGGGGAACGCCGCCGTCGAGGCCGGGGTGCGGGCGAGGGTGCTCGCGCTCTGCCGGCGCTTCCCGGTCTACCCCGGGCTCGCCTCCGCCTGAGGCGAGGGCTTCACGCACGAAAGGGAGAGGACCGACCCCATGCGCTGTCCCTTCTGCGGTGATCCGGAGACGCAGGTCAAGGACTCGCGTCCGACCGAGGACAACACCGCGATCCGCCGCCGCCGGCTGTGTACCAACTGCGGCGCCCGCTTCACCACCTTCGAGCGGGTGCAGCTCCGCGAGCTTACCGTAATCAAGAACGACGGCCGGCGCGCGCCCTTCGATCGCGAGAAGCTCTTGCGCTCGATCCAGATCGCGATGCGCAAGCGCCCGGTGTCGGAGGAGCGGATCGAGCGGGTGGTCAACAGCATCCAGCGCCGGCTCGAGAGCACGGGCGAGAGCGAGATCCCGTCCAAGGCCATTGGCGAGATGGTGATGGAGGCGCTCGAGGAGCTGGACAAGGTCGCCTACGTCCGCTTCGCCTCGGTCTACCGGAACTTCCGCGAGGCCAAGGACTTCGAGGAGTTCATTGGCCGGATCGCCGCCAAGACCGACTGACGCGCGCGACCCCGGGTTCATGCGCGCCGCCCTGGCGCTGGCCCGCCGGGGGCTGGGGAGCGCGTGGCCGAACCCGACCGTCGGCTGCGTGCTGGTCAAGGACGGGCGGGTCCTGGGCCGCGGCTGGACCCAGCCGGGCGGGCGCCCCCATGCCGAAACCGAGGCCCTGGGGCGCGCCGGCGCCGCTGCCCGCGGCGCCACCGCCTACATCAGCCTCGAGCCTTGCAGCCACTGGGGCAAGACCCCCCCCTGCAGCGAGGCCTTCGTCGCGGCCGGGATCGCGCGCGCGGTGATCGCGGTCAAGGACCCCGATCCGCGGGTGAACGGCGCCGGCATCGCCCGCCTCGCCGAGGCCGGGACCGCGGTCGAGGTCGGGCTCCTTGCCGAGGAGGCGGCCGAGGTCAACGCCGGGTTCTTCATGCGCATTGCCGAGGGGCGCCCCCTGGTCACGCTCAAGACCGCGACCACGCTCGACGCCCGCATCGCCACCGCCCGCGGCGAGAGCCGCTGGATCACCGGCGAGACGGCGCGCGCCTTCGCCCATGCGCTCCGCGCCCGCCACGATGCGATCATGATCGGCACCGGCACCCTGATAACCGACGATCCCGCGCTTACCTGTCGGCTGCCCGGACTGGAGCGGCGCTCGCCGGTCCGGGTAATCCTCGACGCCCGGCTCCGCCTCCCGCTCACCGCCAAGGTGGTGGCCACGGCCCGCGAGGTGCCGACTTGGCTGGTCACGCTCGCCGGGGCCGGGCGCGCCCGCGCCGATGCCTACCGGGGGGCAGGAGTCGAGGTCATGGAGGTCGCGGCCGGCGCCGACCAGAACCCCGACCTGAAGGCGGTGCTGCGGGCGCTCGGCGGGCGCGGCCTCACCCGGCTCCTGGTCGAGGGGGGCGAGCGGCTCTCGGCGGCGCTCTTGCGCGAGGGGCTGGTCGACCGCATCGCCTGGTTCCGCGCCCCGACGGTGATGGGCGGCGACGGTCTGCCCTTCGCCGCCGGCATCGGCATCGCCAGCCTGGCCGCAATGCGGCGTTTCGCCCGCACCGATCGGGTGGACCTGGGCAGCGACGTCTTCGAGACCTACCGGCGGGTCGACTGAGGGCGGCATGTTCACCGGAATCGTCACCGACGTCGGCCGGGTCCGTGCGGTCCGTGCCGGGCACGAGGCGCGGATCGAGATCGAGACCGCCCATCAGACCGCCGGAATCGCCCATGGCGCCTCGATCGCCTGCGCCGGCGTGTGCCTGACCGTGGTCGAGACCGGCCCGGGCTGGTTCGCGGTCGTCGCCTCGGCCGAGACGCTGGCGCGGACCACGCTGGGAGGTTGGCGGGCCGGCACCCGGGTCAACCTCGAGCGGGCGCTCCGGCTCGGCGACGAGCTCGGCGGGCACCTGGTCCTGGGCCACGTCGACGGGGTGGCGGAGTGCGTCTCGCTCGCCCCGGAGGGCGAAAGCCGCCGCGCGGTCTTCGCCGTCGCCGACGATCTGGCGCGATTCCTCGCCGTCAAGGGCTCGGTCGCCCTCGACGGAGTCTCGCTCACCGTCAACGAGGTTGACGGCAGGCGCTTCGCCGTCAACATCATTCCTCACACCCTCGCCGCGACCACGCTTTCCGGGCTGGCGGGGGGGGCGCGGGTCAACATCGAGATGGACATGCTGGCGCGCTACCTCGCGCGCCTGGTCGAGGACCGGGGATGACGGTGGCGCGGGACCACGGGCGCGGCGATTTCGCCGCCTACCTCTCGTCGATCGAGGAGGTGATCGAGGAAGTGCGCAACGGGCGGATGATCATCCTGGTCGACGACGAGGCCCGCGAGAACGAGGGCGACCTCGTTCTCCCCGCCCAGTTCGCCACCCCTGCGGCGATCAACTTCATGGCCAAGCACGGTCGCGGCCTGATCTGCCTCGCGCTCGCCCGCGAGCGGGTGCGCGCGCTCGGGCTGCCGCTGATGGCGCGCGAAAACCAGTCGCGCCACCAGACCGCCTTCACCGTTTCGATCGAGGCCAGGGAGGGGGTGACCACCGGTATCTCGGCCAACGACCGCGCCCACACCATCTCGGTGGCCATCGATCCGACCAAGGGCAAGGACGACCTCGCCTCGCCCGGCCACGTCTTCCCCCTGGTCGCCCGCGACGGCGGGGTCCTGGTCCGCGCCGGGCACACTGAGGCGGCGGTGGACATCGCCCGCCTCGCCGACCTCAACCCCTCGGGCGTGATCTGCGAGATCCTCAACGACGACGGCACCATGGCGCGGCTGCCCGACCTTGTCGCCATGGCCCAGCGCCACGGCCTCAAGATCGCAACCATCGCCGACCTGATCGCCTACCGCCGGCGCCACGACTCGATCGTCGCCCGCATCCTCGAGGGCGAGATCGACAGCGCCTACGGGGGCCGCTTCCGGATGTCGGTCTACGTCAACAAGGTGGCCTACGCCGAGCACATCGCCCTGGTGAAGGGCGACCTCGGTGCGCCCGGGCCGGTGCTGGTGCGCATGCATGCCCTCAACGTGCTCGAGGATGTGCTGGGCGACCGCAGCCGCGGTCGCGAGGGCGAGCTGCATGCGGCGATGCGGGTGATCGGCGCGGCCGGCCGCGGGGTGGTGGTGCTGATCCGCGAGCCGCGCGCCACCAGCCTGACCGACCACGTCCGGCAGGTGGTCGGCGCCGCCGGCAAGGAGGGCCAGCCCGGCCGCCCCGCGGGCGAGCTTCGCGACTACGGCGTCGGGGCCCAGATTTTGCTCGACCTCGGGGTCAGGGATATGATCCTGCTGACCAACAGCAAGCGGACGATCATCGGCCTCGACGGCTACGGGCTCACGGTGGTGGATCGGCGCCCGATCAAGACAGGAGGACCCTGAATGAACGAGGAGACCCCCCACATCCTGGTCGTGCAGGCGCGCTACTACCCGGAGATCGCCGACAACCTGCTCAAGGGGGCGGTGCGCGAATTCCAAAAGGTAGGCGCCACCCACGAGGTGATCGAGGTGCCGGGCTCGCTCGAGATCCCGGCGGCGATCCGCTTCGCCGTCCGCTCGATGAACTTCATCTCGCTGACCTCGAAACGCTTCCACGGCTTCGTCGCGCTGGGCTGCGTGATCAGGGGCGAGACCGACCACTACGAGCACGTCGCCCGCGAGAGCGCCCGGGCGCTGCAGGACCTGGTGATGCAGTACTCGCTGGCGCTGGGCTTCGGCGTGCTGACCGTACACAACCGCCAGCAGGCGCTCGAGCGGTCCACCCTCGAGGGCCGCAACAAGGGCGCCGAGGCGGCCCGCGCGTGCCTGCGCATGATCGAGGTGAAGAAGACGTTTCACCTCTATCCGCGATGAGCGAGCGGCCGGCCGGGGGGGACGCGCCGGCGAAGGTTCCGAGGACGCCCGCCCGCCCGCGCGCCGGGCCGCGGAGCGCGGCCCGCCTCGCCGCCGTCCAGGCCCTCTACCAGATCGAGATGGCCGGCGCCGGGGCCGAGCCGGTGGTGCAGGAGTTCCTTCACCATCGCCCGCGGACCGAGCCGGGCGGCGTGGCGATCGACCGCGACCTCTTCGCCGACCTCGTGCGCGGCGCCGTCGCCGAGCGCGAGGCGCTCGACCGCCTGGTGGTCGGCTGCCTGGCGCCGAAATGGCCGTTCGAGCGGCTGGAGTCGGTGCTGCGCGCGATCCTCAGGGTCGCGTCCTACGAGATCGCGCGGCGCACCGACGTGCCGGCGCGGGCGGCGATCAACGAGTACGTCGAGCTCGCCCACGACTTCTTCACCGGGCGCGAGCCGGCGATGGTCAACGGCATCCTCGACTGCATCGCCCGCGCCACCCGCGCGGCCGAGATCGGCCCCATGGCCGGGGCCGGCGACGCCGCCGCGCTGGCCGACGAGTTCGCCCTAATCGCGCGCCACTTCGCACCGCTAGCGGCCGGGGCGCCGGGCGCGCTCGAGCTCACCGACGACGCCGCCCTCGTCTCGCCGCGCGCCGGGCGCACCCTCGTCGCCACCGTCGACGCCATGGTCGCCGGGGTCCACTTCCTGCCCGGGGACGCGCCCGAGTTGGTGGCGCAGAAGCTCCTGCGGGTGAACCTCTCCGACCTCGCGGCGATGGGGGCCGAGCCCTTCGGCTACCTGCTCGCCGCGATCCTGCCGACGGTGACGACCGAGGGTTGGCTGGAGCGTTTCGCCGCCGGGCTCAAGACCGACCAGGACGCCTTCGGCGTCGCCCTCCTCGGCGGCGACACCAGCGCCACCCCGGGGCCGCTCACCCTCTCGCTCACCGCCTTCGGCTGGGTCGAGGAGGGGGCCGCGCTCACCCGCGGCGGCGCCCGGCCGGGCGACCTCGTCTGCGTCAGCGGCGCGATCGGCGACGGCCTCCTCGGGCTCAAGGTGCTCAAGGGCGAGATCGCGCTGCCGGCGGATCTCGGCGAGGCGGCCGCCGCACGCTACCGCAGGCCGGAGCCGCGCCTCGCCCTCGGCCGGCGCCTGGTCGGCCTCGCGCACGCGGCGATCGACGTCTCCGACGGGCTGGTCGCCGACCTCGGCCATGTCTGCGAGGTCTCCGGGGTGGGGGCGGTCATCGAGGCCGAGCGCATCCCGCTCTCCGCGGCCGGCCGGGCGGCGCTCGCCGCCGATCCCGGCCTCCTCGCCGCCCTGATCACCGGCGGCGACGACTACGAGCTGGTCTTCACCGTCGCCCCCGAGGCGGCCGCGCGCGTGGCCGGGCTCGCCGTCGAGTTGGACCTCGCCCTCACCGGCATCGGCCGCATCGAGGCCGGGGCCGGCGTGCGGGTGGTCGGCGCCGACGGGCGCGAGCTGGCGCTGGCCGCGACCGGCTGGCGGCACTTCTAGCGCCCACTTTCGCAGCCAGCACCGGCGATGACCGAACGCGGGCGCCGCAACGTCGTCCTTCTCTTCCTCTGCCAAGCGCTCTCCTTCAGCATGACCTCGGCGATGACGACGACGTCCGCGCTGGTCGGCTACGCGCTGGCCGAGAACAAGGGCCTCGCCACCCTCGGGGCGGGCTTCCAGTTCCTGGCGACCATGGCGACCTCGATGCCGGCGTCGCTGTTCATGCGGCGGTTCGGCCGGCGCGCCGGGTTCCTGGCCGGGGCGGCGATCGGCACGGCGGCCGGGCTCGTGCTCACGCTCTCGCTCTTCCTCGCCTCGTTCTGGGTCTTCTGCGCCGGCTCGGCCCTACTCGGGGTCGCCGTCGGGGTCGCCAATTTCTACCGCTTCACCGCCGCTGAGGTCGCCGACGACGCCTTCCGCACGCGGGCGATCGCGCTGGTGATGGCGGGGGGCGTGGTTTCGGCCATCCTCGGCCCGGAGTTGGTGAAGTGGACCAAGGACCTGGTCGCGCCCGTGCTCTTCGCCGGCAGCTACATGGCGATCGCGGCGCTGCCGCTGGCGGTGATGCTGATCCTCGCCCTGGTCCGCCTGCCCCGAATCGAGGCGCGGGGCCGCGAGGGCGGCGGGGAGGCGCGGCCCCTGCACGTGGTCGCCCGCCAGCCGGCGTTCCTCGCCGCGCTCGCCTCGGCCATGGCGGCGTGGGGGGTGATGAACCTGGTGATGACCTCCACTCCGCTGGCGATGGTCGCCTGCTCGTTCGCCGTCGTCGATGCCGCCTGGATCATCCAGTGGCACGCGGTGGCGATGTATCTGCCCTCCTTCGCCACCGGCCACCTGATCCAGCGCCTCGGGGTTCTCAACGTGATGCTGCTCGGGGTGGGGCTCAACCTGCTCTGCGTCCTGGTCAACGCCAGCGGCCAGACGATCACCCATTTCTGGGGCGGGCTGGTGCTCCTCGGCGTCGGCTGGAACTTCATGTTCGTGGGCGCGACCACCCTCGTCACCTATGCCTACAGGCCGGCGGAGAAGGCCAAGGCGCAGGGGTTCAACGACCTCCTCGTCTTCGGCACGGTGGCGCTGACGGCGATGCTGTCAGGCGCGGTCCACCATTACGTCGGCTGGACCGGGCTCAACCTGGCCACGCTGCCGGCCCTCGGCCTGGCGCTCGCCGCCCTCCTGTGGGCGCGGCTGGGGCGCGCGGCCCCGGCGGCCTGAGCCGCGGGTTGCCTAAGCGCGCGCCATCCCGTATGTTCCGCGCGCATTTCCCGGGCCCCGGGGGGATCACGGCCCGGCACCCGGACTCGACAGGCAAGAACGGGAAGGAAAGCCGCCCATGTCGCCACAGGCCTACTTGCTGGTGATCGCCGCCGGCGCGCTTGCGCTCCTCTACGGCGCCTACGCGGTCCGCTCGGTGCTCTCGGCGAGCGCCGGCACCGCGCGGATGCAGGAGATCTCGGCCGCGGTGCAGGAGGGAGCGAGGGCGTATCTCAACCGCCAGTACAGCACCATCGGCATGGTGGGGGTGGTGATCGGCATCGTGCTCGGCATCGTCCTCGGGCGGTGGGTGGCGCTCGGCTTCTTCATCGGCGCCATCTGCTCGGGCGCGGCCGGCTACGTCGGCATGAACGTCTCGGTCAGGGCCAACGTCCGCACCGCCGACGCCGCCCGCAGCGGCGGCCTGGCGCCGGCGCTCGCCATCGCCTTCAAGTCGGGCGCGGTCACCGGCATGCTGGTGGTCGGCCTCGGGCTGCTCGGCGTGTCGATCTACTATCTGATTCTCCGCCAGGTGTTCGACGCCGGCACCGACGAGGGGCTGCGCCGCATCCTCGAGCCGCTGGTCGCGCTCGGCTTCGGCGGCTCGCTCATCTCCATCTTCGCCCGCCTGGGCGGCGGCATCTTCACCAAGGGCGCCGACGTCGGCGCCGACCTGGTCGGCAAGATCGAGGCCGGCATCCCCGAGGACGATCCCCGCAACGCTGGGGTCATCGCCGACAACGTCGGCGACAACGTCGGCGACTGCGCCGGCATGGCCGCCGACCTGTTCGAGACCTACGCCGTGACCGTGGTGGCGACCATGCTCCTGGGCGCCATCAGCTTTACCGGTGCCACGGTCGAGAAGGTGATGCTGCTCCCGCTCGCCATCGGCGCTGCCTGTATCGTCGGCTCGGTGATCGGCACCTTCTTCGTGCGGCTCGGAAAGAGCCGCAGGATCATGGCCGCGCTCTACAAGGGCTTCATCGTCGCCGCCGTCCTCTCGGCCGTGCTCATCGGCTGGGTCACCTACGTCGTGTTCGGCGGCTTCACCGCCGAGATCACGGTGGCCGGAGCCGCGATCCAGTCCCGCCACCTGTTCTACAGCGCGCTCGTCGGGCTGGCCGTCACCGGGCTCCTGATGTGGATCACCGAGTACTACACTGGCACCCACTTCCGCCCGGTGCAGAGCATCGCCAAGGCGTCGGAGACCGGCCACGCCACCAACATCATCCAGGGCCTGGCGGTGTCGATGGAGTCGACCGCGCTGCCCGTGCTGGTGATCTGCGGCGGGATCGTGCTCGCCTACTACAACGCCGGGCTGTTCGGCATCGCAGTGGCGGCCACCGCCATGCTCGCGCTGGCCGGCATGGTGGTCGCGCTCGACGCCTACGGCCCGGTCACCGACAACGCCGGCGGCATCGCCGAGATGGCCGACCTGCCCACGGACGTGCGCGAGGTGACCGACGCCCTCGACGCGGTCGGCAACACCACCAAGGCGGTGACCAAGGGCTACGCCATCGGCTCGGCCGGCCTGGCGGCGCTGGTGCTGTTCGCCGCCTACACCCAGGACCTCAAGCATTACTTCCCCAACCTCGACGTCTCCTTCCGGCTGCAGGATCCGTTCGTGGTGGTGGGGCTGTTCATCGGCGGGCTCCTGCCTTACCTCTTCGGCTCGCTCGGCATGATGGCGGTGGGGCGCGCGGGGGGCGCGGTGGTGGTCGAGGTGCGCCGCCAGTTCAAGGAGATTCCCGGCATCATGGAGGGGACCGCCAAGCCCGAGTACGGCCGCGCCGTCGACCTCCTCACCCGGGCGGCGATCCGGGAGATGATCCTGCCCTCGCTCCTGCCGGTGCTGGCGCCGATCGTGGTCTACCTGGTCTTCCGGGCGGTCGCCGGCCAGGCGGCGGCCTTCACCACGGTCGGGGCGATGCTGCTCGGCAGCATCGTCACCGGCCTCTTCGTCGCCATCTCCATGACCTCGGGCGGGGGCGCCTGGGACAACGCCAAGAAGTTCATCGAGGACGGGCATCTCGGCGGCAAGGGCTCGGAGGCGCACAAGGCCGCGGTCACCGGCGACACGGTCGGCGATCCCTACAAGGACACCGCCGGGCCGGCGGTGAACCCGATGATCAAGATCATCAACATCGTCGCCCTCCTTCTGCTCGCCATCGTCGCCGCCTGGAGCTGAGGCCGGGGCCTCCTCCCGGCCAGCGAAAAAGCCCCGCCGGGCCTCGCCCGTCGGGGCTTCTCGTCGTTGGCGGACGGCGCGGATCAGCGCCGGCTGCGGTAATCCTCGGCGCTGAAGCGGCCGATGTTGCCGAGGAGCTGCTGGATGACGCCCTCGCTGTGGCCGGTGGTCGCGGTCTGACGCTCGACGAAGGCGATGTCGCGGGCCTTGTCGACGCCGAGCTGATCGACGGCGGCCACGCGCCCGGCCTCGTCGAAGTGGACGGCGAGGACCTGCTGGTCGACCACGGTGGGGTGGAAGAAGAGCTGACGCACCGTTACCCGGCCGATGTAGTACCAGGTCTGATCGTCGAAGGTGGAGATGCTGGAGGGCGTGCCCAACAGCTCCAGCACCTCGGCCCGGGTCTGCCCGCCGGACATGACCTTCTCGATCTGGCTCGCGCGGACCCAGTTGCCGCGGGTGTCGATCCGCGACTCGATGTCCGCGGCGCAGGCGCCGAGCGCGAGCGCCGCCCCGACGGCGGCCAGCCGGGCCAGACCAACAAAGGACGCACTCATGCCGGTTCGCGCACCTCCTCGGGCGGGCCGCCGGCGCCGGCCGTGCTCCTCCATTGACCTCGGCCGGCAGATGGCCCATCTCACGCCCATAACAAAGGTCAGGTGCGAGCCGCTGTCAACCGTCGACGAGGTCCCCTTGCTGCGCTTTTTCCCGTTCCGGCGCCCGAGCCACGAGGAGGAGGCGGCGCGGTCCCTCTACCGTGCGATCGTGCGCCAGGCGCGCGCGCCCGCGTTCTTCGGCGCGCTCGGCGTGCCCGACACTGCCGAGGGCCGCTTCGAGACCCTGGCGCTGCACGCCTTCCTGGTGCTTCGCCGGCTCAAGGGCGAGGGCCGGGCCGGGGCGGGGCTGGCCCAGGCCCTCTTCGACCTGATGTTCGCCGAGATCGACGTGAGCCTGCGCGAGCTGGGGGTCGGCGACCTCGGCGTGGGGCGCAAGGTAAGGGCGCTGGCCGAGGGCTTCTATGGCCGCATCCGCGCCTACGAGCTGGGGCTGGCGGCGGAGGATGCGACGGTGTTGAGCGCCGCCCTTCGGCGCAACCTCTACGGGGTCGCCGGCGCGGCCGCCGCGCCCGAGGCGCTGGACCGCGTCGCCGGCTACGTGCGCCGCGAGGCGGCGGCGCTCGCGGCCGCGCCGCTCGGCGCGTTGGCGGCGGGCGAGGTCCGCTTCGGCCCGCCCCCGGAGCCGTGATCGCGAGGAGGGAGCCATGAGTGCCGGACCGCCGAGTCCCGAGTTCTCGCGCCCGATCGACACCCACGCGATCGAGGAGCTCCCCTTCGAGGCCGAGTTCGAGGCCGACGAGGGCGAGCGGGCGGCGCTGGCCCGCCGCTTCGGGCTGGTCGCGCTTCCCCGCCTCGCCGCGACGGTGTCGCTGGAGCGGGTCTCGGAGCGGGGCATCTACCGCCTGAGCGGGCACCTCTCGGCCGACGTGGTGCAGAGCTGCGTGGTCACCCTCGAGCCCGTCGAGAGGCACCACGAGGTCGACTTCGAGCGGCTCTTTTCCGAGCTCCCCCCGGTGGTGCCGAGCTACGGCCGGGTGGAGATGGCGCTCGACGACGAGGAGCCCCCGGAGCCGATGGTGGCGGGGGTGATCGAGGCCGGCGAGGCGGTGGCCGAGGAGCTGGCGCTGGCGCTCGAACCCTATCCGCGGGCGCCGGGCAGCTCGCTCGACGCGCTCGGCTACGGCGCCGGGGCCGCGGACGACGTCGAGAGCCCGTTCAGCGTGCTCAAGGGCCTGAGACCCGGGCGCCGCAAGGCGTAAGCGTGCGCCCGCGGTGCCCCCGATCCGGCTTGCCCCCGGAGTGGAATTTCGCTATGTAGGCGGGCCGCATCGGCATAGAATCACACTGAATCCCGAGACAACACGCTCATGGCCGTACCAAAGAAGAAGATTTCCAAGTCGCGCCGCGACCAGCGCCGCGCGCACGACGCGTTGACCGCCAAAGCCTTCGTGGAATGTCCCAACTGCGGCGAGGCCAAGCGACCCCACCACGTTTGCCCCTCCTGCGGCCACTACGGGGGGCGGGAGGTGGCGAAGATCTCCGACGAAGTGAGGCGCTTCGTCCGCGTCTGACAGGGAAGATGAGGTGAACGAGCGGCTGACGATCTCCGTCGACGCCATGGGGGGTGACGCCGCTCCGGAGATGGTCGTCGAAGGCGTCGACATCGCCAGCGCCAGTCACCCGGCCATCCACTTCCTGCTCTTCGGCGACGAGCGCAGACTCCGGCCGCTCCTGGACCGCCTGCCGAAGGCCAGGGCCGCCTCGACCCTGCGCCACACCGAGGAGGTGGTCGGCAACGACGCCAAGCCCTCGGTCGCGCTCCGTGTCGCCCGCGGATCGAGCATGCGCCTCGCGATCGAGGCGGTCCGCGCCGGCGAGGCCGGGGCCGTGGTTTCGGCCGGCAATACCGGCGCGCTGATGGCCATGGCCAAGTTCGTGTTCAAGACCCTTCCCGGCATCACCCGGCCGGCGATCGCCGCGGTCTGGCCGAGCCGCCGGGGCGACGTGCTGATGCTCGACCTCGGCGCCAACGTCGAGTGCGACGCGCAGAACCTGGTGCAGTTCGCGGTGATGGGCGAGGTGATCGCCCGTGTCATGCTCGGCAAGACCAGGCCTACGATCGGGCTCCTCAACGTCGGCTCCGAGGACCTCAAGGGCGTCGACGCGGTGCGTGAGGCGGCCGCGGTGCTGCGCGCGTCGCCGCTTGCCGAGTGCTTCCAGGGTTTCGTCGAGGGCAACGACATAACCAAGGGCGTGGTCGACGTGGTGGTGACCGACGGCTTCACCGGCAACGTCGCCATCAAGACCGCCGAGGGCACCGTGCACATGATCGTGCATGCGCTCGGCGAGGGATTCCGCTCCTCGCTCGCGGCCAAGCTCGGCTACCTGCTTGCCCGGCCGGCGTTCGAGCGCTTCCGGAGCTGGATCGATCCCCGCCGCTACAACGGCGCGGTGCTCGTCGGGCTCAACGGCATCACCGTCAAGAGCCACGGCGGGACCGACGCGATCGGCTTTGCGCACGCCCTCGGGGTGGCCATTGACATGCTCGCCAATCGTTTCAACGAAAAGATCAAGGAAGAGTTAGAACTTATTGACCTAAAGGGAGAAAAAACCTCTCCCGCCCAGGCTGTGTGAGACGCGGCGGTGGTGATGGTCGCGCGCTCGATCATCGTCGGCTGCGGGACGTGCCTTCCCGCCCGGGTGGTGACCAACCACGACCTCGCGCGCGAGGTGGAGACCACCGACGAATGGATCGTCGAGCGGACCGGCATCCGCGAGCGCCGCATCGCCGCCCCCGGCGAGACCACCTCGGATCTGGCCCTGGCGGCGGGGCGGGCGGCTCTTGACGACGCCGGGATGACCGCCCACGACGTCGATTTCCTGATCCTCGCCACCACCACGCCCGACGACACCTTCCCCGCCACCGCCGCCAAGGTGCAGGGGCGTCTCGGCATGACCCGCGGCGCGGCCTTCGACGTGCAGGCCGTCTGCACCGGATTCATCTATGCGCTCGCCATCGCCGACAACTTCCTCCGCGCCGGCCAGGCGCGCACCGCGCTGGTGATTGGCGCCGAGACCTTCTCGCGCATCGTCGACTGGTCCGACCGCGCCACCTGCGTGCTCTTCGGCGACGGGGCGGGGGCGGTGATGCTCGCCCGCGGCGAGGGCAAGGGCACGGTCGCCGACCGGGGCGTCCTCTCCACCCACCTGCACTCGGACGGCAGCCAGTACGACATCCTGCGCACCGACGGCGGTCCCTCCTCGACCCGCGGCACTGGGCTGGTGCGGATGGCCGGACGCGAGGTCTTCCGCCAGGCGGTCCAGCGCCAGGCGGAGGTCGTCGACGAGGTGCTGGCCTGCCACGGGCTCGCCGCTTCCGATATCGACTGGCTGGTCCCCCATCAGGCCAACCGACGGATCATCGAGGCCACAGGGCGAAAGCTCGGCCTCCCCGCCGAGAAGGTGGTGGTGACGATCGAGCGCCATGCCAACACCTCGGCCGCCTCGATCCCGCTGGCGCTGTGCGAGGCGGTGGCCGACGGGCGCATCCGCCGCGGCCAGCTCGTGCTCGTCGAGGCCATGGGCGGCGGGATTACCTGGGGCGCCGGCCTGGTGCGGATGTAGCGCAACGGGCAGTTGGGGCGGCCTGATCCGGCGCCGCTTGAAGGATGCGGCGCATCCCTTTGATATTGACGGATTTCCCTAGTCGCGCTACGGTTCTATGTAAACAAATGCCAAAGTGAGGGCTGGTCATGGCTTTGGGAACCGTGACGCGCGCCGAGTTGGGTGAGGCGGTGTATCAGGAGGTCGGGCTGTCGCGCAACGAGTCGGCCGAGCTCCTGGAACTGGTGCTCAACGAGATCGCCGGCGCCCTGGAGAACGGGGAGACGGTGAAAATTTCTTCCTTCGGCAGCTTCTCCGTGCGCCGGAAGGGGCGGCGGATCGGTCGCAATCCAAAGACCGGCGAGGAGGTGCCCATCCTTCCGCGCCGGGTGCTGGTATTCCGGCCCTCGCAGGTGCTCAAGGCCCACATCAACGAGGCGCTGGGCAGGGCGGAGGGAGGCTCCGCGACTAGGACCGGCTGACCGTGGCCGACGCCATCGGCAATGCGGCCGCGCCGCTCGGCGCGCCCGAACGCCGCGACGACGAGGGTGCGCGACGGCGCGGCAAGTCGGCCTCGGCCTTCCGCACCATCAGCGAGGTGGCTGCGGAGCTGGAGGTGCCCCAGCACGTGCTCCGCTTCTGGGAGACCAAGTTCGTCCAGGTGCGCCCGCTCAAGCGTGGCGGCGGCCGGCGCTACTACCGGCCCGAGGACGTCGATCTGCTGCGACGCATCCGCGACCTCCTGTACCGCCAGGGCTATACCATCAAGGGCGTGCAGCGGCTGATGCGCGAGGGAGGCGTGCGGGCCCTGGCCTCGGAAGCGGCGGCGCCCGAGGCCGCGGCCGAAGAGGCGGATCCGCTGCCCTCGCCGGCGGCGGCGGCCGAGCGCCCGGCCCTGAGCCCCGTGCTCAGGAGCGAGTTCGGCCGGCTGGTCGAGGAGCTGACGCGGCTCAGGGACCTGCTTGCCGAGGCCCGGCGCCACTGACCGGCCGGCCCGGCGCTCAGCCCGGGGCCAAGCCCGGCGTTGCGCCGCCGAGGGGCGCTGACTATAGTCGAGCCGCGCGGCCGTGTGGTCGCGCCCCACACCGTTCCGGAGCGTAGCGCAGCCTGGTAGCGCATCAGACTGGGGGTCTGAGGGTCGTGGGTTCAAATCCCGCCGCTCCGACCATAAAATCAAGGGCTTAGAGGTATAGCCTCTAAGCCCTTGATGTTTAGGTAAGCATCGGGTAAGCAATAGGTCTTGCTCGATTGATGCCCCTCGCGCTCAGCCGCACGCTGCGCACTATGCCCGCCACCGCCCCTCGCCCGCCGCGCCCGATCATCGTCAGCATCAACCGCCTGGCCGGCGGCCCGGGCATCGCCGGGGCCGTGCTCCACCGGCATACCACCATCGGCGCCGGGCTTCGCTATGCCGAGCGGATGAATAACTACCAGCGGGCCGCCCGGCCGGGGCTCGGGCAGGACGTGGTGAGCGTGCATGTGGTCGACCCCGCCGCCGATTTGGACGGCGACAAGCTTCTTGCCGGCCACGGCCGCCGCATCGTTGTCGATGGCCCGCTATCGGCCGGCATAGCGGAGCCTGGGCCGGAGTCCCGCCCAGGCGTCCCGGCCCAAATAGCGCAGGGGCCGACCGCCGGGGCCTCCCGCGGAGCGGAAGCTCCCGGCCATGCTCCGCATGTCTACGGCCGGCCTAGGGCTATCACGCCACAGCTAGGATAGGCCGGCGCAAAAGGATCGGGGCCGCTCGGGCGGGAACCTAGCGGCAGAAGGCCGGAAAGGGCCGGCCGGCATCGGCGGGGAGGTGCCGAAATAATGGAAGATGCCTTGTGCAGAGCCGGTTTATGGAGCGCGAGGCGTGGACCAGACGGGCTTGTTGGTCTTGTCGAATAGGGCGAGCCCTGGCCCGTCCTTGCTCACGCCCAGTGTGGCGCGGGGCTTGCCGTTCTCGTCGTTCAGGACCAGCCCCGGCCCAACCTCGGTCACGGCCAGCCCGGCGCGAGGCTCGCCGTTCTTGTCGTTCAGAACCAGCGTCGGCCCGACCTCGGTCACGGTCAGCCCGGCGCGGGGCTTGTCGTTCTCGTCGTAAAGGCCCAGCGTCGGCCCGTCCTTGCTCACGCTCAGCATGGCGCGGGGCTTGTCGTTCTCGTCGTACAGGCCCAGCTTCGGCCCATCCTTGACCACGAACAGCGCGGCGCGGGCCATGCCATTGTCATCCACAAGAACAAACGCGCCGGCGCGGACTTCCTTCGGCGCCCCGGCGCCGCGTTGTGCCAGCCCTGGACCCGGCACAAGGGCGTAGGCGGCAAGGCCGATCCCCAGGCACAAGGCCGCCCCAGTCAGCAGCCGGCGGCTCCGGCGCTTCGCGCAACTCAGTTCCCGCTCCAGATTCTCCAGGCGCTCTTCGGTGGTCATGGTCATTGCGTCCCCCTTCCGCAGTCGCAAGACCATCACTCTACACCGCTGCTGCGAGATCGCCGGCGCCCGCGGCTCGGGTCTCGCGTTCCTCGGCCAGCCGGAGAACGTCGGCGGCCGTCCGCCGCGTGCTAGGCCCGGTGCCGAGCGCTTCGGCCCAGGCCGAGAGCATGTTGCGCAATAACATCAGTTGCGGGTCTTCGTTACGCGCTACTTCCATGGTGTCGACAGGATCGGCCCGGCCGAGCCACATCAAGGGCGAGCGCACGATGTTGGACCAGCCCTCGAACGAGGCGAGGCGGGGCGCGAGGTCGGGTTGCCCCGCGGCAATGTAGGCG
>JACQOE010000043.1 GCA_016202695.1 Pseudomonadota bacterium | reverse complement strand
GGCCAGAAGGGAACGGGCGCCGCCGCGCAGCACCTCGGTCAGCGGATCGGAAAACGTCCCTGGTTGGGAGAGCTTGAAAACGTTCCCCTCGGTCACGGCGTATCGCTCCTTCGGTGGAGAAGTGGAGGCTCGAACACCCCCACGATACGCCGCCTTACCCCTTCACTCCGTCACCAACTTCCGCACATAGCTCAGGGCAAGTCCGGGACCATTTCTATCCGCTTGCCGGAGGCCGACGCCAATTGCCGGGGAACCCTTGAACGCAAGTCCGGCGAAGGCGGCGTTTGGACGCTGGCTTGTACAAACGGGATGGCAGCCGCGGGCACCTTCACGTCCCTCGGCAAAGGGAAAGGAGCGACCGGTTCCGGCACCGATGCTCGGGGCCGCGCGGTGAGGTTCACCGTAGCCGGAGATGGCTAAAGAGCCGGCACACGATAAAGTTGGTCCTCAATACTCCCGGAACATCCGCCGGATTTCGTCGCGGTCCTCGGTCTTGGCAAGGGCGAGCTTGGCAAGCACGCGGGCCTTGCGCGCGCTCAAGCCGTCGGCGGCGATGAAGCCCGCCTCGCGCATCTTCGCGGTCTCCGCCACGCGGCCCACGGCGAGGCTCGCCTCGACGATCAGCACGCCCGCGCGCGCCGCCTCCTCCAGCGCGGCCCGCTCGGCCGGCGTCGCGCCCCCGGGCGGAAGCCCGGCATGTACGATCCCGCGCGAGCCCGATTGCGCCAGCGCCCGGATCGCCCGCCCGTCGGCGCCGGCGTAGGAGGCAACGATATCGACGAGCGGCAATGCCTTGAGGCCGCGGACGTCGAACTCGGTTCCGGGAGCGTGCCGGCGCACAGGCTTGCGGTAGATCTCCACCGCGCCGTCGGGATCGGCGTAGCCCAGAACGCCGAGGTCGGGGGTGTGGAAGGTGTGGACCCGGTAGTTCATGGTCTTCACCACCTCGCGGGCCGACTGCACCTCGTCGTTCATCACCACCAGGACTCCCAAACCCCGGGCCGCCGGCGCGGCGGCAACCCGAACGGCGTTGACGAGGTTGAGCCCGGCATCGGTGGAAAGCCCGTTCGGCGGGCGCATGGCGCCGGTCACCACCACCGGCACATCCACCTTCAGGGCCAGATGGAGAAAGTACGCGGTCTCCTCCAGCGTGGCCGTGCCGTGGGTCAGCACCACGCCGGCGAGCGAGGGATCGCGCGCCGCCGCCTCCTCGATCGCGCCGGCGAGCGCGATCCAGTCGGCATCGCCGATCGCCTTGCTGTCGATCGCACGCGCATCGACCGCCGCGATCTCGGCCGTCCGCTCGACCTCGGGGAACGCCGCCAGAAGCTCGGCCGCGGAGAGCTTGCGGCCGAAGTCGATGTACTCGGCCAGGTCGAGCGAGTGGCGCCCGGCGGTGGCGATCGAGCCCCCCGTGGCGATCAGCGCGACGCGCGGGCGGTTCGTGGCCATCGGCGGGCGGCCCTCAATACTCCTTGAACATGCGCCGGACGCGGTCGCGCTCGGAGGAGACGGTAAGCGCGAGCATGGCCAGCACCCGCGCCTTCTGCGGGTTGAGCGTGTCGGCGGGGACGAACCCGTCCTCCAGGGTGCGCGAGCGGTCGGCGACCCGGCCGCTCCCGGAGCGGCTCGACTGCACCACCAGCACGCCCGCCTTCGCCGCCTTGATCAGCGCCTTCCTCTGCTCGGGCGTGGGGTTGCCCGAGGGAAGCCCGGCGACCACGATCCCGCGCGCACCGGCGGCAACCAGCGCCTCCACCACCTCGCCCCCCGCGCCGGCGTAGGAGTAGACGATATCGACCTTGGGCAGGTCCTTGGCCTCGCGCACCTCGAACTCGGTGTCGGGGGCGTGCCGGCGGACGGGCTTGCGATAGATATCCACCACCCCGTCGGGATCGGCGTAGCCGAGGATGCCGAAGTCGGGGGTGCGGAAGGTCTGCACCCGCCAGTTCGAGGTCTTGGTCACCTCGCGCGCCGACTGCACCTCGTCGTTCATCGCCACCAGCACCCCCAGGCCCCGCGCCGCCGGCGCGGCGGCGACCCGGATGGCGTTGACCAGGTTGAGCCCGGCGTCGGTGGAGAGCCCGTTCGGCGGGCGCTGGGCGCCGACCACCACCACCGGGATCGAGACCTTGGCCGCGAGGTGGAGGAAATAGGCGGTCTCCTCCAGCGTCGCCGTGCCGTGGGTGACGGCGATGCCGTCGACGGGCGGATCGCCGGCGGCGACCTCGCTCAGCTTGCGATTGAGGTCGAGCCAGTCCTGCGGGCTCGCCGAGGTCGAGAGGATGCGCCGGAAGCGGACCGGGACCACCTCGATCCCCAGCCGGTTGACCTCGGGGAAGTGGGCCAGCACCTGGTCCACCTCGAGGGTGGTGCCGAAGGTCGAATACTCGGCAAGGTCGAGCGAGTGGCGGCCGGTGGTGGAAATCGAGCCCCCGGTTCCGATCACCGCCACCCGCGGCGTTCTCTCGGCCATGGCGTCACCTCCGCTGGTTCTGTGAGAGCCCCGCGCGTCTAGGCGAGAAGGTCGATGGCGGCGCGCGAGACGGCGAGCACGCCGGTGGGGATGGCGCGCTCGTCGGGCTGGAAGTCGCTGTTATGCAGCATGTCGCTCCGCCCCGGCGCCTTGGAGCCGATACGCAGGTGCGCGGCCGGCACCGCCTCGGAAAACCAGGCGAAGTCCTCGCTCCCCATCGACGCCTCGGGCAGCTCGTCGACCTTGTCCGCGCCCAAGACCGCGCGCGCCGACTCGAGCACGCGCCCGAGCACCGCGCGGTCATTGGCCAGCACCGGCACGATCTGCTCGTAGGCGAGCTCGTAGTCGAGCCTGAGCCCCGTCTTGACCCCTTCGAGAAGGCGGCGGAGCGCCGCCTCGACCTGCGCCCGGGCGGCCTTGTCCAGCGCCCGGGCGGTGCCCTTGATCACCACCCGATCGGGAAGCACGTTCCGCGCCGTGCCGGCGTGGAACTCGCCGACGCTCACCACCGCCGGGGCGAGGGGCGCCACCTCGCGGCTGACGACGGTCTGGAGCTGGGTCACGAAATAGGCGGCGTTGGTGATCGCGTCCACCGCCCGGTGCGGGTGCACCCCGTGCCCCGAGACGCCCTTGAGCGTGATGTCGAAGTGATCGCACGAGGCCATCACCACCGTCGGATGGAACCCGATCTTCCCCGCCTCCAGGATCGGCCAGTTGTGATAGCCGAGGATCGCGTCCATGCGCGGCTCTTCGAGCACCCCGTCGTCGATCATCGCCCGGGCGCCCCGCAGCACCTCCTCGGCCGGCTGGAAGATGAGCTTGACCCGGCCCCGGAAGCGGCCCTTGAGCCCGCCCAGCACCGTCGCCACGCCGAGGAGGATGGCGGTGTGCAGGTCGTGGCCGCAGGCGTGCATCTTGCCGGCGACGCGTGAGGCAAAGGGAAGCCCGGTTCGCTCCGCCATCGGCAGGCAGTCCATGTCGGCGCGGATGCCGAGGGTCGGCCCGGGCTTCCCCGACTCGATCAGGCCGACGATGCCGGTCTTGCCGACGCCGTTGCGGTGCGGGATGCCGAGCCTCGTCAGCGTCGCGCTCACCAGCCGGGCGGTCTCCACCTCCTCGAAGGCCAGCTCCGGATTCTGGTGGATGGTGCGGCGGATGCGGATCAGCTCCTCGGAGTTGCCGTCGGTCAGGCGGCGGAGGTCGGGATCGAGGTCCATCGCGGGAATTCCCATCGGCTGGGGTTGCGGCGGGGATCGGGGGCGCGGGAAGGGCGATCCTGCCACCGGGGCGTATCGCCGGCAAGCGGCCGGACGGGTCAGCGGGAGGCGGCGACGGCGCCCTCGAACACCGAGGCCGAGACGGCGAGCCCGACCTCGCGCCCGCGGATGCGTGCCGTCGCCACGTGGATGGCGACCACGAAGTAGCGCTCGCCCAGCCTGAGCAGGATGGGCGAGCCCGAGTCGCCCTTGGTCGCGTCGCAGTCGTGGGTCGCGAGCACGCCGTCGGTCTGGAAGCCGAGCACCCGGCAGCCGACGTGCGCGTGCAGGACATGGGCCTTGTCCTGGCTGTAGCCGGCCTGCACGAACACGCCTCCCGCCGCCCGATACTCGGCGAGGCGGGCGGGATCGAGGGCGGCGAGCGGCAGCGTCCCGGCCGCCACGGAAAGGGCCTTCTCGAGGGTGAGGATCGCCCAGTCGCGCCCCGCGGCGAGGTTCGCCGTCCCCTCCTCGGGGCGGTAGTCGGGGGCGGGAGCGACCCCGGCGACCGCCGACTCGGCCAGGTACTCGCCCCGCCGGTAGCCGGCGACGAAGTGGAGCGAGACCGGGGCGAGGAGGCGCCGGGTGCGCGCGTTCCACAGGCAGTGGGCGGCGGTGAGCACGGTGCGTGGCCCGACGAGGGTGCCGGAGCAGAAGCCGCCCGTGCGCTTGTTGACCCGCCCGACCGCGCTCCACGGCGGGAGCGAGGGATCGACGGTCCGCCGGTCGTCCTCTCCCTTGATGCCGGGAAGGCGCGGCGGCTCCTCGGCGCCCCAGGCGGGACCGAGGGCGAGCCAGGCAAGGAGCCCCAGCAGGGCGGCGATCATGGATGCGCGCGCGGCCTTCGGTCGACGACGAGAGGCGGCGACGGGCGGCCGGGATCCGCACAGTCCGCACGGGGTAGGCCGGGAAAATCGGTTGTGTGGAGAGGGCTTGGGGATCGGACGTCGGGGATCAGGGATCGGTGGGCAGGGGTCGGGGGCGGACGGATGCCCGCCGCTCGGCCCGTTGCCGCCCGAGGCCCGCGCCGCTTGCGCCAGCGTTATACACCATTTCAAAGAACTACACCGTATTGGTACATGATGCGGGCGCGGATGTCAAGGGAAAAGGGGGTAGTGTCTCATTTTGCCCCTCATGCTTCGACTTCGCTCAGCATGAGGGCCTTGAAAATCCGCCTCACCCTGAGCCTGTCGAAGGGTGAGGCGCTTCAAACTGAGACACTACCGAAAAGGGGTAAGTCGGGGCGAATTACAAGCAAGAGTTCCACTCCCCATAGAGATAACTCGCGAAGCTGGATTCGGTTCGCGGAACGCGGCCTCGCGAGAGAACGACCCGCCAGCCCCCCCCTGTCCGGTGGACACGCGGTTGCGCTGGCGCCGTTGTGCCAGTTTTCGCGGGCGCCCCGCAACCGGCACGCGGGCCGCCCCCAGGGGCCGGCGGCCCACCCGAATCTTACCGGATCGGCGCCAACAGATGAGTCCCAAGTCCCGCCCGATCGTCACCCCGGCCGAGCGAAGCGAGAGCCGGGGTCCAGGGTCGTTCCGCGGGCCGGCCCCCGCGAAAGCGGGACTGGACCCCGGGTCGCGCCGCGCCCGAGCGCGACTTGCCCGGGGTGACGCGGCGAGCCATGACGCGGCCGGCGGGGATCCTCCGTCAGAGTCGAACCCCTACCTCCGGGGCAGCACCCCCGCTCCGCTTCGTCTACCGCCGGAACGGTCCGTCGAACCCCTACCTCCGGGGCAGCGCCACCTCGGCGTTGCCCGCGGTCGAGACCTGGCCGAGCTGGTTGGTGCCGGTGATCTCGATCTTGACCACGGCGTCGGCCTCCACCTTCTCGATGACCTTGGCGGCGTAGGTGACGAGGTCGCCGTAGATGCCGGGCCGGCGGACCTGCACGTAGAGGCGCCTGAGGAACCCGTCGTCGCCCATCCAGTTGGTGACCAGCGGCGCCACCCAGGCGAAGCGCATGACGCCGTTGTCGAACGCTCCCGGCATGCCGCGCTGGGCGGCGAGGTTGAAGTCCTCGTGCTGCTGCGAGTACTTGACGGGGAAGCCCGTGACCGGGTTCCAGGCGGCGGTGTGCATCGACCTGGTGAGGTCGAGATAGCCCCAGCGCCCGGCCTTGTAGGAGGGTCCGATCGCCGCATTCCAGGCCACCATGTCGCCGATCGCCAGCGGCCCCCGGACGATCGGGGGCAGCGCCTGGCCGACCTCGACGTCCTCGAACTTGGGCCCGTTGGCGCCGGCGCGCCTCTCCGCCCGCCACATCGCCTCAAGCCTCTCGAGGTCGGCCTCGGTCACCTTGTGGATCTGCTGCTCGAACATCACCTGGGCGCCGACCTGGGTGGCCATGATCATGGTCCCGTTGGCGACGCCGACCACGGCCCCGGTCTGGTTGCGGTAGACGACCTCGGAGATCACGAAATTGAGGCGCCGCCCCTCCTTGTTGCGCTTCTCGAAGAACTCCTTCTGCCGGGGCTCGGACGCAATCCGGTCGCCGAGCCGGATGCGCTCGCTCCATCGGTACTCCACCCCGCCGATGAGCGAGGCGAGCGGCGCCTTCATCGGCGCCCCGTGCAGGATGGGATAGCGGTGCGAGACCAGGAAGGCGGGCGGCGCCAGCACGCCCCCGTGCCTGCCCTTGGCGGCGTAAGCCGGGTCGAGATAAAGCGGGTTGTCGTCGTCGGTGCCGTAGCAGAACTGGCGGATCGCGTCGGCGTTGACCTCGGTGTTCCAGGGCTGGCGCTCGACCACCTCCTTGCCGGTCATCTCGCGCGTCCTCGCGGCCCAGGCGTCGATGGCGGCGTCGATCTCCTTCATCTCGGCGGCGGTCTCGTTCACGGTCTCTCTCCTCGTTCCTGGGGTCTGGGGGCTCAGGCGGCGCGCGCGAGGGCCGCCTCGACGAGCGGGGCCAGTTCGGCGAAGGTGTCGGCGACCCGCACGCCCGCCTCGCGCAGAAGCTCCTTCTTCCGCCGCGGCGAGCCAAGCCCGCGCTCGATGATCGAGCTGGTGTGGCCGAAGCTCATGCCCTTGGGCAGGCGCTCCATCGCCTCGCCGACGACGAGCGCGACCGCGGGCTTGGTAAAGCCGCCGGCCTTGATGAAGCCGGCGGCGGCCTCCTCGTGGCCGGTCCCGGCCTCGCCGAACATGACCACGGCCTTGGTCTCGGGGTCCTTCTCGAAGAGCTCGAGCAGCGGCGCGAAGGCGGTACCGATGAGAAGGTCGCCGCCGATCGAGACGTAGGTGCTCTGGCCGACGCCGCGGCGGGTGAGCGCGTTGCCGATCTCCACCCCCATCCCGCCCGAGCGCGAGATGATGCCCACCGGGCCGGGGCGGAACACCTTGTCCGGCTCGGGCCCGCCGGTGCCGCCGAGCTTGGCCTTGCCGGGGCTGATCATGCCCTGCGAGTTGGGGCCGATCAGGCGCACGCCCTTGGCTTCCGCGCGCTCGACGATGAGGGCGGTGTCGTGGTGCGGCACCCCCTCGGCGAGGACGTGGACGTGCGGGATGCCGTGCTCGATGGCCTCCAGCGCCGGGTCGCGGACCGCCGGGCCGGGGATGAAGAGGACCGAGATGTCCACCGCGTGGCGCGCGAGCGCCGCGGCGACGGTGTCGTAGACCGGCAGCCCGTCCACCTCCTGGCCGCCCTTTCCCGGCGAGACGCCGGCGACGACGTTGCTGCCGTATTTCCGCATGTAGGCGACGTGGGTGCGCGCCTGGCGCCCGGTGATGCCCTGGACCAGGATGCGAGTGGTCGAGTCGAGGAGGATGCTCATCTCGCCCTCGTCAGCTCGACGATCCGCGCCACCGCGTCCTCGATGGTGCGCGAGGCGTCGAAGTACTCGATGCCGGGAAGCCCGGCGGCGAGCCTCTTGCTCTCCTCGGTCCCGGGTCCGGCGAAGCGGAAGACAACGGGGAAGCGCGTGGGATCGACCCTCAGCTCGGTGAGCGCCCGCATCACGCCCCGCACCTTGACGTCGATGGGGATGAAGTTGGTGATGTTGCCGCCGACGATCAGGCCCTTGAGCCCGGGGATCGACAGGATCTCCTTGGTCGCCAGGTACATCTTCTCCTCGACCCGGCCGGGGGTGATGTCGAAGGTGGTGGCCGGCCGGCCGTCGAGGCGCATGATGGTGTCGAAGGCGAGGAACCCCGCCCCGCCCCCGGTCAGCATGAAGCCGACCCTGCCGGCCTCCAGCTCGTTGAAGCGGATCGAGGAGCCGTCGTCGGTGGCGTCGATCTCGCGCATGCGGAGCTCGCGCGGGGTGAGCGGGCGCCAGCCGTTGGTGGCGTTGGGATCGGCGATCCCCGCCAGCTCGGGATGGCGGAAGAGCGCCTGGTTGTCGACCACGATCACGGCCGAGGGGGCGATCACCGCCTCCTCCGCGGTCACCGCCAGGGGGTTGACCTCGACGGTCTGGGCGTCGAGCTGGCAGAAGAGCCGGTAGAGCGCCGCCAGCGCCTCGCCGAGGGCGACCATCGCCGCGCCCGAGAATCCCGCCGCCTCGGCGATCTCGCGCCCCTCGAAGGGGCGGAGCCCGGCGGAAACGGTCACGTGGCGCTGGATCAGCCGGGCCGGATCCTTGGCCAGGATCTCCTCGATGTCGATCCCGCCGAGCGCCGAGAACAGGACCACGGGCTTGCGGCTCATGCTGTCGAAGGTGATGGAAAGGAAGATCTCGCGGGCGATGTCGACCAGCTCGCTCACCAGCACCTCGCGCACCGGGAAGTGCGCGACCGTCCTGCCGAGGAGCGCCGCGGCCGCCTCGGCCGCGGCCGCGGGCGTGCGGGCGAGCCTGATCGCGCCGGCCTTGCCGCGCCCGCCGACCGGAATCAGGGCCTTCACCACCGCCGAGCCGCCGAAGCGCTCGGCCGCGGCGCCGGCGGCCGCCGGCTCGCGCACCACCTCGAATCCGGGCACCGCGATGCCGGCGCGAGCCAGGAACTCGAGGGCGTGGTGTTCCAACAGCCTTGCCATGTCGGGTCCTTGACGCGGTCGCCCTTCGGCGAGCGGGAACGTGCCGCGCGGGGCGCCGTCGGGTCAGCCTCACGAGGGCCGGGAGAGGCGCGGCCGATGCCGCTTCGGGCCTGGGACGCCCGCTGATTAGCACCATTGGTGGGGACCGTCCAGCCCGATTTCCCGGCCTGGAGCGGGCCTCCCGCAGGGGGTAATCTAGCGGTAACGTCAGGCAGTCCGAGGCCCCCATGACGCACGACGGCCCCGCCCGCACGACCCAGACGCCGAGCCCGGGCCGCATCGGTGCCGAGGCCCTCGCCCACATCCTCGCCGAGCACGGGCGCTGGCTCCAGACCGGCGGGCGGCGCGGCCGGCGCGCCAAACTCTCCGGCGCCGACCTCGCGGGCGCGCGGCTGGCGAAGGCGAACCTCCAGTCCGCGGTCCTCGACGGGGCCCGGCTCGCCGGCGCCGACCTCGCCGGCGCCAACCTTTACGGCGCCTCGCTCGCCGGCGCCGACCTCACCGGCGCCCGCCTCGCCGGCGCGAGCCTGCGCAAGGCGAGCCTCGCCGAGGCGCGGCTCTCCGAGGCCGATCTCACGGAGACGGCGCTCCAGGGCGCCGATGTCACGCGCACCTCCTTCGCCCGGGCCCGGCTCAGGGGGACGTTCTTTGCCGGCGGCAACCTCTCGACCGCCGACCTCGCCGGCGCCGACCTCGAGGGGGCGCGCCTCAGCTATGTGCGGCTCGACGGGGCGGCGCTCGAAGGGGCGCGCCTCACCGGCGCCGACCTGAGCCACGCCAACCTGCGCAAGGCCCGGCTCGCGGGTGCCGCCCTCAGGCGCACGTTCCTGATCGACACCTGCTTCGAGCGGGCCGACCTTTCGGGGGCCGATCTCTCGGGCTCCCATCTCGAGCGGGCCGATTTCCACCTTGCCCGCCTGGCGGGGGCCCTGCTCACCGAGACCAAGTGCTACCAGGCGCTCTTCCGCGGCGCCGACCTCACCGGGGCCGACCTCTCGACCGCGGCCGGGCTCTCGCGCGAACAGCTCAACCAGGCCTACGGCGATCCGACCACCAGGCTGCCGCCCGAGTTCCTCCTCTTCTCGCTCGCCCCGCTCCCGGAGAAAAAAGAGGAGAAAGAGGAGAAGGAGAAGCCGACGCCCCGCCGCCGGGGCGGGCCCGGCGCCGGCTGACGCCCGATCCTCGGCCGGTCGTGTCTCATCTTGCCCTCACGCTTCGACCGGCTCATGCCTCGATTAGCTCGGCATGAGGGCCTTGAAGATTCGCCTCACCCTGAGCCTGCCCCCGGGCTCTTGAGCCGGGGGCTTGTCGAAGGGTGAGGCGGTTCAAAATGAGACACTGCCCCCCGGCCGTACGCCTGTGACAGCGACGGACGCCGATGCTATCGTTGTCCTTCCGCCCGTCTCACCCCACGCCCGGACCGGATAGCGAGACCATGACCAAGACGGTAATAGACCTGATCGACGCCGGCCGCCCCGACGATCCGGCCCTCATCGCCCCTGGCCGCGGGGCGCTCGACTATGCCGGCCTCGCCGTCCATCTCAGGCGCACGGTCGCGGCGCTGAACGGGCGCGGGATCGGACGCCACGACCGGGTGGCGATCGTGCTGCCCAACGGCCCCGAGATGGCGAGCGCCTTCCTCGCCGTCGCCGCCGGCGCCACCACGGCGCCCCTCAACCCCGCCTACCGCGAGGAGGAGTTCGAGTTCTACCTGACCGACCTCGGCGCCAAGGCGCTGCTGGTCGAGCGCGGCAGCCGCTCGCCGGCGCTCGCCGTCGCGGCCCGGCTCGGCGTCCCCGTGATCGAGATCGCCTGGAACGAGACCGAGCCGGCCGGCCGCTTCGCGCTGACCGGAGAGGCCAAGGGCCCCGCCCCGGCGCAAGGTGGCTTTGCGCGGCCCGACGACATCGCCCTGGTGCTGCACACCTCGGGCACCACCTCGCGGCCCAAGATCGTGCCGCTCCGCCATGCCAACGTCACCGCCTCGGCCGGGCACATCGTCGCGACGCTGGCGCTGACCCGCGCCGACCGCTGCCTCAACGTCATGCCCCTCTTCCACATCCACGGGCTGATGGCGGCGGTCCTCGCCTCGCTCGCCGCCGGCGGCTCGGTCTTCTGCTCGCCGGGGTTCAACGCCCTCAAGTTCTTCGCCTGGATGGCCGAGGCCGTCCCCTCCTGGTACACCGCGGTGCCGACCATGCACCAGGCGATCCTGGCCCGCGCCGAGCGCAACCGCGAGGTGATCGAGCGAGTCCGGCTCCGCTTCATCCGCTCCTCCTCCTCGTCGCTGCCGCCGCAGGTGATGAAGGAGCTGGAGGACGCCTTCGGCGCCCCGGTGATCGAGTCCTACGGCATGACCGAGGCCGCCCATCAGATGGCGAGCAACCCGCTGCCCCCCGCCCCGCGCCTTCCCGGCACGGTCGGCCTCGCCGCCGGCCCGGCGGTGGCGGTGATCGACCAGACCGGCAGGCTGCTGGCGCCGGGGGCCACGGGCGAGATCGTGATCCGCGGCGCCAACGTCTTCTCGGCCTACGAGAACAACCCCAAGGCCAACGCCGAGGCGTTCGTCGACGGCTGGTTCCGCACCGGCGACCAGGGGGTCCTGGATGCCGACGGCTATCTTCGCATCACCGGGCGGATCAAGGAGATCATCAACCGGGGGGGCGAGAAGATCTCGCCCCGCGAGGTGGACGAGACGCTGATGGACCACCCCGCCGTGATGCAGGCGGTCACCTTCGCCATGCCGCACGACAAGCTCGGCGAGGAGGTGGCGGCGGCGGTGGTGCTGCGCGAGGGGGCGGCGGCGAGCGAGCGGGAGCTCCGCGCCTTCGTCGCCAAGCGGCTGGCCGATTTCAAGGTCCCGCGCAAGGTGCTGTTCCTGGCCGAGATCCCCAAGGGCGCGACCGGCAAGCTGCAACGGATCGGGCTCGCCCGGAAGCTCGGGCTGGCGTGATGCCGCCTGCGGCGCGACGGCGGCGATGAAACTCTGTATCTACGGGGCGGGCGCGATCGGCGGGCTCCTCGGGGCGGAACTCGCCCTCGCCGGCGCCGCCCAGGTGACGCTCGTCGCCCGGGGGCCGCATCTCGAGGCCATGCGCGGGCGCGGCCTCACCCTGATCCGCGACGGCCGGACCCGGGTCGCGCCGGTGCGGGCGACCGACGATCCCGCCGGCCTCGGCCCGCAGGACTACGTGATCGTCGCCCTCAAGGCGCATTCGGGGCCGGCGGTGGTCGAGCGGATGCGGCCGCTGCTTGGCCCGGGGAGCGCGGTGGTGACCGCGGTCAACGGCCTCCCCTGGTGGTACTTCTACGGGCTCGAGGGCCCCTGGCGCGACCGCCGGCTGGAGAGCGTCGATCCCGGCGGCCGGCAGTGGGCCGGCATCGGCCCCGAGCGGGCCATCGGCTGCGTCGTCTACCCCGCGGCCGAGGTGACCGAGCCGGGCGTAGTGCGCCACATCGAGGGTGATCGCTTCACCCTCGGCGAGCCCGACGGCTCGCGCTCGGAGCGGGTGGTGCGGCTGAGCGAGGCGCTGGTCGCCGCCGGCTTCAAGGCCCCGGTCCGCCCGCGCATCCGCGACGAGATCTGGCTCAAGCTGTGGGGCAACCTGAGCTTCAACCCGATCAGCGCGCTGACCGGCGCGACCCTCGATGCGATCTGCGCCGATCCGGGGACGCGGGCGGTGGCGCGGGCGATGATGGTCGAGGCCCGCGCGATCGCCGAGCGGCTGGGGGTCCGCTTCGCCATCGACGTGGAGAAGCGGATCGACGGCGCCGCCGCCGTCGGCGCCCACAAGACCTCGATGCTGCAGGACCTCGAGCGCGGCCGGCCGATGGAGATCGACGCCCTCGTCGGCGTCGTCCAGGAGCTCGGCCGCATGACCGGCCTTCCCACCCCGACGATCGACGTCGTGCTGGCGCTGGTGCGCGGGCGCGCCGCCGCCGCCGGCTGCTATCCGCGGGGCTGACGCGGCCGCGAAACGCTGGCGACCTCGGCGAAGCGCTCGGGCGGGACCGGGCGGCCGACCAGGAAGCCTTGGGCGAAGGTGCAGCCGTGGCGGCGAAGGAAGTCGAGTTGCGGCTCACTCTCGACCCCCTCGCCGATGACCCCGAGATCGAGACTCCGCGCCAGCGCCAGGATCGCCCCGACCAGCGCCGCCGCGTCCGGGTCGTGGGGAACGGCGCGGACGAACGAGCCGTCGATCTTGAGGAAGTCGACCGGGAGTTTCTTCAACACGCCGAGCGAGGACTGCCCGGCCCCGAAGTCGTCGAGGGCGAAGCGCACGCCCATCGCCTTGGCCTCCTGGATCGCCTCGGCGGCCGCGCGGTCGTCGCCGAACATCACCGATTCGGTCATCTCGAGGATCAGGCTCGCGGGGTCTATCTGGGTCTCGGCCAGGATGCCGCGAAGCGAGTCGGTGTGATGGCCGTTCAGGCACTCGCGGGCGGTGACGTTCACCGCCACGCTGAGGCCATCGAGGCCCGCCTTCGCCCAGGCCCGCACTTGGCGGCAGGCCTCGCCCAGCACCCAGTTGCAGATCGGCTCGATCAGCCGCGCCCGCTCGGCCAACGCCAGGAAGTCGTCGGGCGCGAGCGTGCCGCGCTCGGGATGTCGCCAGCGCAAGAGCGCCTCGGCGGCGGTGACCCGGCCCGAGCGCACGTTGAGGATCGGCTGGTAGATCAGGAAGAACTCGCCGCGGCCCAGCGCCCGGGCCAGCTCGCGCTCGGTGCGGGCGTCCTCGCGCGCGCCCGAGTACATCTCGGGCGAGCCGTACTCGTAGCGGTTCCGGCCGCGCCGCTTCGCCCGGTACATCGCCGCGTCGGCGCTTTGCAGCAGGGCATCCGCGTCGGTCGCGTCGTCGGGGAAGAAGGCCACGCCCGCGCTCGCGGTCACGCTCAGCGGCTGGCCGGCAAGGGTGAAGGGCGCGGCGATCGAATCGAGGAGTTTGCGCACCACCGTCTCCGCGTCCCGCGCCTTGACGATCTCGGGGACGATGGCGGTGAACTCGTCGCCGGCGAGCCGCGCGACCGTGTCCGAGGCGCGCATCGTGTTCGAAATGCGGGCCCCTACCTCGCGCAGAAGCTCGTCGCCGGCCCGGTGGCCAACGGTGTCGTTGACCCGCTTGAAGCGGTCGAGATCGAGGAAGACGAGGGCGAGCCGCCGGCCCTCGCGCCGGGCCCGGGAGAGGGCGAGGTTGAGCCGGTCGGCGAAGAGCGCGCGGTTGGGAAGCCCGGTCACCGGATCGAAGCTGGCCCGGCGCCAGATGCGCACCTCCTCGGCCTTGCGCTCGGAGATGTCGTGGAGCTGGGCGATCAGGCTGACCGGCTGCCGGCGCGGATCGCGCACCACCGAGACGGCGAGCGACGCCCACGCCGTTCGCCCCCCCTTGGCACGCAGGCGAACCTCGGTCTGGATCGAGTCGCACGACCCGGCGACGCACTCCTCGATCCGGTCGATCGTCGCCTCGGCATCGTCGGGGTGCAGGAGCGCACGCAGGTCCGAGGCGAGCAGCTCCTCCTCGCTCAGGCCGACGATCTCGCACAGCGCCTGGTTGACCTTGAGCCACCGCCCGTCGAGGCCCATCAGCCCCATCCCGTGCGCCGCCTCCTCGAAAGCGCTGCGGAAGCGCGCTTCGCTCTCCACCAGCCGGCGCACCATCGGGTTGCCGATGCGGAAGAAGAGCACGGTCGCGCCCGCGATCACCACCACCGCGATGGCGACCACCGCCGCCCCGGCCTTGACGAACGGCCTGCGCACCTCGGCGAGGTCGATCTTGGCGACGACCCCGAGCCCGAGGAAGGGAGCGGGCTCGTAGGCCGCCAGCACGGTTTCGCCCCGATGGTCCGGTCCCACCATCGTGCCCGACCCGCCGGCGAGGGCCCGGCGCATCGGCTCGCCGAGCGGCGAGCCGGACGCGATCGCGAGCGGCGCGTCCACCTCCGCCTGGCGCTGGCGCAGCAGGAACAGGATGCGGTCGCCTTCGCGCCGCCCAAGCGAAAGCTCGCCGCTGTCGCCGATGCCTTCGTAGGTGCGGTAGGCCTCGGCGATCTTCGACAGTGTCGCCGCGAACGCCAGGTCCGGATGGCCGGGGTCGTTCGCCCGGTCGGAGCGGCCGACCGCGTCGATCAGGCGTGCCTGGGCGCGCGCGGTCTCGATCAGGCGGTGCTCGGTCGCCCGAAAGGACGTCGCGTAGAGGATGCCGATCGCCGCGCCGCCTACCAGGGCGGCGACGGCTGCCATGACGCCCGCGAGCAGCAGCACGCGGCGCGCCTCGCTCATCGCGTCACCGCCGAGATCGTGACGACCGACGGCTTCGCCGCCGGAGTTTCGGGCCGGGTCGCGAGGGAGTTCGGATGGCTCATCCGCAAGGTCCTGTCGCCGCCAGGGGCCGTGCCCGGATCATTGTCGCCTTCCTTTCATAGCTGGGCACCTCAAACCTGCGTGACGATACGATTTTTCACACTTTCGCCCGGCGCGGCGGCGACAGGAGGGGCTCCACGGCGCGCGCGGGCCACTGGGCGGGCGCCGACAAACGCCCTCTGCTCTCCCGGGAGCGAACGGCTCCCTCGCCCCCTGCCGCCGCGCCGGTTCGGGGCGCGGTTTGCGCGTCGACGACGAGGACCGATGGCGGATAGGTCCCTGGGGCCGGGCGCGCCTCCGTGGGCGCCCGGGGCCCCGGCCTCCGCGGACGCATCCAGGCAAATTACGTGCCACGCGAACGGGGGGTGCCGGCCGACGAGCGCGCGGAACTTCCCCTTGCCGGAGCGCGGGCTTTGCCCTTTAGATGAGCGCCGACCCGCCGGGGCCCGAGAGCCCGCGGGCGAAGGGAGGCTCGCTGCTCGAGACCGTGGCGCGACCCCATCCGCATCCCCCGAGCCGGCGTACGCGGTGCCGATGACCGCGGACGCGGGACGGAGGCTCCGCCCGGGACGCCCGGCCCCCCTCGGCGCCACCTGGGACGGCCGCGGCGTCAACTTCGCGCTCTTCACCGAGCACGCCGAGAGGGTGGAGCTCTGCCTGTTCTCGGCCGACGGGAGGACCGAGACCGAGCGGCTTGTGCTCCCCGAGTACACCGACCGCGTCTGGCACGGCTATCTCGCCGACTCCGGCCCCGGCCTCCTCTACGGCTACCGGGTCCATGGCCCCTACGATCCGGCGCGGGGCCTGCGCTTCAACCGGCACAAGCTCCTCGTCGATCCCTACGCGCGGAGGCTCTCCTCCACCCTCGCCTGGCATCCCTCCCAGTTCGCCTACCGCGCGGGAAGCCGCGAGGAGGACCTCGCCTTCGATGACCGCGACAGCGCCCCCCACGTGCCGAAAGCCGTGGTCCTCGCCGCGGCCGAGCGCGCCGAGGATACCCGCCCGAAGGTGTCGTGGTCCGACACCGTCGTCTACGAGGCGCACCTGCGCGGCCTCACCATCCGTCACCCCGAGGTTCCCGCCGCTCAGCGCGGCACCTTCGCCGGGCTCGGCCATCCGGCCGTGATCCGTCACCTGGTCGGGCTCGGCATTACCACCGTCGAGCTCCTCCCCGTCTTCGCCTTCGCCCACGAGCGGCATCTGATCGAGCGCGGCCTGACCAACTACTGGGGCTACAACCCGTTCGCCTTCTTCGCCCCCGAGCCCCGCTACCTCGCCGGCGGCGAGCCCGCCGAGATGGCCGAGGCGGTGCGCCGGCTGCACGAGGCGGGAATCGAGGTCGTCCTCGACGTGGTCTTCAACCACTCCGGCGAGAGCGACCGGCTGGGACCGACCTTGACCCTCAGGGGGATCGACAATCCCAGCTACTACCGGCTCGCCCCCGGCGATCCGCGCGAGTACCTGAACGAGGCGGGCTGCGGCAACACCCTCAACCTCGCCCATCCGCGTGTGCTGCAAATGGCGATGGATTCCTTGCGCTACTGGGCGGAGGCGATGAACGTGGACGGCTTCCGCTTCGACCTCGCCACCACGCTGGCGCGCACGCCGCGCGGCGTCGAGATGGCGGGCCCGTTCCTCTCGGCGCTGATGCAGGACCCGGTGCTTTCCCGGCTCAAGTTGATCGTCGAGCCTTGGGACCTCGGCGAGGATGGCTATCGCCTCGGCGAGTTTCCGCCGGGGACGACGGAATGGAACGACAGCTTCCGCGACACCGTGCGCTCGTTCTGGCGCGGGCGCGACGGCGGCCTCGTCGGCGAGCTGGCCTCGCGCCTCACCGGATCGAGCGATTTCTTCCGCCGCGCGGGGCGCCGGCCCCGGGCGAGCCTCAACTTCGTCACCGCCCACGACGGCTTCACCCTCGAGGACCTGGTAAGCTACGAGCGGAAGCGCAACGAGGCCAACCACGAGGGCAACCGCGACGGCACCGAGCGCAACCTGAGCTTCAACTGCGGCGTCGAGGGACCGAGCAACGACCCCGCGGTACGGGCCTTGCGGGCGCGCCAGAAGCGGAACCTGATCGCCACCCTCCTCCTCGCCCAGGGCGTGCCGATGCTCGTCGCCGGCGACGAGCTCGGGCACACGCAGCGCGGAAACAACAATGCCTACTGCCAGGACAACGAGATCGGCTGGATCGACTGGGAGCCGCGGCGCGAGGAGGACCGCGCCTGGCTCGACTTCGTGCGCGCCGCGGTTGCGCTCCGCCGCTCCCATCCGGCGCTCCGCCGGACCCGATTCTTCGACGGCCGCCCGCGGCCCGGACGCGCACTCAAGGACATCACCTGGCTCGCGCCCGAGGGCCGCGAGATGAGCGCCGAGGACTGGCGCAGCCCCAACGGCCAGGCCCTCGGTTTTCATCTCGACGGAAGCCCGGAGGACGACGGCGGGCCCGACCGCCCCCTGATCGTGCTCCTCAACGCCGCCCCCGCCGGCCTCTCGTTCCGCCTCCCCGGACCGGCCTATGGCGCGGCGTGGACCCCGCTTCTGGACACGGCGAGGGCCGGTGCCGCGGATGCCGGTCCCGTGCCGGCGGGGAGCGACTATCCGCTCGCGGAGCGCTCGCTGGTCCTCCTTGCCGCGGCCGGCGGAGGGGCCGCCTGATGGCCGCGCCCGGCGACCTCGACCGGCTCGCCCACCTGGCCGGGATCGAGCCCTTCTACTGGGACATCTTCGGCACCCGGCACGAGACGAGCGAGGCGGCCCGGCGCGCGATCCTGGCGGCGATGGGATTCGACGTGGGCTCGGCCCCGGCGCTGGCCGAGAGTCTCCGCGAGTACGAGACCCGCCCGTGGCGCCGGCTGGTCGAGCCGGTGACGGCGCTTCGCCTCGGCCGCGGCGGCGAGCCGCCCGCGGTCACGGTCGCGCTGCCCGCGGACGGCCGCCCCGAGCGGCTCCGCTGGTCGCTCGCGCGCGAGGACGGGGAACGGATCGAGGGCGAGGAGCGGACCGACGCGCTCGCCCCCGTCGAGGACCGCGAGGTCGACGGGCGAAGAGTCGTTCGGCTTCGCCTTCCCCTCGCCCGCGACGGAATCGTCCCCGGCTACCACCGCCTTACGGTCGAGGCCGGCAAGGCGGGCGCGAGCGCCGCCCTGATCGCCGCGCCGGCGCGCGCGTTCCTGCCCGAGTTCATCGTCCGCGGCGAGCGGCGGTGGGGCGTCGCCTGCCATCTCTATCAGCTCCGCTCGGCGGGCGACTGGGGCGTGGGCGACTTCGCCGACCTCGGGGCGCTGGCCGAGACCGTGGCCGGGAGGGGTGCCGACTTCGTCGGCCTCAATCCCCTGCACGCCCTGTTTCCCGGCAAGCCCGAGCATGCGAGCCCCTACTCGCCGTCGAGCCGGCTCTTCCTCAACCCCCTTTACGTGGACATGGCCGGGGTGCCCGAGTTCGCGGCCGACCCGGAGGCGCGCCGGCTGGCCGGCTCGGCCGAGTTCGAGCGCAGCCTCGCCGCCGCGCGGGCGAGCCCGCACGTCGACTACACCGCCGCCGCCCGGCGGAAGCGGGCGGTGCTGGAGCGCCTGTTCGCCGCCTTCGAGACGGGCGCGCCGCCGGCCCGGCGGAACGCGTTCGAAGTCTTCCTCGGCGCCGGCGGCGAGCCCCTGCGCCGCTTCGCGCTCTTCGAGGCGCTCTCCGAGCGCCACCTGGAGCGGCCCTGGCACCAGTGGCCGGAGCCCCTGCGGCGGCCCGATTCGCCCGCGGCCGCGGCCTTCGCCGACGCCGAGCGGCCCCGGCTGCGCTTCCACCTCTATCTGCAGTGGCTCGCCGATACCCAGCTCGCCGAGGCGGCGGCGCGGGCCCGGGCGGCGGGCATGGCGGTCGGGCTCTACCGCGACCTCGCCGTCGGCGCCTCGCCCGACGGCTTCGACACCTGGGCGGACGGCGGCAGCCTCGCCCTCGGCGCCCGCTTCGGCGCGCCGCCCGACGCCTTCAACCCCTCGGGGCAGGACTGGGGCCTTCCGCCCCTCAACCCGGTCGCGCTCCGCGAGCGGGCCTTCGCCCCCTTCGCCCGCGTGCTCGCCGCCAACATGCGCCACGCCGGGGCGCTCAGGATCGACCATGTGATGGCGCTCGTCCGGCTCTACTGGATCCCGCCGGGGGCGAAGGCGGCCGAGGGCGCCTACCTCCGCTACCCGCTCGACGACCTCCTCGCCGTGGTGGCGCTCGAGAGCCACCGCAACCGCTGCCTGGTGATCGGCGAGGACCTGGGTACGGTGCCGGAGGGGTTCCGCGAGCGGATGGCCGAGGAGGGCCTGCTCTCCTACCGTCTCTTCATCTTCGAGCGCGAGCCGGACGGCCGGTTCAAGCGCGCCGGCGCCTACCCGGCCCGCGCCGTCGCCGCGGCCACCACCCACGACCTGCCGACGGTCGCCGGCTATTGGCGCGGGGCCGACATCGCGGTGAAGCGGCGGCTCGGCCGCCGCGAGGAGGGAGCCGAGGCCGATCGCGCGCGCGAGCGCGACCGACTCGTCGCCGTGCTCGCCGAGGCGGGCCTGATCGGCGCCGACTTCCCGCGTGCCCCCGAGATTCCCGAGGAGGCGATGACGCGGCTGGTCCTGGCGCTGCACCGCTTCCTCGCCGCGAGCCCCGCCGCCCTCCTCCTTGTCAACCTCGACGACCTCCTGGTCGAGGAGGCGCAGCTCAACGTCCCCGGCACGGTGGAGGAGTACCCGAACTGGCGGCGGCGGCTCGCCGTCGCGATCGAGCGCCTCGGCGGCGATCCGCGCCTCGCGGCGACCGCGGCGGCGCTGGCGGCGGCGGGCCGCGGGCCGGCTACATCGGGATCGGGGTGACGCCCCAGATCTCGCGCGCGTACTCGTGGATGGTGCGGTCGCTCGAGAAGACGCCCATGTTGGCGACGTTGAGGATCGCCTTGCGCGCCCAGGCGTCGCGGTCGCGGAAGGCGACGTCGATCCGCTCCTGGCAGGCGACGTAGGAGTCGTAGTCGGCGAGCAGGAGATAGTGGTCGCCCCCGCCCAGGAGCGAATCCACTAGGCCACGGTAGCGGGCCGGCTCGTCCACCGAGAAGAAGCCCTGGCCGATCATGTCCATCACCCGCTTCAGCTCGGGGTTGGCGTTGTAGTGCCGCCAGGGGTCGTAGCCGTTCTTGCGCAGCTCCGCCGCCTGCTCGGCGTTGAGCCCGAAGATGAACATGTTGTCCTCGCCCACCGAGCGGAGGATCTCGATGTTGGCGCCGTCGAGGGTGCCGATGGTGAGCGCCCCGTTGAGCGCGAATTTCATGTTGCCGGTGCCCGAGGCCTCGGTGCCGGCGGTCGAGATCTGCTCCGAAAGGTCGGCCCCCGAGATCAGCACCTCGGCCGCGCTGACGCTGTAGTTGGGGTAGAAGACGAGCTTCAGGCGGTCCTCGACCGCCGAGTCGTTGTTGATCTGCTCGCCCACATCGAGGACCAGACGGATGATCTGCTTGGCCATGAAGTAGCCGGGAGCCGCCTTTCCGCCGATGATCACCGTGCGCGGCTGCAGGCCGGGGGCCGAGCCGTCGCGGATGCGGTTGTAGCGGGCGATCACGTGCAAGACGTTGAGGAGCTGGCGCTTGTACTCGTGGATGCGCTTGACCTGCACGTCGAACATCGATTGCGGATCGATCCTCACGCCCACTCCCGCCCCGATCGAGCGCGCCACCCGCTCCTTGTTGGCGCGCTTGATGGCCATGAACCGCTCGCGGAAGGCAGGATCGTCGGCCAGGGGCTCGATCTTCTTGAGCTCGGTAAGGTCGGTAAGCCAGCCCTCGCCGATTCGCTCGGTGATCAGTTCGGACAACCCGGGATTGGCCTGCCTGAGCCAGCGCCGCGGCGTCACCCCGTTGGTCATGTTGACGAAGCGATCGGGGTAGATGCGGTTGAAGTCGCTGAAGATCGTCGACCTCATGAGCTGCGTGTGCAGCTCGGCCACGCCGTTGACCTTGTGACCGCCGACGATCGCGAGGTGGGCCATGCGGATACGCCCGCGCTGGTCGTCGACCAGCGACAGCCGCCCGAGCGCCTTGACGTCGCCCGGAAGCCGGTGGCGCACGTCCTTGAGGAAGCGGTCGTTGATCTCGTAGATGATCTCGAGGTGCCGCGGCAGGATGGTCTGAAGAAGCGAGATCGGCCAGGTTTCCAGCGCCTCGGGCAGGAGCGTGTGATTGGTATAGGAGAACACCCGCCGGGTGATGGACCAGGCCCGCCCCCACTCGATGCCGTGGGAATCGATCAGAAGGCGCATCAGCTCGGCGATGGCCAGCGCCGGATGCGTGTCGTTGAGCTGGATCGCCACCTTGTCGGGCAGCTGATTGAAGTCGGTGTGGGTCTTGAGGAAGCGGTCCAGGATGTCCTGGACCGAGGCGCTGACGAAGAAGTACTCCTGCTTGAGGCGCAACTCCTGGCCCATCAGGGTCACGTCGGCCGGATAGAGCACCTTGGCCAGGTTCTCGGAGACGATCTTCGCCTTGACCGCCTCGATGTAGTTACCCTCGTTGAAATAGCGCAGGTCGAAGTCCTGGGTCGAGCGCGCCGACCACAACCGGAGATTCGTCACCACCCCGGAGCGGAACCCGGACACGGGCACGTCCCAGGCGACGGCGATCACGTCCTCGGTATCGACCCACTGGCACTGCTTGTGGCCGGCCTCGTTCTTGAAGCACACGATGTGGCCGTTGAAGCGCACCGGGTAGGTGACGTTGGGACGCTCGAACTCCCAGGGGTTGCCGTAGCGCAGCCAGTTCTCGGGATGCTCGACCTGCTGGCCGCCGTGCACGGCCTGGGTGAACATCCCGAACTCGTAGCGGATGCCGTAGCCGAAGCCCGGATAGCGGTGGGTGGCGAGGGAATCGAGGAAGCAGGCGGCGAGCCGGCCGAGGCCGCCGTTGCCGAGCGCCGCATCCAGCTCGTGGTCGGCGATCACCTCGTAGTCGTGGCCGAGCTCCTTGAGTGCCTGCTTGGCTTTGTCGAAGAGGTCGAGATCGATCAGGTGCTTGGTCAGGCTGCGCCCCGGCAGGTACTCGACCGAGAGGTAATAGACCCGCTTGACGCCCTTCTGATAGCAGGTGCGCGCGGTGTTGATGTAGCGCTCGCTGAGGATGCCCCGCATCATATAGGCGAGGGCCAGGAACCAGTCGCGCGGGCTGGAATAGTCGGGGTCCTTGCCCACGCAGTAGATCATCGTGTTGAGGAGGCGCTGCTTGAGGGTGTCGACGTCGCCGACCTCCATCCAGCTCTCCTCGTGCCGCAACACCTCGGTAAGGTAGTTCATCCCTCTCGACTCCAAGCCAGCCGCGCCACTCGAAACGGCTGCCGGCAGGTTACTATCACGCCAACTGCCGGTAAATTTCCATGTATTTATGTGCGGTCCGGCCCCAGCCGAAGTCCTGGCGCATGCCGCGGCGTTGGATCGACGGCCACCGCCGCGCCTGGCGGTAACAGGCGAGCGCCCGGGCGACCGCCCCGACCAGGGCCTCGACGGTGGGGGTCTCGAACAGAAACCCGGTTCCCTTTCCGTTCTCGCCCACCTCGACCACCGTATCGGCCAGTCCCCCGGTGCGATGGACCACCGGCACGGTGCCATAGCGAAGCGCGTACATCTGCACCAGCCCGCAGGGCTCGAACCGCGACGGCACCAGGCAGATGTCGGCCCCGGCCTGGATGCGATGGGCGAGCGCCTCGTCGTAGGCGGTATGGACCGCCACCCGGCCCGGGTGGGCCGCCGCCGCCGCCGCCAGCTCCGTCTCGAAGCGCGCCTCGCCCGAGCCCAGGGTCGCGAGCTGGCAGCCGAGGCCGAGGAGCCGGGGGAGCGCGGCCAGCATCAGGTCCACCCCCTTCTGCTCGGTCAGGCGGCTCACCAGCCCCACCAAGGGCGTCGCCGGCTCCGGGGCGAGCCCCATCTCGCGCTGGAGCGCGCGCTTGTTCTCGGCCTTGAGGGCAAGACGCCGCGGCCCGTAGCGACGCGCGATCAGCCGGTCCTTGGCCGGATCCCAGATCCGGTAGTCGACCCCGTTGACGAGGCCGGTGAGGACCCCCGCGCGCTTGGCGACCAGCCCCGCCAGCCCGCCCCCGCCGGCGGGCCGCTGGATCTCCTCGGCGTAGGTGGGGCTGACCGTGGTCAGCCGGTCGGCATAGGCGAGGCCGGCCTTGAGGAAGGAGATGCGGCCGTAGAACTCCACCCCGTCGATGGCGAAGCTCTCCGGCGGCAGGCCGATCGCGCCCAGCACCTCGGCGGCGAACAAGCCGGGGAACTGCATGTTGTGGACGGTGAAGACCGAGCCGGGGCGCGTCCTCCCGCCGAGCTTGAGATAGGCCGGGAGGAGTCCCGACTGCCAGTCGTTGGCGTGGACCACGTCGGGGGCGAAGCCGAAGCCGCCGCCGGCCGCGGCGAGATGCGCGCCGGCGCGCGCCAGGAGGGCGAAGCGGAGGTGGTTGTCCGCCCACTCGCGCCCGGCGGGATCGAGGTAGGGGCCGCCCGGGCGCTCGTAGAGCGGAGGAAAGTGGACCAGCCACACCCTGAGCCCGCTGCCCGGCATCTCTCCGCCCAGGAGCCGCGCCTCGCCGAGCCCAAGGAGATCGCCGAGCGAGCCCTCGTCCGCCGCCCCCGCCAGCCGCGCCCGGGCCTCGGGATAGCCGGGGAGCAGGAGTCGCACCTCCGCCCCGAGCCCGGCGAGCGCCGCCGGGAGCGCCCCGCCGACGTCGCCGAGCCCGCCGGTCTTGACCAGCGGATAGGCCTCGGAGACGACGAACAGAACCCGCATCGCGCGCGCCCCTCCCCCTCGCGGGACAGACTATGACGCACGCCCCGGGGATTGGCGATAGTCCAGGGGAAACGCGAGGACCGGGCCGGACCGGGGGCGCGCCGGCGGCCGAGGCGGGCGGACGTGCGCGTTGATCCCGGGGCCGGCCCCGTGCCAGCATGGGCCTCGCCGTCCGTACCGCCAAGGGAAGAGGGATGAGCGATAGCGCCGAGAAGCCGGTCGAGCCGCAGCGGGCCGTGCGCAACACGCTCACGCTGGTCCTCGCGGGCGGACGCGGCACCCGGCTGATGCAGCTCACCGACGACGAGGCGAAGCCGGCCGTCCCCTTCGGCGGCAAGTTCCGGATCGTCGACTTCCCGCTCTCGAACTGCATCCACTCGGGACTGAGGAAGATCGGGGTGCTGACCCAGTACAAGGCCCACACCCTGATCCATCACCTCCAGCGCGGCTGGGGGTTCCTGCGCGCCGAGCTCAACGAGTTCGTCGAGCTGTGGCCGGCCCAGCAGCAGACCCCGACCGGGAGCTGGTACGCCGGCACCGCCGACGCGGTCTACCAGAATCTCGCCCTGATCGAGCGCCACGCGCCCGAGTACGTGCTGGTGCTGGCCGGCGATCACGTCTACCGGCAGGACTACAGCAAGCTCATCGCCTGCCACGCCGAGAGCGGGGCCGATGCCACCGTCTCCTGCGTCGACGTGCCGCGCGCCGAGGCGCGGGGCTTCGGCGTGGTGGCGGTCGACGCCGGCGACCTCATCACCGGATTCCTCGAGAAGCCGGAGGAGCCGCCGGTCATTCCCGGCCGGCCGGATCGCGCCTTCGCCAGCATGGGCATCTACATCTTCAACGCCAGGTTCCTGGTCGAGGAGCTGAAGCGCGACGCCGCCGACGAGGCCTCGACCCACGACTTCGGCAAGGACCTGCTGCCGCGCTGGGCCAGTCGGGCGCGGATCAAGGCCCACCGCTTCGCCGACAGCGCCATCCTCAACCGCGGCACCGGCAAGCCCTATTGGCGCGACGTCGGCACGGTGGACGCCTATTGGGAGGCGAACATCGACCTTACCCGTGTCACCCCCGAGCTCGACCTCTACGACCGCGACTGGCCGATCTGGACCTATCAGGTGCAGCTGCCGCCGGCGAAGTTCGTGTTCGACGACGAGGGGCGGCGCGGGTCCGCGGTCGACTCGCTGGTCTCCGCCGGCTGCGTGGTCTCGGGCGGCACGGTCCGCCGCTCGCTCCTCTTCAACGACGTGCTGGTCCGCTCCTGGAGCCTGGTCGAGGACTCGATCCTCCTCCCCGGGGCGACGGTGAGCCGCCGCGCCCGGCTCAAGCGCACGGTGGTCGGCCCGGGCGCGGTGATCCCAGAGGGTACGGTCATCGGCGAGGATCCGTCGCGCGATTCGAACCGCTTCCACGTCACCTCCGGCGGGGTGACCCTGGTCACCCCCGAGATGCTGCGGCGGCTCGCCTGAGCCGCGGTGGCGACTCATTTTGCCCTCATGCCTCGACAAGCTCGGCATGAGGGCCTTGGAAATCCGCCTCACGCCTCAAGCCTGCCCCCGGGCTTGACCCGGGGGCCTGTCGAAGGGTGAGGCAGTTCAAAATTGAGTCACTGCCTGAGCGGCCCGCCCCTTGCGCCCCCGCACGATTGCCGCTATCAGGGGGCGCATGAATCAACCCCTGGGCCAGCGCCGGAGCGCGGCTGATCCTGTTTTGCGCCGCGTTGATGCCACAGAAACTCCAGGCCCGGGCCGGCCGCACCCCTCGGCCTGAGGCGGCGGGTAAGGGAACGTGATCGATCTCCTGCTCGTCTCGATTCTGGCGTCGGTCCTCGCCCTTGTCGCCCTGGCCCTGATCGCACTCCTCGCCGGCCCGCCCGCCGGGGGATTCGTCTATGGGGCGAGCGCGGCGGCGAGCGCCGCGGTCGCCGCCTTGGCGACCCTCTATCTCGCCGCCGGCGCGGGAACTCCGCTCGCCCTGGTGCTCCCCCTCGGGCTCCCCTGGCTGGGCGCGCACCTCGCCCTCGACGCCCTCTCCGCCTGGTTCCTGGTGGTGGTGGGCACGGTCGGGGCGGCGGCGGCCGTGTACGGGGTGGGCTACGGGCGGCACACGGACGAGCCGGCGCGGGTGCTGCCCTTCTTCCCGATCTTCCTCGCCGCCATGGCGCTGGTGGTGGTGGCGGCCGACGCCTTCACCTTCCTCCTCTCCTGGGAGACGATGTCGGTCGCGTCGTGGATGCTGGTGCTCGCCAACCACCGCGAGCCAGGGACGACGCGGGCCGCCCTCGTCTACATCGTCATGGCCAGCCTGGGCACGGCGGCCCTCCTCCTCTGCTTCGGCGTCCTCGCCGGCTTCGACGGCTCCTACGCCTTCGCCGACATGCGCGCCGACCGGCCCGAGGGGTGGCTCGCCGGCCTCGCCATCGCCCTCGCGCTCGCCGGCGCGGGCTCCAAGGCCGGGCTGGTGCCGCTCCATGCCTGGCTGCCGCTCGCCCATCCCGCGGCGCCGAGCCACGTCTCGGCGCTGATGAGCGGGGTGATGACCAAGGTTGCCATCTACGGCCTGGTGCGGGTGCTCTTCGATCTGGTCGGCGAGGTGGGCTGGGGCTGGGGGGCGGCGGTGATGCTGCTCGGGGGCATCTCGGCCCTGCTCGGTGTGCTCTACGCCCTGATGCAGCACGACCTCAAGGTGCTGCTCGCCTATCACACGGTCGAGAACATCGGCATCATCGTCGCCGGCCTCGGGCTGGCGCTGTCCTTCAAGGCGGCGGGGCTCCTGCCGCTGGCGGCGCTGGCGCTCACCGCCGCCCTCTTCCACGTGCTCAACCACGGGCTCTTCAAGGGGCTCCTGTTCCTCGGCGCCGGCAACGTGCATGTCGCCACCCACGAGCGCGAGATGGACGATCTCGGCGGCCTCGTCCACCGCATGCCGGCGACCGCGGCCCTGTTCCTGGTCGGCTCGATCGCCATCTCGGCCCTTCCCCCGTTCAACGGCTTCGCCTCCGAATGGCTCACCTTCCAGGCCATCCTCAACGGCGACCGGCTGCCGATGTGGCCGCTCAAGTTCCTGGTCCCGGTGGTGGGGGGGCTGCTCGCGCTGTCGGCGGCGCTCGCCGCCGCCTGCTTCGTCAAGGCCTTCGGGGTGACCTTCCTCGGCCGGGGGCGGAGCGGGGCGGCGATGCGGGCCGGCGAGGTCGGGCCGGCGATGGTTTGGCCGCTGGCGGCGCTGGCCGGGCTCTGCCTCGCCTTCGGGGTGGTGCCGACGGCGGCGGTGGCGCTGTTGAGCCCGGTCGCGGCGGCGCTTGCCGGCGCCCCCTTTCCCACCGCGACCGACGGCATCAGCGCCGCCGAGTGGCTGTTCCTGATCCCGCTCGATCCCGGCCGCTCTTCCTACAGCGGGCTGGTCGTGCTCGCCCTCGTCGCCGGGGTGAGCTACGCCGGGGTGCTGGCGATCCACCGCCTGGCCAGCAACCGGCTCCGCCGCGCCCCGGCCTGGGACTGCGGCTTCCCCGACGCGAGTCCCCGCACCCAGTACACCTCGTCGAGCTTCGCCCAGCCGATCCGCCGCATCTTCGGCAGCTTCGTCTTCCGCGCCCGCGAGCACGTCGAGATGCCCGAGCCGGGCGACTTCCGCCCGGCCCGCTTCGAGGTCGAGATCAAGGACCTCGCCTGGGCCTGGCTCTATGCGCCGGTGGAGCGGCTGATCGCCTTCGCCAGCCTGCACCTCAACCAGCTCCAGCACATGACCATCCGGCGCTACCTGAGCTGGATGTTCGGCGCCCTGATCGTGCTCCTCTCGGTGGTGGCGCTGGTGGGTTGAGGGACGGCGATGCTTTCCTTCCTCCTCCAGCTTGTCCAGCTCCTCCTGGTGCTGCTGTTGGCGCCGCTCTTGACCGGCTTCGTGCGCACGCTCAAGGCGCGGCTGGTGGGGCGGCGCGGGCCCTCGCCGGCGCAGCCTTACCGCGACCTCTGGCGGCTGCTCAGGAAGGAGGCGGTGGTGGCCGAGAACGCCTCGTGGGTGTTCCGCAGCGCGCCGTCGCTGGTGTTCGCCCTCTCCTGGCTGGCCGCCGCGCTGGTGCCCACCTTCGCCCTCGACCTGCCGCTCCTGCGGGCCGCCGATCTTATCGCCCTGGTCGCCATCCTGGGGTCGGCCCGCTTCCTGCAGGCGCTGGCCGGCATGGACGTGGGCACGTCCTTCGGCGGCATCGGCAGCTCGCGCGAGATGATGATCGCGAGCCTCGCCGAGCCGGCGATCCTGCTCGTCATCTTCACCATCTCGCTCTTCATCCACTCGACCATGCTGCCGCACATCGCCGGCTTCGTGCTCGCCGGCGAGGTCGGGATCCGGGTCTCGCTCGGCCTCGCCCTCATCGCCCTCATCATGGTGGCGATCGCCGAGACCGGCCGCATCCCGGTCGACAACCCGGCGACCCATCTCGAGCTGACCATGGTGCACGAGGCCATGGTGCTGGAATATTCGGGCCGCCACCTCGCCCTGATCGAGGCCGGGCAGATGGTCCGGCTTCTCTTCTTCGTCTCGCTGATCGCGGCGATCTTCGCCCCCTGGGGGATCGCCGAGGCGAGCACGGCCGAGGGCGTCGGGCTGGTCGGCATCGGGCTTGCCCTCTACCTCGGCAAGGTCTTCGCCGGCGGGCTGTTGCTCGCCCTGTTCGAGACCGGGATCGCCAAGATGCGGGTCTTCCGGGTGAGCGAGTTCCTGGCCGGCGCGCTGCTCCTCTCGCTCCTGGCCACAATCTTCCTCTACGTCTCGCAGAGCCTTTGAGAGATGCTGCGCGGCCTCGAGTTCGACATCGCCCACCTCTTCTCGAGCTCGGTCCTCATCCTGAGCTTCGGGCTCCTCTATCAGCGCCGCCTTTTCGGCGTGCTGCAGATCTACGCCCTGCAGGCTTTGGCGGTGGCCTGCGCCGCGGCCTGGCAGGCTTACGCCCAGGCCTATCCGCAGCTCTACGTGACGGCGGCGATCGCGCTCGTCTTCAAGGCGATCGTCATCCCCGTCGCCTTCCACCACATCGTGCTGAGACTCCACATCCACCGCGAGATCGAAACCGTGGTCGGGGTCAACATGACGCTCCTCTTCGGAGTGGCGCTGGTGGCGCTGTCGATCCTCTTGGTGCTGCCTATGACCACCACTTCGGGGAATCTGACGCGCGAGAATCTCGCCCTCGCCCTGTCGGTGCTGCTGCTTGGGCTCTTGATGATGATCTCGCGGCGGAACGCGGTCTCGCAGGTGATCGGCTTCCTGTCGCTCGAGAACGGGCTGATCCTCGCCGCCATCGGGGTCAAGGGGATGCCCTTCGTGGTCGAGATGTCGGTCGCCTTCTCGGTGCTGGTCGCATTCATCGTCTTCGGGATGTTCTTCTTCCGCATCCGCGAGCGTTTCGACACCCTCGACGTCCACTACCTCGAAGCCTTCCGCGGAGAGCGCCATTGAGCCCGCTCGCCGTCATCCTCGGCCTGCCGCTCCTCGGCGCCGCGGTCCTCGCGCTCCTGCCCTGGCACCGGGCCTCGGCGCGGCTCAACATGCTGGCCTCGCTGGCCACGCTCGCCGCCGCGCTGTCGCTGTTCGTCGTCCCCGTCGAGGCCAACCTCTTCTTCTTCATCGACGACTTCAACATCTACCTGGTCGTGCTCACCTCCTTCGTCAGCTTCACCACCGCCTGGTTCAGCGCCAGCTACATCGACCACGAGGTGGCGATCGGGCGCTTCACGCCGGCGGCGCTGCGCTTCTACCACGCCATGTACCAGCTCCTCATGTTCGCCATGCTGGTCGCGCTCACCGCCAACAACATCGGCCTGATGTGGGTGGCGATCGAGACGGCGACGCTGACCACGGTGCTGATGGTGAGCCTCTATCGCACCCGCGAGTCGCTGGAGGCGGCGTGGAAGTACTTCATCCTCGGCTCGGTGGGGATCGCGCTGGCCCTGTTCGGCACGATCCTGATCTACTTCGCCGCCCAGCCCACCGTCGGCGAGGGGATCGACGCGCTCGCCTGGGAAACCCTGCTCGCCGCCGCCCCCCGCCTCGATCCCAACGTCCTCAACCTCGCCTTCGTCTTCCTGCTCGTCGGCTACGGCACCAAGGTCGGGCTCGCCCCCCTGCACGCCTGGCTGCCCGACGCCCATGCCGAGGGCCCGACCCCGATCTCGGCGGTGCTCTCGGGGCTGCTGCTCAACGTCGCCCTCTACGCGGTGCTGCGCTTCAAGATGCTGCTGGCGGCCAACGGCGCGGCGATCGCGCCCGGCCGGCTGTTGATCGCCATGGGCTCGTCGTCGCTGCTGCTGGCCGGCTTCATGCTCTACCGCCGGCGCGACATCAAGCGCTTCTTCGCCTACTCCTCGATCGAGCACATGGGCATCTCGGCCTTCGCCTTCGGGGTCGGCGGGCCGCTCGCCAACTTCGCCGGGCTCCTGCACATGGCGCTGCACAGCCTGACCAAGTCGGCGATCTTCTTCGCCGTCGGCCATGTCGCCCAGGCGGCCGGGACCCAGAAGATCGCCGAGATCTCGGGCCTGACCAGGAGCCACCCCTGGCTCGGCTGGGGCCTGGTGCTGGGGGTGGTGGCGATCGCCGGGCTGCCGCCGCTCGGCCTGTTCATGAGCGAGTTCCTGCTCTTGACCGCGGTGATGGGGCGCGACCCCTGGCTGGCGGTGCCGCTGGTGGTCGGGCTGGGGGTGGCGTTCGGGGCGCTGGCGATGCGCACCCACGGGATCGCCTTCGGCGAACCCGGGCGCGAGACCCGGCCGCTCACCGCCTCGCTGGTGCCGATGTACCTGCATTTCGGCCTGGTGTTCCTCGCCGGCGTCTGGCTTCCCGGGCCGCTGGTCGGCTGGTTCCAGGCCGTGGCCGCACTCCTCGGGGGGTAACGCGATGACCGACGAGGGCCGGCTGGAAACCTTCGTCCGGGGCTGCGAGGCCGTGCCCGGCCACCGGCCCTGGCCGCGGGTGCGCGCGGGCCGCGCCCAGTGGCGGGCGCTCGCCGATCTCCTCGCCAAGACCGAGTGGGAACTCCTCGCCCTTTGGGCCGAGCCCGCGGAGGTACACGTCGCCCTTCGCGACGAGACGACACTCGCCGTCGTCTCGCATCCCTGCCCCGAGGGCCGGTTCCCGAGCCTGGGGCGCATCCGGCCGGGCGCGATCCGCATGGAACGCGCCGTGCACGACCTCTTCGGCCTCCTCGCCGAGGGCCGCGCCGACGACCGCCCGTGGCTCGATCACGGCCGCTGGCCGGTGACCGCGCCGCTGGGCAAGGAGCGCGCGCCCCGCTTGGGCCCCCCGCGCGAGGCCGCCGACTACGGCTTCCTGCCGGTCGAGGGTGAGGGCCTGCACGAGATTCCGGTGGGGCCGGTGCACGCCGGGATCATCGAGCCCGGCCACTTCCGCTTCCACGCCAACGGCGAGACCGTGGCCCGTCTCGAGGAGCGGCTGGGCTACGTCCACAAGGGGATCGAGTCGCTGATGCAGGGCCGGACCGCGGACGAGGCGGCGCGGCTGGCCGCCCGCGTCTCGGGCGATTCCACGGTCGCCCATTCGCTCGCCTTCGCCCGCGCGGTCGAGGCCGCGGCCGAGACGACGGCGCCGCCCCGCGCCGACGCCTTGCGCGCGGTCATGGCCGAGCTGGAGCGGATCGCCAACCACCTCGGCGACTTCGGCGCGATCTGCAACGACGCCTCGTTCGGCTTCATCCACGCCCACGCCATGGCGCTCCGCGAGCTGGTGCTGCGCGCGGCCGGCGCCTGCTTCGGCCACCGGCTGATGATGGACCGGGTGGTGCCGGGGGGCGTCGCCTGCGACCTCTCGGCCAAGGGCGCGGCGACGCTCAAGCGGCTGATCGCCGAGATGCGCCCGCGCTTCGAGGCGCTGGTCGAGGTCTACGACAACAAGCCGTCGCTCCTCGACCGCACCGTCACCACCGGCGTCACCCTGACCCATCTCGTCCATCGCTTCGCCGCCGGCGGCTACGTCGGGCGCGCCGCCGGCCGGGGCATGGACGCGCGCAAGGTGCCCGGCTATCCCCCGTATGAGCGCCTCGATTTCGAGGTCCCGGTGCTGATCGAGGGCGACGTCAACGCGCGGGTCTGGATCCGCTTCACCGAGATCGGCGAGAGCCTGAGGCTGCTCGCCCAGCTCCTCGACCATCTGCCGTCGGGCGAGGTGCGCCGGAGCGTGCCGGGGCGGGCCGGCGAGGGCCTGGCGATCGTCGAGGGCTTCCGCGGCGACGTCCTCACCTGGGTGGCGCTCGACGGCGAGGGGCGCGTGCGCCGCTGCCATCCGCGCGATCCGTCGTGGCTGCAATGGCCGCTGCTCGAGGCGGCGATCCTCGGCAACATCGTCGCCGACTTCCCGCTCTGCAACAAATCCTTCAACTGCTCCTACTCGGGGCACGACCTCTAGCGCGAAGGAACGGGGGGATGTGGAAGATCGTCGCCGCGACCGTGCTCAAGGGCCCGCACACCATGCACGGGCCCAAGGCGGCGGCCGACGCCCTTGCCGAGCTCGGCCGCAGGGTCGAGGCCGCGGCCCGCGCGCGCCTCGGGCGCAGCCTCTCGATCCGCGAGGTCGACGCCGGCTCGTGCAACGGCTGCGAGCTCGAGGTGCATGCGCTCGGCAACGTCTTCTACGACCTCGAGCGCTTCGGCATCCGCTTCGTCGCCTCGCCACGCCACGCCGACGTGCTGCTGGTGACCGGGCCGGTCACCCACAACATGGCCGAGGCGCTGAAGCGCACCTATGACGCGACCCCCGATCCCAAGTGGGTGATCGCGCTCGGCGACTGCGCCTGCACCGGCGGGCTGTTCGGCGAGTCGTATGCCTGCGTCGGCGCGGCCGAAACCGTGGTCCCGGTCGACCTCCACATCCCCGGCTGCCCGCCCCCGCCGGAGCGCATCCTCGCGGGGCTGCTCGCCCTCATCGAGGCCGCCGACGGCCGCATCGCGCCGGCCGCGGCGACCGGCGTCAGTAGATCGCCACCAGATCCTTGACGTAGTCGGGGTTCTGGCCGCGCGCGGCGCGGAACAGGTGCCCCTGCAGCTCGCGGGTGACCGGCCCCGGCTTGCCGTCGCCGACCGGAACCCGGTCCACCGACACCACCGGCGTCACCTCCTCGGCGGTGCCGCAGAGGAACAGCTCGTCGGCGATGTAGAGCTCGGTGCGGTCGATGTCGCGCTCGACCGGCGGGCGGTTGCGGTGCTTGGCGGCCATGCCGAGCAGCGACTTGCGAGTGATGCTCTCGAGGATGCCCGAGGTCACCGGCGGCGTGACCAGCTCGCCGTCGCGCACCATCATCACGCTCGCGCCCGTGGCCTCGGCGAGCTTGCCGTCGCGGGTGAGGATCAGGGCATCGTCGTAGCCGTTCTTGCGGGCGTCGATCGCGGCCAGGCGGCTGTTCTGGTAGTTGGCCCCGGCCTTGACCCGCGGCGGGATCGAGTCGTCGTTGATCCGGCGCCAGTTGCTGACGCAGACGTTGAGGCCCTTCTCGAGCGCGTCCTTGTGCTGGCGCGGGCCGCCGTCGATCCAGGCGCCGAAGTCGATCTCCTCCGGCCGGTAGGCCTTGGTGCCGCCGGGGCCGCCGTCGCCGAAGTAGACGACCAGGCGAAAGTGCACGTCCTCCTTGAACTCGTTGGCACGTGCCCAGTCGATCACCCCCTTCTTCAGCTCGTCGAAGGTGAAGGGGGCGGTCATGTGCATGATCTTCATGCTCTCGAACAGGCGCTTGAGGTGCTGGTCGAGCTTCCAGACGTAGAGGTTCTTCTTGTCGTCGTTCCAGTAGCAGCGAATGCCCTCATAGACGTTGGCCCCGCGCATCGCGGTCTGGGTAAAGACGGTGATCACCGCCTGCTCCGGCGGCACGACCTTGCCGTTGAGCCAGACCTTGTAGTGCTTGTATGTCTTTGCCATCGCTTTAGATTCCCTCCTCGGTTCACTTTGTCCGGCGGCGGCGCATGCGCTCGCGACGCGCGCGGGTTCCCTTCTCGTCAACCGTGCCGTCGGCGAGTACGACCCCGTAGTCGCCCCCGGCGGCGACGCGGCTGATCTTGCCCGAGACCACGTCGGCGAGCACTCGCGCCGGATCGCGCTCCAGGGGATCGCCGTAGCCGGCCCCGGCCGGGGTCTCGACCCGCACGGTGGCGCCGACCTCGATCGGCAACTCGGAGAACGAGCCGGGAAGCTTCTGCTCCCGGTTGCTGTCGGGATGAAGGACGAAGCGCCCGACGCGTCCTTTGTCGCCCCCGAACAGCCCCGGCGCGCCGACGATCTCGCGCACGCCCCGGCCGGCGAGGCGCGCCTGCTCGGCCCAGATGGCAATGTCCCGGCGGGTGGCGAGGCCGCCCCGGAATGCACCCGGCCCCCCGGTATCGGGCAGCAGCTCGTAGCAGCCGACGGTGAGCGGGAACTCCTGCTCGACCGATTCGATCGGCAGGTTCGCCGCCCCGGAAATATGCACGCGCACCGCGTCCTTGCCGTCCTGGTCGGCGAGGCCCCCGGAAGCGCCGGCGTAGGTCTCGTAGTCGACGAAGTACTCGCCCCGGCGCGGGTCGACCCCCGAGAAGATCAGGCCGTGCAGGGG
>JACQOE010000048.1 GCA_016202695.1 Pseudomonadota bacterium | reverse complement strand
CGGCGCCGCGGCCCTGGGCGCCGCGGCACTCGGCTCGGCGGCGTCGTGGCCGGCGCTTGCCCAGCGTCCGGCGATCACCGCCATCATCCCGAGCGTGTTCCTGCCCGACGCCGCGAGGCCGATCCTCGAAAGCGTGAGCGGGGTGAAGGTGGAGAACGCCCCCTACGTGTCGCCCACCGATACCATCGCCAAGCTGATGGCCCCGGGCGGAACGTCGCGTTACGACTTCATGGCCAGCAACACCGCCTTCGCCATCGGTCCGGTCCTTGGCGAGAAGGCCGGAGACGAGCGGGGTCGGCCGATCAACATGGCCAACGTCCCCAACGCCAAGGACATCATGCCGCTGTTCCAGAAGGAAATCATCAAGCGGGGCGACAAGGTCTATCTCGTCCCCATCTTCTGGGGCTACGACACCTGCATCTTCAACAAGGACAAGGTTCCCGAGAACGACCCCCTCACCCAGTCCTGGGGCCTCGTCTTCGGCGACAAGTACGCGGGCAAGGTTTCGATCCGCGACGACGCCCACGCCAGCATCATCCCCACCTCGCTGCACATGGGCGTCAAGGACCCCTTCAAGATGGACAAGAAGGACCTGGAGGAGGTCACCAAGTTCCTGATCTCGCTGAAGAAGAAGAATCACTTCCGGACTCTGTGGGCGAATTTCACCGAGGCCATCAACCTGATGGCGAGCGGGGAAGTCGTGGCCGAGAGCGGCTTCATCTCCATGCGCCCCGTGCTCCAGAAGCAGGGCATCAAGGTGGGCAGCAACTTCCCGCGCGAGGGGACCATCTTCTGGGGCTACTCGGCGTGGATTCCGCGCGACTCGCCGAACTACGCCAGCTCCGAGAAGGTCATCAACGCCTTCATCTCCAAGGAGTACGGCGTGAAGCTGACCGAGGTCACCCAGTACCCGTCGACCAACGCCAAGGCCCTCGCCGAGTTCAGCAAGGAGACGCAGAAGGAATACGGCTTCGACGTCACCGAAAAAGGCGTCCGGCTGATCAGCTACGAAATGCCCAAGAACCTCGACGAGTGGATCGAGGCCTGGGCCAAGTTCAAGGCCGCCTGAGTCCCCGCCGCGGCCGAGGGGCCGGGGGCGTGCGCTCCCGGCCCCGGATGCCTGTTCGCCTTCTTCAACGCTCGGACAGGGCCATGAAACCACGCACGCAGGAGGAAACGCGCCTTGCCGTCGACGACAGGAGAGAGTCAATGACCGAGCCCGTCGCCGCGGTCGAAATCCGAGGCGTGACCAAGCGATTCGGCAGCATCGCCGCCCTCGACAACGTCTCGCTCGACATCCGCCGGGGCGAGTTCTTCTCGCTCCTCGGCCCCTCGGGCTGCGGCAAGACCACGCTTTTGCGCCTGATCGGCGGCTTCGAGAACCCGACCGCCGGCGACGTGCTGATCGACGGGCAGAGCATGCTGGGGCTCCCGCCCTATCTCCGCAGCACCAACATGATCTTCCAGCACCTGGCGCTCTTTCCCCACATGAACGTGTTCGACAACATCGCCTTCGGTCTGAGGATGAAGCGCGTCGCCCGGGCGGAGATCGGCCGCAAGGTCGCCGGCGCCCTCGCGCTGGTGCGGCTCGAGGGCTTCGAGGGGCGGTCCGTCGAGCAACTGAGCGGCGGGCAGAAGCAGAGGGTCGCCATCGCCCGCGCCCTGGTCAACAACCCCTCCGTGCTCCTCCTCGACGAGCCGCTCGGCGCGCTCGACCTGCAGCTCCGCATCCAGATGACCGGGGAACTCCGCCGGCTGCACGGCGAGCTTCACAGCACCTTCATCTTCGTCACCCACGACCAGGGCGAGGCGATGACGATGTCCAACCGCGTCGCGGTGATGAACCTCGGCCGGGTCGAACAGGTGGGGACCCCGGAGGAAATCTACGAGACGCCGGCGACCCGCTTCGTCGCCACCTTCATCGGCCATAACAATCTCCTCGAAGGACGGGTCGTCCAGGCCGAGGGCGAGAACTGGTACGGGATCGACTGCGCCGGGCTTCGCGTCCGCTGCCGAAGCCGCAAGCCGTTGGACGCCGGCGCGCCGGTCACGCTGGCGCTGCGCTATGAGAAGATCGAGGTCGCCCCTCCGCGCGCCGACGCCGGCCGGCGGAGCCACCAAGCGGAGATCATGCAGAAGACGTATATGGGCGCCACCCTCAGGTTCAGCGCCAGGACCGCGGGCGGCCTCGTCCTCACCGCCGACGTCGCCAACGTCGACAAGGCCAAGGCCCTCAACGAGGGCGACACGGTGGAGCTTTCCTGGCCCGATGACGCGGCGATCGTGCTCAGCGACTAGTGTATCTCCCGTTCAAGCGGGCAGGCGCGAGCCTCAGGCCACCATGCGCTCGCGCAGCAGCCGGCCGAAGCCCTGGATCGGCTTGGCCACGCCGAGGTGGCGAAGAAGGGCCCAGATGCCGGCCATGTTGGTCGTGACCACCGGCTTGCCCAGCTCGCTCTCGGCCCGCTCGGCGATCGCCAGGCAGGGCATGTTGCCCCCGGGCATGATGATCGCCTCGGCCTCCGGCCGGTCGGCGCGCCGGGCGAGGTCGAGCAGCGTGTCCGGCTTCAGGGTGACGATCGAGAAGTTGTCGGTCATCCCCAGCCCCTCGGCGGCCACCACCTTCAGCCCGGCGCCTTCGAGGAAGCGGGTGCTGACCGCGTTGACCTCGGGGATGAACGGAGTGGCGAGCGCGACCCGGCCCACCCCCAAGGCCTGGAGCGCATCGAGGATGGTCTTGGCCGCGGTCAGCGCCGGCCGGCCGCTCGCCGCCTCGATCCGGCTCCTGAGCCTGGCGTCGTAGTCGAGCCCAAGGTACCAGCTCGCCGCGGTCTGGCAGAACAGGATCACCTCGACCCGCGCCGTGCCCAAGAGCTTGGCCTGGTAGTCCACGTCCCTGTCCTGGAGCGCAAGGCCTTCGTCGTCGACCTTGGTCACGATCAGGCGGCCGAAGTGCAGGCTCACGCTCCGCGGCATCACCGCGTAATACTCGGGCTCGATGTTAGTGTTGGAGGAGGGGATCAGAAGCCCCACCCGGTGCTCGATCTTGGGCAGCATCGCGAAGTCCCCTATGGCATTGGCGGCCGCGGGCGCGGCGCGGGCGATCAGTACTGCTCGAACATGCGTCGGATCTCGCCGCGGTCGCCGGTGGTGGCGAGGGCGAGCATGGCGAGCACCCGGCACTTCTGCGGGTTGAGGTTGTCGCCGGCGATGAAGCCCAGCTCGACGTCCTTGCCCCGCGCGAGGATGCGCCCGGCGCCGCCCCGGTTGCTCACCACCACCAGCACACCCTTTCGGCTCGCCTCGGCGAGGGCCTGGCGCTGGGCCGGGGGCTGCAACCCCGGGGCCAGGCTGGCGGCGACGATGCCGCGGCAGCCGGCCGCGACCGCGGCCTCGACCAGCCGCCCGTCCGCGCCGGCGACGGAGTACACGACCTCGACCCGCGGGAGGTCGGCGAGGCGGCCCAGCTCGAACTCGCTGTGGATGGTGTGCAGGCGCGTCGGACGCCGGTAGATCGCCACCTTGCCGTCGGGGTCGGCATGGCCGAGCACGCCGAACTCCGGGCTTCGGAAGGTGTCGAGCCGGAAGTTCGCCGTCTTCGTCACCTCCCGGGCCGAGGACACCCCGTCGTTCAGCACGACCAGCACCCCGAGGCCCCGGGCCGCGGGCGCCGCCGCCACCCGCGCCGCGTTCACCAGGTTGAGTCCGGCATCGGTGCCGAGGCCGTTCGGCGGCCGCTGCGCGCCGACGACCACCACCGGGACCGTCACCTTGAGCGTGAGATGGAGGAAGTAGGCCGTCTCCTCGAGAGTCGCGGTCCCGTGGGTGACGACGACGCCGGCGAGGAGCGGATCCGCCTCGGCCACCTCGTGGATGCGGCGGGCGAGCGCGAGCCAGTCCGTCGGCGCGATCGCGGTGCTGGAGATGGCGCGAAAGCGAACCGGCACCACGTCGAACAGCTCCGCAACCTCGGGAATCATGGCCAGGAGTTCGTCGACCTCGAGGGCGCGGCCGTAGTCGCCGTACTCGAACAGATCAAGACTGTGGCGCCCGGGGATCGAGATCGACCCTCCGGTGCCGATGACCGCGATCCGCGGCTTCTTCTCAGGCACTCCCCCGCCTCCCTAATCCGGATGCTGGACGGACACGGCGCCCCAAGGCTGTCGGAACGGCGCCGGCCTGTCAACGAAGGCCGCGCGCGCGGCGGTGACTCATTTTGCCCTCATGCCTCGACAAGCTCAGCATGAGGGCCTTAAAAATCCGCCTCACCCTGAGATGGCCTGTCGAAGGGCGAGGCGCTTCAGAATGAGTCGCTACCCGCGCGCACGGCGGCGGCCGGGAGGCGCGGCCTGGGGCGACATCCCCGCGCGCGCCGCCGCCTCGCCGAGCGCCAGCCGGCCCTTGCGGGCGTAGGTGAGCGGATGCGCCCGGGCCGGATCCTGCTCGGCCTCCACCACCAGCCAGCCGGAATAGCGATGCTCGGCCAGCTCTCGCAGCACGGGAACGAAATCGATCGCGCCGTCGCCCGGGACGGTGAAGACGCCGTCGATCACCGCGTCGAGGAAGCTCGAATCGCGGGCCCGCACGGAGTCGAGCACGGAAGCGCGCACGTCCTTGCAGTGCACGTGCGCCACCCGCGCCCCGTGCCGCCGGGCGAGCGCCACCGGATCGCCCCCGGCGTAGGTCAGGTGGCCGGTATCGAGGAGAAGGCCGACCGCCTCGCCGGTCGAGGCCATCAGCCGGTCGACCTCGGGCTCGGTCTGGACCACCGTGCCCATGTGGTAGTGGTAGGCCATTCGGAGTCCCCCCGCGAGGAGGTGCTCGGCCACGTCGGTCAGCCTCTTGCCGAAGTCCCGCCAGTCGGCGTCGGCCAGCCGGGGACGGGCCGAGAGCGGCCGGCTCCGGTCGGTGTGCACCGAGCCCGAGACGTCGGCGAAGACCATCACCTCGCAGCCCATGGCGGCGAGGAGCTCGAGGTGCCCGGCCAGCTCCTCCATCTCGGCGGCGGGCGAGCGCGCGAGGAGCCGGGAGCCGTACCAGCCGGAAATGAGCGCCAGGTCGTGCGCGGCGAGGATCGGCTTCAGCTCGGGCGCGCGGCGGGGGAACTTGTGGCCCATCTCGATCCCCTCGTAGCCCGCCCGGCGCGCCTCGGCGAGGCAGGTCTCGAGGGGCGTCTCGCCGCCCAGCTCGCGGAGGTCGTCGTTGGACCAGGTGATCGGGTTGATGCCGAAGCGAACCGCCATGCTCAGCCTCCCACGCGCCGGCGCGAGGTGTGCGCGACATAGGCCCGCCGGGCCTTGCGCACCCCGGCCCGGGTCGAGACCTCGGGGATGGCCACGTCCCACCAGGCACCGCCCGCGGCCGTGGCCGCCGCGGGGTCGGTCTCGACGACGATCGCGAAGGTGCGCGTGGCCCGCTTCGCACGGGCGAGCGCCGCCTCGAGCTCGGCGATCCCCGGCACCTTCACCGCCTCGGCCCCGAGGCTGGCCGCGTGGGCGGCGAAATCCACCCGCGCCGCGTTCGGCGAGATGCCGGCGAAGAGATTGTTGAAGCTCGCCCCCCCGCACGCCGCCTGCAGCCGCTCGATGCAGCCGAAGCCGCCATTGTCGAGCACCACCACGACCAGTTTCAGGCCCATCGTCACCGAGGTGGCGATCTCGGAGTTCATCATCAGGTACGAGCCGTCGCCGACCAGCACGAAGACCTCGCGGCTCGCATCCGCCATCTTCACGCCCAAACCGCCGGCGATCTCGTAACCCATGCAGGAGTAGCCGTATTCGAGGTGGTAGCCGCCGGGCGCGGGCGTGCGCCAGAGCTTGTGAAGCTCGCCGGGAAGCCCGCCCGCCGCGCAGACCACCACGTCGCGCGGACCGGCGGCGCGGTTGACCGCGCCCAGGACCTGCGCGTCCGTGGGGAGGGGGGCGTTGCTTGGCCGCGTCGCCGCCTCCACGAGCGCGTTCCACGCCTCGATCCCGCTCCGCGCCCGGCGCATCCAGGCGGCGGGGGCGCGCCAGTCGCCGAGCGCCGCATCGAGCTCCTGCAACCCGCGCCCGGCGTCGGCCACCAGCGGCATCGCCCCGTGCTTCGCCGCGTCGAAGGCGGCGACGTTGAGCTGGATCAGCCTCAGCCGCGGATTCCGGAACAGCGAGCGCGAGGCGGTGGCGAAGTCGCCGAGCCGCGTGCCGATGGCGAGCACCAGGTCGGCCTCGGCGGCGAGCGCGTTCGCCGCGCTCGACCCCGTGACCCCGATCGCACCCAGGTTGGCGGGGTGGTCCCAGGGAAGCGCGCCCTTGCCGGCCTGGGTTTCGGCCACGGGCAGGCGGCGGCCTTCGGCGAAGGCGGCCAGCGCCCGGGCGGCGCCGGCGTAGTGGACCCCGCCGCCGGCGATGACCAGCGGCTTGCGCGCGCGGCGGAGCGCGGCCGCCGCCTGCTCCAGCTCCGCCAGGTCCGGTCCGGGACGGCGGGGGGCGTGGGTGCGGGGCGCGAAGAACGTCTCGGGATAGTCGCAGGCCTCGGCCTGAACGTCCTGCGGCAGGGCCAGCGTCACCGGCCCGCAGTCGGCCGGATCGGTAAGGACGCGGATCGCCCGCGGCAGGGAGTGGATCAGCTGCTCGGGGCGCGTGATCCGGTCCCAGTAGCGCGAGACGGGGCGAAAGCAGTCGTTGGCCGAGATCGTCGGATCGCCGAAGACCTCCACCTGCTGGAGCACGGGATCGGGCCGGCGCCCGGCGAAAATGTCGCCGGGAAGGAGCAGAACCGGCAGGCGGTTGACGTGGGCCACGGCCGCGGCGGTGACCATGTTGGTCGCCCCGGGGCCGATCGAGGTCGTGCAGGCCATCATGCGGCGGCGGCCGTTCGCCTTGGCGAAGGCGATCGCGGCGTGCGCCATCGCCTGCTCGTTGTGGGCGCGGTAGGTCGGGAGCCGCGCGCGCTCAGCATGAAGCGCCTCGCCGAGGCCGGCGACGTTGCCGTGGCCGAAGATCGCGAACACGCCCGCGAACAGCGGCGCCTCGCGGCCCTCGATCATCGCGCGCTGGGCGACGAGGTAGCGCACCAGCGCCTGGGCCATGGTCAGCCTAACGGTCTTCACGGCAACGCTCCTTGGGGGCCCCTGCCCTCCTCGAACCCCGACTCCTCAGGCGGCGGCGCGGGCGCCGCGCCAGCAGGCGATGGCGCGGCCGTAGGCGCCCGCCATCGCCGCCACCGCCCCGGCATCGTCCAGCGAGCCGGCGAACCACGCCTCCGCCGGCCGGGCGAAGATGCTCCGCCCGACCGCGAATCCGCGGCAGACGGGGGCCCGCGCGGCTTCGGCGATCGCCCCCATCAGCTCGTCCTCGCCGGCGTTCTGTCCAAGCAGCAGAACGCCCCGGCAATAGGGATCGCGACGGCGCATCACGCCTGCGATCCGCCTCCAGCTCGCGCCGTCGCCCGGCGGCAGCTTCCACCAGTCGGGCCGGACCCCGAGCCCATAGATCGCTTCCAGCGAGGCCGCGAGACCGGGCCGGTCCGATCCCCGGTCGTCGGGCGCGATCACCTCGATCATCAGCTCGTGGCCCGTGGCCCGGCAGGACTCGAACAACGCGACCAGCCGCTCGTCCTGGCGCTCCCTGATCGCGGGCACATCCGCGGCGTCGTACTGCACCAGGCACTTGACGCAGTGCTCGACCGGCCAGGAGCGGAGCGTCAGCCCGACGTCCGCCCCGCCCTCGAAGGCGAGCGGGCGCGAGCCCGGGCGCTCGATCGGCCGCCCGATCCAGATACCGGAGCCGCTGGCCGCGTCGAGCACCTCCCGGCCGTAGCGGTCGTCGCACAGGATGCCGGCCCCGGCGAGGCCGGGGGCGGCCTCGCGCACCGCCGCCCAGCAGAGGCCCTTGAAGCGGGCGATCGCTCCGGAGGGCGCGCCGTGGTGCGCGGCCAGCTCCTCGAACTGCTGGCGGTGGTCGAAGGCGAGGACCAGCATGTCCGGCCGATCGCGCCGGCGGGTCGTGGCCCAGTGCAGATGCTCGAGCTCGGCGTCCTCGCGCAGGCGCCGCCGGGCGCTTCCGCGGGCGAGGAACGCCTCGACCTCCGCCCAGGTCGGGGTCGCCGGCGCGCAGCCGTGACGCGAGACCACGAACGCGCCGCAGGCGTTGGCGTAGCGGCAGCACGTCTCGTAGGGCTCGCCGCGGAGCCAGCCGCGGAGGAAGCCGGCCATGAACGCGTCGCCGGCGCCGAGCACGTTGAAGACCTCGACCGGAAAGCCGGGCCCGGAAATCCCGTCCTCGACCGAGTCCGGGATCGGGCCGGGGAACACCGCGCAGCCCATGGCGCCGCGCTTGACCACGAGCGCGGCGCGGGTAAGCCGGCGAAGCCGGCGGAGCGCGGCGACGGTGTCGGCCGAGCCGCCGGCGATGTGGATCTCCTCCTCGGTGCCGACCACGAGGTCGCAGTCGGGAACGATCGACTGCAGGTGCCGGCTCACCCGCTCGCTCGCCACGTAGCGCTCCTCGCCGAGGCCGTGGCCGGCAAGGCCCCAGAGCACCGGGCGATAGTCGATGTCGAGCGCCACCCGGGTCCCGGCCGCGCGCGCATGGCGGATCGCGGTGCGGCTCGCGCGGTCGACGCCGGGGGCCGAGAAGTGGGTGCCGCTGACCAGGAGCGCCTCTGCGCCGGCGATGAACTCGGGCTCGATGTCCTCGGCCGCGATCGCCATGTCGGCGCAGTTCTCGCGGTAGAAGACGAGGGGGAAGGTGCGCTGGTCGCGGATGCCGAGGATCACCAGCGCGGTGAGGCGCTCGGGATCGGTCCTGACGTGGCTCACGTCCACGCCCTCGGCGACGAGCGTCTCGCGGATGAACCGGCCCATGTGCTCGTCGCCGACGCGCGTGATGAGCGCGCTCTTCAGCCCGAGCCGCGCGGTGCCGATCGCCACGTTGGTGGGCGAGCCGCCGACGTACTTGGCAAAGCTCGCCATGTCCTCGAGCCGGCCGCCGACCTGCTCGCCGTAGAGGTCGACCGAAGCCCGCCCGAGGCAGACGAGATCGAGCCGGCGCTCAGAGGTCATGGCCGACGGTCCCCCGCGGGCGCCAATAGCGGGCGTTCGGCTCCATCGTCCAGCGGTGCTCGCCAGCGAACTCGGGAACCGTGTAGGGATCGCCGGGAAGGTGGCGGATCACCCACGAGTAGTACATGCCGTAGCCGGGGGCGGCGCACTGCGCGTGGTCGAGCCCGGCGAGGATCTTGACCGTGTCGTAGTGGCGGACCTTGAGCACCCGCTCGCCCAGCTCGGCATGCCCGTAGCCCTGGGGAGCGGCAAATCGGTAATGGTATATCTCCGGCTGCGGATGGTGGTGCGGCGGATAGCTCGACCAGCGCCCGGGAAGGGTCACCACCTCGCCGAGGACGAGGTCGGCGTCGGGCTCGGCGTTCGAGCGGTCGAAGATGGTGCGCACCAGCCTGAGGCAGGTCCCGCCCACCTGGCCGGCGCCGCGGCGCTCGTCGGGCACCTCCGCCGGGCGGTGGAGCCGCGGCCGGAAGGGCCGCCTGTTGGCCACCGCGTAGACCGTGAGCTCGACCTCGTCGGCGGCCTTGAGGCGCACCGGCTCGCCGGCCGCGACGTGGAGCGCCGACGGCCCCTCGTCGAACAGCGACCCCCGCGCCAGCCGCTCCTCGCCCCCGGCGACGCCGACGCTCACGCGCCCGGCCATGAGCAGCCAGGCGGTTTCCCCCTCGGGGGCGACGGCGAGGGCTTCCCCGGGCGCGAGCCTGAGCACGCCGAAGGCGATGCCGGTGTTATCCTCCTCCTCGTCGAGGCCGGTGATCGGGGTGTAGCCCGGACCGAATCCGAATCGATGCTCGGTCAGGTGCACGGCCATTCTAAGCCCTTTCGGTCGGAGGCCGCCGGAGCAACCCAGATTGAAAAAAATATTCCGTTCGGCAAGTATGATACTTATAAATTTTTCGCAAGCGGGCAAGCCGCTCGGTCCGCCGCCGCCGGGGCGGGGGACCGGGTCCGCCGCCCGAGGGAGGGGCCATGATCGGAGTCTGCCAGCTCGGCGCCGGCCGGATCGGGCGCATCCACGCCGCCAACCTGGCCGCGCCCCCCGGGGCGCGCCTTCATTTCGTGGTCGACGTGAACGCCGAGGCGGCCCGCGCGCTCGCCGATCGGCACGGGGCGCGGGTCGCCGATGCCGAGACCGCGGTTGCCGACGCCGGCGTCCACGCGGTCCTCATCGCCAGCTCGACCGACACCCACGCCGACCTCATCGAAGCCGCGGCGCGGGCCCGCAAGGCGATCTTCTGCGAGAAGCCGATCGACCTCGACCTCGCCCGGGTCGACCGCTGCCTTGCCCAGGTCTGGCGTGCGGGCGTGCCGATGATGGTCGGCTTCAACCGCCGCTTCGATCCGAGCTTTGCCGCGCTCAAGGCGCGCCTTGCGGCCGGCGAGGTGGGACGCGTGGAACTGGTGCAGATCACGAGCCGCGATCCCGCCCCGCCTCCCCCCGACTACGTCGAGGTCTCCGGCGGCCTGTTCCGCGACATGACGATCCACGACTTCGACATGGCCCGGTGGCTCCTGGGCGAGGAGCCGGTCGAGGTGTTCGCCGCGGCCAGCGCCCTGGTCGATCCCGCCATCGCCGCGCTCGGCGACGTCGACACCGCGGCGGTCACGCTGCGGACCCGCTCCGGCGCCCTGGCGGTGATCACCAACAGCCGTCGCGCCGTCTACGGCTACGACCAGCGGGTCGAGGTCCTCGGCGCCAAGGGCATGGTGCGGGCCGAGAACCGCACCCCGACCACGGTCGAGACCTTCACCGAGGCGGGCGTGAGCCGCGACAAGCCGCTCCATTTCTTCCTCGAGCGCTACGCCGAGTCCTACCGGGCGGAACTCGACCACTTCATAGCCTGCGTCGGCGACGGGAAGGCGCCCTCGGTCGGGCCCGACGACGGGCGAAAGGCGCTCCTCATCGCCGAGGCCGCGGGCCAGTCGCTGAAATCCGGCCGGCCCGTGCGGGTGAGCGCGTGAGCCCGGCTCAAGGGCCTCGCGGGGCGGGCCGACGCTGGCCGCGCGTCTCCAGTCGATAGCCGAGCGCCACCACCAGGGTCTGGGCCAGGCAGAGCGACGATCCCAGGGAGCGGAAGTCGTGCACCGCCGCATCGGCGATCTGGAAGCAGACGCTCGAACACTGCACGAGCGGGCTCAGCGCCCGGTCGGTGATGGCGATCACCGGGATGCCGCGCCGGTAGGTATCGCCGGCCACCTCGACGACCTCGGGCGAGTAGTCCGGGTAACTGACCGCGATCAGGGCGTCCTTGTCGCCGATCCAGCGTACCTGCTCACGCAGCATCCCGCCCACCGCATCGAGCAGGAAGGCCCGGCAGTCGAGATGGTTGAGCGCATAGAAGAGGTAGGAGGCGACGGGGAACGCCCGACGGTAGGCGAGGAGGTGGATGGACTCGGCCTTCTCCAGGATTCCCAGCGCCTGTTCGAGGGACGGCGGCGAGATTTCCTCGCGCAGGTGCTCAAGCGCGGCGATGTTGGCGGCGGCGAAGCGGTCGAGCACGAGGAGCGGGTTGGAAAGGTCCTCGCCCTCGCGCCTGAGCGCCTGGATTCGCTGGCTGTAGCTCGGCTTGGTTTCGGTCAGGCGCTGGCGGTAGACGCGCTGCATGTCGGTGAAGCCGTCGTAACCGAGCGCCTTGGCGAAGCGGATGAGGCTGGAGGGCTGCACCTCGGCCCGGCGGGCGATGACGGCGATGGTATCGAGGGCCATGTCGTTGGGATGGTCGAGGGCGAAGCGGGCGATCTGCTTCAGCCGCCGGCTGAACCCCTCGTAGCTCGCCGAGACCGCGCGGAGGAGCGACTCGTAGTCCCTGGGAGGCAAGGGAGCGACGCCCCCCGCAGGTGCCGCGCCGGCCGCGCCGGGCGTCCGCGCCATACTCCTGCGCCGCCCGGCACCCGAACGCTTCGCTGTCATCTCGCCTCCTCCCCAGCCCCCGCCCGCCAGCGCGCGCTGGGCTTCAACGCGCTCCGGTCGCCGGGACGACAGGAAAATATCCTTGAATTATCTTGCGGATGACAAGGGCAATCGAACGTAGATGACGGACGGGATGCCGCCCGTCGCCTCGGCGGCGGGGCGGCGGAGACGAGACGAGGCGGGGAGAAGGACCGATGAGCGATAACCCGAACGGCTTTACCGGGCGCGCCTACGTGGTCACCGGCGGAACCCAAGGCATCGGCGCCGCCGCGGCGCTGGCCCTCGCCCGGGCCGGGGCGGTGGGGGTGGCCATCTGCGGGCGCACCCGCGGCACGGGCGCGGCGGTCGCGGCCGAGATCGCGGCCGCGGGGGCGGCGGCGCTGGTCGTCGCCGCCGACCTCGCCCGGGTCGAGGACTGCCGGGCCGTCGTGCCCGCCTGCGAGCGCCGGTTCGGACGCGTCGACGGCCTGGTCAACGCCGCCGGCGTCACCGACCGCGGCACCATCGAGTCCACCCCTCCCGAGCTCTGGGACCGGATCTTCGCGGTCAACGTGCGCGCCCCCTTCCTGCTCACCCAGGACGCGGTAAAGGCGATGAAGCGGGCGAAGATCGCCGGCAGCATCGTCAACATCATCACCATGTCGAGCCACGGCGGGCAGCCGTTCCTCACCGCCTACTCGGCCTCCAAGGGGGCGCTGGCGGTGCTGACCAAGAACGTCGCCCACGCGCTGCGCGGCGACCGCATCCGGGTGAACGGCATCAACATGGGCTGGGCCGACACCCCCAACGAGCACCTGGTGCAGATGGCCGAGGGCAAGCCCGCCGACTGGCTCGCGCGGGCCGAGGCCGCCCAGCCCTTCGGCCGCCTGATCAAGCCCGACGACATCGCCCGCCTGTGCCTCTTCCTGCTCGGCCCCGACTCCGGCCTGATGACCGGCGCCCTGATCGACTACGACCAGAACGTGATCGGCGCCTACGACTGAGGCGCGCTCGACGGCAGGCCGAGCGTCGCCATCAAGGGGTCCTTGAGCGCCGGGGTGCAGGCGAGGACGGCGTTGCCGGCGGCGAGCCCGTCGCCGGCGAGGAAGTCGTTGGTCCAGCCGCCCGCCTCGCGCACCAGGATCACCCCGGCGAGCGCGTCCCAGGCGTTCATGTGCGCCTCCCAGTAGGCGTCGACGCGCCCGTCGGCGACCTGGGCGATGCCGAGGGCGCCGGCCCCGGTGCGCCGGTACTCGCAGTGGCCGTGCAGCGAGGCGGAGACCGCCGCCACGTGGGCGGCCGCCGGCCGCCGGTACGAGAAGCCGATGCCGACCGTCGCCCGGGTGAGGTCGGCGCAGCCGCTCACCCGGATCGGGGCGCCGTCGCGCACGGCCCCCCCGCCGCGGCGGGCGGCGAACAGCTCGTCGGCCACCGGATCGTAGATCACCCCGATCTCCACCTCGCCCCCGAGCACGAAGGCGATCGAGACCGCCCACTGCGGCAGTCCCCTCAGGAAGTTGGCGGTGCCGTCGATGGGATCGATCACCCACAGCCGGTCGGCACGGAGCGGATGCGGCCCCGCCCCCCGCTCCTCGCCGAAGAACGAATCGCCGGGGAACGCCGCCCCCAGGCTGCCGCCGATCAGGTCCTCGACCTCGCGGTCGGCGTCGCTGACCAGGTCCTGCACCCCCTTGTGCTCGATCGCCAGGCGGTCTCGGGCGCGGAAGTGGCGAAGCGCGAGCTTGCCCGCCTCCCGCGCGACCGCCTGGGCGGCGAGGTAGCGAAGCCTTGCGTCGTCCGACTGGGTCATTGCCGAGGCCTCCTCCAGGGCCGCTGGTGGCCGGCGCCGGCCGATGGCACGAAGGCGCGCGAACGATGGAATAAATATGCCGTCCGCTGCACGGAAGCAAAAGAAATATTACGGCGCCTTCGCCTCCTATGTTAGGATTCGCGCTACAATAGCGCGAGGCTCGCCGAGGGCAGTACGGGCCGGAAGCCGGCCCGCGGAGCGCGCAACCGTGAAGGGGAGACGACGACGATGAGACGATACCTGCTGAGCTCGATGTCGATTGCCGCGGGGGCCGTGCTCGCCCTCGCCGCCCTGCCCCGCGACGCACAGGCGGCGGGACAGCTCACCCTCTATTGCAGTCCGCAGATCGAGTGGTGCGAGATCATGATCCGGGAGTTCGAGAAGGCGACCGGGATCAAGGTGGCGATGACTCGCAAGAGCTCCGGCGAAACCTTCGCCCAGGTCAAGGCCGAGGCCGCGAACCCGAAGGGCGACGTCTGGTGGGGCGGGACCGGCGATCCGCATCTGCAGGCGGCCGAGGAGGGGCTGTCCCTGGAGTACAAGTCGCCGATGCTGGAGAAGCTCCATCCCTGGGCGCAGGAGCAGGCCCGGGATGCCGGCTACCGCACGGTCGGCGTCTACATGGGCGCGCTCGGCTTCGGCTACAGCGCCGACGTGCTCAAGCAGAAGGGACTGCCCGAGCCGAAGTGCTGGGCCGACCTCGCCAAGCCCGTCTACAAGGGCGAGGTGCAGATCGCGAATCCCAATTCGTCGGGCACCTCCTACACGACGCTCGCCACCATGGTGCAGATGTTCGGCGAGGCCAAGGGATTCGACTATCTGAAGGCGCTGCACAAGAACATCAACCAGTACACCAAGTCCGGCTCGGCCCCGATCAAGGCGGCGGCGCGCGGCGAGACCGCGGTCGGCATCACCTTCCTGCACGACGTGGTCACCACCATCGTCGAGGGCTTCCCGGTGAAGGCGGTGGCCCCGTGCGAAGGCACCGGCTACGAGATCGGCTCGATGAGCATCATCAAGGGCGCCCGCAACCTGGACAGCGCCAAGCGGTGGTACGACTGGGCGCTGACCAAGGAGGCGCAGGAACTGGCCGCCAAGGCGCAGGCCTACCAGGTGCCGTCGAACCGCGACGCGGTGCCGCCGCCGCAGGCGCCGAAGATGGATCAGATCAAGCTGATCAACTACGACTTCAAGAAATACGGCTCCTCGGCCGAGCGCAAGCGCCTGCTGTCGAAGTGGGACACCGAGGTCAAGCCGCTGCCGCAGTGAGCGAGAGGATCGGCGCCGACGAACGAGTCCCATGTTCCGCTCGATCGTCACCCCGGCCGAGCGAAGCGAGAGCCGGGGTCCAGGCTCGGTCCGCGGGCCGACCCCCGCGACAGCGGGTGGACCCCGGGTCGCGCCGCGCCCAAGCGCGGCTTGCCCGGGGTGACGCGGGGAGCCATGACGCGGCCGGCGGGTATCGTCCGATGGCGCCGATCCGCTAGCGCCGCCCTCCGGGGCGGGAGGCCATGACCCGGACCGCCGCTCTATGGCTCGCCGTGGGGTGGGTGGGCTACGCCCTCCTCCCCTGGTACGCCATAGACGGCGGCTTCTGGGGGTTCGACTGGTTTTCTGGTTACCCGGCCGAGCTCGCCTCGGCGCCGGGCCTGCTCGCGGGCCTGACGCAGGGCCGCATCTGGCTCCTTCCCATCGCGCTTCCGCTGCTTGCGCCGGTCCTGGTGCTCCGCGCCGAGCGGAGCGATCCCCGCCTGGCCGCGGTCCTCGTGGCGGCGGGGGCGCTCGGCTTCGGCTACACCCTGCTGCAGGGCTTCGCCATCGGCCTCAACGGCTGGTCGTGGGACTCCTTCGAAGCCCTGTTCGGGCCCCTTGCCGACCGTCAGTTCGGCATGGGCTACGGCGCGCTGCTCGTTCTCGCCGCCTTTCTGTTCCTGTTCTCGCACGGCCTTGCCGCACGCGGCCTCGTCGGCGGCGACGCCTTCGTCGTCGGCTCGATCGCGCTCATCGTCACGCTCGTGGTCCTCTTCATCTTCTGGCCCATCAGCCGGGTGCTGGTGAGCGCGGTTCAGGACAACGCCGGCCATTTCGCCCCCGCGCTCTTCCTGGCCAAGCTCCTCCATCACAGCGTCTGGGGCCTCGACTGCTTCGCCGGCAGCCTCACCTGCGGCGTGGCCTGGAACTCGCTCGTGCTGGCGGTGCTGACCGGCCTCGGGACCACGATCCTCGGCCTCGCCTTCGCGCTGGTGGTGACGCGCACCGGCTTTCGCGCCAAGCGCACGTTGCGCATCCTCACCGTCCTGCCGATCATCACCCCGCCCTTCGTGATCGGCCTGGCGGTGATCCTGCTCTTCGGGCGCTCGGGCGCGATCACCACCTTCCTGGACTGGGCCATCGGCATCCCGCCCTCGCGCTGGGTCTACGGCCTTCCCGGGGTGTGGTTCGCGCAGATGCTGGCCTTCACCCCGATCGCCTTCCTGGTCTTGATCGGGGTCGCCGAGGGGGTGAGCCCGGCGATGGAGGAGGCGGCGCAGACGTTGCGCGCCGACCGCTGGCGGGTCTTCACCACGGTGTCGCTGCCGCTGATGCGCCCGGGGCTCGCCAACGCGTTCCTGCTCGGCTTCATCGAGAGCCTCGCCGACTTCGGCAATCCGATGGTGCTGGGCGGCAACTTCGACGTGCTCGCCACCGAGATCTTCTTTGCCATCGTCGGCGCCCAGCACGACCAGGGCCGTGCCGCCGTGCTCTCGATCGTGCTGCTCGCCTTCACCCTCTCCGCCTTCTACGCCCAGCGCCGCTGGCTGGGGCGGCGCACCTACGTGACCCTCACCGGCAAGGGCGACTCGGGCGTGCACGCGCGCCTGCCGGAGCGCCTCACCTGGCTCGCCTACGGGCTCGCCGTCCCCTGGGCGGCGCTCACCGCCGTCATCTACGGCATGATCATGTTCGGCGGCTTCGTCGAGCTCTGGGGCCTCAAGCACACGCTCACGCTGCGCCACTACATCGAGGCGTTCTCGGTCGAGTTCACCCAGCACGGCATCCTGTGGAGCGGGGCGGCGTGGAACTCGTTCTGGATCACGCTCTGGATTTCCGCCGTCTCCGCCCCGCTCACCGCCGCGGTCGGCATGCTCACCGCCTACGTGCTGGTCCGCCAGCGCTTCGCCGGCAAGGGGGCGTTCGAGTTCGGCACCATGCTGAGCTTTGCGATCCCCGGCACCGTGATCGGCGTGAGCTACATCCTCGCCTTCAACGTGCCCCCGATCGAGATCACCGGCACCGGCGTGATCCTGGTGATCTGTTTCATCTTCCGCAACATGCCGGTCGGGCTCAGGGCCGGCATCGCCGCCATGAGCCAGCTCGACCGGTCCTTGGACGAGGCCTCGCTCACCCTGGGGGCGGGAACCTTCACCACCGTGCGCAGGGTGGTTCTGCCGCTGCTCAAGCCGGCGATGGTGGCGGCCCTGGTCTTCAGCTTCGTCCGCGCCATGACCGCGATCAGCGCGGTCATCTTCCTGGTCAGCGCCAACTACGACATGGCCACCTCCTACATCATCGGCCGGGTCGAGAACGGCGACTTCGGGCTTGCCATCTCCTACTCCTCGGTCCTTATCCTGGTGATGGTGGTCGCCATCCTGCTGATCCAGGCGTTCGTCGGCGAGCGGCGGCTGGGGCGCCGGGTGGTGGGCGAGATGAGCCTTGGGGGGAGTGCGGCGTGAGCGGCGAATGCGGCGCCACGGTCGTCGAGTTCCGCAACGTTAGCAAGCGCTTCGGGGCGGTGAGCGCGGTCCGCGAGCTGTCCTTCGCCATCGAGCGGGGGGCGCTGGTCACGCTCCTCGGCCCGTCGGGCTGCGGCAAGACCACGACGCTCCGCCTGATCGCCGGGCTCGAACACGCCGACTCGGGGACGATCCGGATCGGCGGCCGGGACGTGACCGGGCTCAGCGCCACCGAGCGCGACGTGAGCATGGTGTTCCAGTCCTATGCCCTGTTCCCGCACATGACCGTGGGCGAGAACGTCGCCTACGGGCTGGTGGTGGGCGGCGAACCCAGGGAGCGGGTGCGGGCGAAGGTCGGCGAGGTGCTGGCCATGGTCGGGCTCGAGGGGTTCGAGGCCCGCCTCCCGAGCGAGCTTTCCGGCGGCCAGCAGCAGCGGGTGGCGGTGGCCCGCGCGCTCGTTCTCGAGCCCCAGGTCTTGCTCTTCGACGAGCCGCTCTCCAACCTGGACGCCAAGCTCCGCCGCCGGGTGCGCGACGAGATCCGGGAGCTGCAGCAGAGGCTCGGCCTGACCACGGTCTACGTCACCCACGACCAGGGCGAGGCGCTCGCCGTCTCCGACCGGATCATCGTCATGAAGAACGCGGCGATCGCCCAGGAGGGAACCCCGCGCGAGCTCTACGAGCGCCCCGCCGACCTGTTCGTCGCCGACTTCATCGGCGACGCCAATCTGGTTGCCGCCGAGATCCGGCGCCTCGAAGGGGAGTTCGCGGTCGTCGACGTCGGCGGGTTGGAGCTTGCCCTTCCCCATCGCGGATTCGGCGCCGGGCCGGCGAGCGTCGCCATCCGGCCCGAAGCCCTCCAGCTCTCGACCGCCGCCGCCGACGGGGCGCACATCCGGGGCAGCGTGAGCAAGGCCGCCTACCTGGGAAGCCACATGGAGTACAGCGTCGAGTCCCCGCTCGGGAGCCTGTTCGTGGTGGACAGGTCGGTCGCCAGGCCGATCCGGGCGGGGACGGCGGTCTCGATCCGCCTCGCCGGCCACGGCGTGACCCTGGTGCGGCGCTGACGGCGGCCGGCGCCCGCCCGGCCCGATCCGCCCCCGCAACGACGCGGCGCGCCGTTTCCCCCTCTTTCCGTCTGCCCAATCGGGTTTCCCGGGGAGTATGATTGCGGCGATTGCGGACGCGCCGTCCGGCGTGCCCACCTCTCAGACATTCGCCTCGGCCCGCGAGCGGGGCCGGGGTTCGGCCGGGTCTAACGAGGAGGATGCGATGAAGCTGACGCTCTCTCTGATCAAGGCGGACGTGGGCTCCGTCGGCGGCCACACCAAGCCGTCCGAGCGGATGATGGCGTGCGCGCGCCAGGAGGTGGCCCACGCCATCGGGTCGGGCCTGATCATCGACGGGTTCGTCTCGCACACCGGTGACGACATCGCCGTCCTCATGAGCCACACCCGTGGCGAGGGCCATGCCGACATCCACCAGTTCGTCTGGAAGACGCTCCTCAAGGCGACCGAGGTGGCGAGCGAGTACGGCCTCTACGGCGCCGGCCAGGACCTGCTCACCGACGCTCCCTCGGGCAACGTGAGGGGCGCGGGGCCGGCGGTCGCCGAGATCGAGTTCGAGCACACGCTCTCCGCCCCGCGGCCGGCCGAGTCCGTCATGGTGCTGGCCGCCGACAAGTGCGGGCCGGGCGCCTACAACCTGCCGGTCTACCTTGCCTTCGCCGATCCCATGTACTGCGCCGGCCTGATGCTGCCGCAGATGATCAAGGGCTTCCGCTTCCGCATCATCGACATGGACAACCGCGCCGGCGACAGCATCATCGAGCTCGACGCGCCCGAGGACGCCTACCGGATCGCCGCGCTCCTGCGCGACAACGAGCGCTTCGCCATCGACAGCATCTACTCGCGCACCCACGGCCAGAAGGCCGTGTCGATCTCGGCCGAGCGCCTGCACTCCATCGCCGGCAAGTACACGGGCAAGGACGACCCGGTCGCGATCGTCCGCAACCAGGGCATATTCCCGGCACCCGAGGAGCTGATCTCGCCCTTCACCAAGGCCCACTTCGTGGGCGGCGACGCGCGCGGCTCGCACGTGATGCCGCTGATGCCGGTGCCGCTGAATACGCCGGTGACGGGCCCCTACTGCCTGCCCGTGGTCTCGTGCATCGGCTTCTCGGTCAGCAAGCAGGGCAAGTTCTCGGACTCCTTCATCGACTTCTTCGCCAACCCGGCGTGGGACGAGGTTCGGCTCCGCGCCCAGGCCAAGGGGATCGAGATGCGGAGCCAGGGCTGGTCGGGCGCGGCGATGCTGCCCTATACCGAGCTCGAGTACGGCGGCTTCCGCGACACCGTGGGTGGACTCCTCAAGCGCTTCGAGCTGCGCAAGCGCTAAGCCTGTCCCAACCAAGTGGAGCCGGCCGCGTTGCGCGCTGGCGAGGCGCGCCGCGCGGCCGGAGCGGGCGTTCGCCGGTGGACGGGCCCGCCGGCCGACCCTATTGTAGGCGCTCCTCAGAGCGCATCGGCGGCGCCCCGCCGCCGGCCCATCGAACAGATCCGCGGAGACCCCATGAGCCAGCGAGCCCTGCACTTCCTCGAAATCCCCACCCGTTCGGCCAAGCCCCGCGGCCGAGGGCTCACGCTCGCCCGCGACTACGGCATCGGCTACTCCGAAGCCGAGGACTGGATGGAGTCGGTCGGCGCCTTCATCGACTACATCAAGCTCCGCCACATCTTCACCCTGACCGCGCCGCTGGACCCGAACCACCTCCTGATGCGCAAGGTCAAGCTGTACGCGGTCAACCAGATCGACGTGAACCCGGGCGGGATCGTCTTCGAGATCGCCCACGTTCAGAGCAAGGTGGACCGCACCTTCGAGACGCTGCGGCGCATGGGCTTCACCGCCGTCGAGTGCTCCGAGAACATCGTCCCCCTCAGCCGCGACGACAAGGTCGGGGCGGTGCGGCGGGCCAAGGCGCACGGCCTCAAGGTGCTGTTCGAGGTGGGAGAGAAGTATCCCGAGGGCCCGATCGACGTCGACATGGCCGTGGCCGACATCGCCGCCCTCCTCGAGGTCGACTGCGACCTGGTCATCATCGAGCGCTCGCTGATCGAGCACTCGCTCGGGGCGAGGGGCGAGAACAAGGAGGCGCGGAGACTCGTGGAACTGGCGAAGCGGGTGCCCCCGGAGCGGATCGTGTGGGAGGCGGAGGCGGTGCCGCATCAGGCGTGGCTGATCCGCACCTTCGGCCCGGACGTGAACCTGGGCCCCAACCTCGAGCCCAACTACATCGCCAAGCTCGAGGCCACGCGCCTGTCGATGAGCCGCGAGGGCGGCTACACCTGGCTGTCGGAAAAAGTGAAGCGTTGAACGGGCGCCGGACCACCGAGGCCGCGACCGCGCCGGAGGCGCGGGCCGCCCGGTCGCCTCGCCGGCGGGCGCGAGGCGCGCGAGTAGCGGTCGTCGGCGGCGGGATCGCCGGCATGTGCGCCGCGCTCGCCGCCCGCGAGGCGGGGGCGGAGGTCGCCCTCCTCCTCGAGGACCGGCTCGGCGAGAGCGGCAACACCGCGCTCGCCAGCGGCGGGCTCGCGGCGCAGACCGGACTCGATGCGTCGGACAGTCCCGAGCTGCACCTCGCCGACATGCGCCGGGCGGCGCGCGACCTTCTGTTCCCCGATCTCGCCGACGTCTTCATCGCCGAATCGGCCGCCGCCATCCATCGCCTCGCCGCGCTCGGCGCGCGCTTCGCGCTCAAGGACGGCCGGCCCGAGCTGTTCGCCGTTCCCGGTCACTCGCGGCCGCGCTCGGTGCGCTGCGAGGGGGGCGGGACGCGCCATCTCGTCGGCCCGCTGAGCGAACGGGTGCGCGAGCGCGGCGTCTCGGTGGTCGAGGGGGCGACCGTGACCGCGCTCGCGCAGGCGCGCGACGGGCGCGTGACCGGGGTCGCCTTCATCGATGCGCGCGGGCGGCTGGTCGAGATGGAGGCGGGCGCGGTCGTGCTCGCCACCGGCGGGCTCGGCCAGCTCTTCCGTTTCACCAGCAACCACCCCCTGGCGACCGGCAGCGGCTACCTGCTCGCGCTTCGCGCCGGCTGCGTCCTTGCCGACCTCGAGTTCCTCCAGTTCACCCCGACGACTCTCTGCCATCCGCCGGAGCTGCGCGGCGTTTCCACCGGCGGCGGGCTCCTCGCCCAGGACGGGGTCCGGCTCGTCAACTCGCGGGGCGAGCGGTTCATGCGCCGCTACGATCCCGGGCGCATGGAGGGGGCGACCCGCGACGTGATGGCGCGCGCCCTCTACACCGAGATCGCCGAGGGCCGGGCGAGCCCGCACGGCGGCGTCTTTCTCGACATGTCCGGCGTCGAGCGGCGCATCGTCGAACAGGTCTCGGGCCGATTCCTGAGGAAGGTCGAGGCGGCTGGAATCGACCCCTTCGCGAGTCCGGTCGAGGTCGCCCCGGAGATGCACTTCGCGATGGGCGGGATCGCCGTCGACGTCGACGGGGGCACCGGGGTGGCCGGCCTGTTCGCCGCCGGCGAGGCGGCGGCCGGGCTCCACGGCGCCACCCGGCTGAACAGCCAGGGCCTCACCGAGGGCGCGGTGTTCGGCCACCGCGCCGGGCTGGCCGCCGCGGCCTTCGCCGGCGCCGCTCGTCCCGCCCGCGCGCGGCGCGGCACCGAGGGACGGGCGGTCACGGCCTGGCTGGCGGCGGACCCGCGAACGGAGGGCCCGCGCGAGGCGCTCGCCACCCTGCCCCTGGCGCTCGCCCCGCCGACGGGCAGCTCCATCGGCGACGGGGCGCCGCTCGACGCCGCCGCCTTCCGCACCCGGCTCAACGCCCTGGTCGAGCGGGGCGCCGGAATCGTGCGGAGCGAGGAGCGCATCCGCGACGCCCTCGCCGCCTGGGAGAGCCTGGCAGCCGAGGCGGGAGGTCTGAGCGCGGGGGTGGTCGACCCGCGGGTCCGCTTCCGGCTCGCCGGCATGCTCGCCCTCGCCCGCCTCCTCCTCGAGGCGGCGCGCCTCAGAACCGAGTCGCGCGGTGCGCACTATCGCTCCGACCACCCCGGTATGGACCCGGGCTGGGCCACGCACGTCTGCTTCGGCTGCGCCTGAGCCCTTGGCGATGGAACCACCGCGCGCTCGCGCGGCAACCTGCCGCCCGTCGCGCCCGGGGGCAGGGCCGGACAGTGGATTTCGCCCGCCCCTAACCTAGATTATGCTTGATCGGGTGTCGGCCCCCGGGGCGCGCCGATCGACCGCGCGATCGGCCGCAGGGTCCGGGTCGAGGCCGACCCGACGCGCGGAATGGGGCGCGGGCATGAACGAGGCCGCCTTCACGGTGCTCCGTCAGGCGATGGTCGAGGAGATCGTCGCCCATACCCGGCTGGTGAGCCAGGAGACCGGCCGCGAGGCGCTCAGCGAGCGCGTGCTCGCGGTGATGGGCAAGATCCCACGCCACGAGTTCGTTCCGGTCGAGATCCAGCCCTACGCCTACGTCAACTCGCCGCTCCCGATCGGCTTCGGCAAGACGATCTCGCAGCCCTTCATGGTCGCCCTGATGACCGATCTCCTGGACCTCGAGGGCGGCGACGTCGTGCTCGAGGTGGGAAGCGGGCTCGGCTATCACGCGGCGGTCCTCGCCGAGCTCGTTCAGCAGGTCTACACGGTCGAGATCATCGAGGAGCTGGCGACCGGGGCGCGCCGGCGGTTCGAGCGTCTGAAGTGCAGGAACGTCTCGCTCCGGGTGGGCGACGGCTCGCGCGGCTGGGCGGAGCACGCGCCCTTCGACAAGATTCTCGTCGCCGCCGCGCCCGAGCTCGTTCCCCCGATGCTCATCTCCCAGCTCAAGCCCGGCGGCCGGATGGTCGTCCCGGCCGGGATCGAGAACGCGCAGGAGCTCCTGCTGGTGGAGAAGAACGAAGGCGGACGGACGAAGATGACCCCGATCCTGCCGGTCCGCTTCTCGGCCCTGATGACCGAGGGCTGAGCCCCCGGCGGGCCGCCTACCGGCGAAGGCCGAGCAGCTCGCGCACCACCTCGCGCTGGATGACGGCGGCGTCCACCAGGTCGCGCACCGCGACCGATTCGTTCGCGGCGTGGCCTTCCGCGCCCGATCCCGGGCCGAAGGTCAGGATCTCGATCCGATCGCCGGCGAAGTGCCGCCCGTCGCTCACCCCGGTGGCGTCGATGAAGCGCGCCGGCCGGCCGAGGCGGCCCTCGATCGCGCGCCGGAACGCGGCGACGCAGGGGCCGTCGATCGGCGAGGAGAAACCGCTTGTCCCGGTCAGCAGCTCCACCTCATAGCTCGCCGGCGGCTCGCCCGCGCCGGCGAGCGCCGACTCGATCTCGGCGAAGGCCGCCTCGACGCTCTCGCCGGGCACGAGCCGGCGGTCGATCTCGGCCACGCAGCGGCTCGGCACGACGTTGGCGTTCTCGCCCCCGCGGATGGTGCCGAGGCTCATGGTCGCGGGCTTGCCGAGGGTCCCGCGCCGGGCCAGACGCGGGCCGAGCACCCCCTCCAGCGCGCCGACCAGGCGCAGCATGCGGAGGATGGCGTTCTCTCCCGCCTGCGGCTTGCCGGCGTGGGCCGCCCGGCCGTGGGCGACGATCCGCGCCCACAGCACGCCCCGCTCCTCGACGATCAACTGGTTCTCGGTCTGGCCGCCGAGCACCAGCATGTCGGGCGCGACCCGGCCGCCCTCGCGGAGGAAGCGAAGGCCGTCGGGCCCCAGGCGCTCCTCGTCGCCGACGAAGGTGAAGACCACCTCGCCCCGGGCCGGCCCGCCCGCGCGCGCGATCTCGTCAGCCAGCCAGAGCTGCACCGCCATCGAGCCCTTGCAGTTGCCGGCCCCGAGCCCGTGGACCGCGCCCTCGCGCACCGTGCCGCGATAGGGATCGCTCCGCCAGGCCTCGCGCGGGCCGGGGGCGACGGTGTCCACATGCGCGTTGAAGACCAGCGAGGGGCGACCGCCGCCCAGCCGGGCGACCACGTTGTCGATCCCGTCCCGCCGGCTCGGCACCTCGACCGCGTAGCCCGCGCGCCGGAGCCGCGCGGCGGCGTAGCCGGCGATCTCGCGGGTGTCGCCCGGCGGGTAGGGGGAGGGGATGGCGATGAGGTCGCAGAGGAGGCCGGCGAGGGCGGCGGCGAGGTCGTCTTCGCCGGTCATCGCCGCGCCCCGCCCCCGTTCCCCTGCCGCCGCCTCAGGCATTCGACCGGCGGAGCCCGGCGAGCAGACGGTCGAGGTCCGCCTCGTTGTTGAAGAAGTGGCAGCTCGCCCGGATGCGCCCGTCCTTGACGCTGACGACGACTCCCTCGGACTTGAGGCGCCGGACGGTGGCCGTGGGATCGCCGGGAACATCGAAGCTGACGATTCCGGCACGCTGGTCCCAGGGTCGCGGGGTCGCGACCTTGAGGCCGAGGGCGTCGGCCCGCTCGATCAGGTAGGTGGTGAGCGCGCGCACCCGCCGCTCGATGTTGGCAAGGCCCACCTCCATCAGGAACTCGGCCGAGCGGCGCTGGACCCAGCAGCCGAGGAAGTTGGGGTTGCCGTACTCGAAGCGATGCGCGTCGGCGGCGAGCGCCAGCGGCTTCTGCCGGCGATCGTTGGAGGAGAAGCTGAACTTCGCCGCGTAGGGCGGCCGAAGCTCGCCGATCAGCCCCTCGCTCACGTAGAGGAACCCGGCGCCGGCCAGGCTGAAGAGGGCCTTGTGGCCGCCGCAGGCGAGCGCGTCCACGCCGAGCTCGCCGATCGGGCGATCGAGAATCCCCACCGCCTGCACGCCATCGACGATCAGCCGCACGCCCCGCTCGCGGCAAAGCGCCGAGAGCGCCTCGAGATCGCTGCGAAAGCCGGTGCCGTAGGTCACCCAGGCGCAGCTCAGGACGCGGGTGCGCGAATCGATCCGCCCGGCGTAGGCCGAAGGGGCGATGCTCCCGTCGGGCTCGGCGCGGACGACCCGCACCTCGACGCCCCGGGCCTCGTGATGGCGCCAGGGAAAGGTGTTGTTCTCGTGCTCGCACTCGCCGATCACCACGTTGTCGCCGGGCTTGAGATCGAGCCCGTTGGCGACGATGTTGATCCCCTCCGAGGTGTTCTTCACCAGCGCGATGGTGTTCGCGGGCGCCCCCACCAGCCGGGCGACGGTGCGGCGGGTCTCCTCGATCGGGTCCATCGCGAAGGCGTCCTCGCCGCCGCGCTCGTAGACGTCGGTCATCCACTCGCCGATCGCCCCCTCCACCCGCCGGGGCAGGATCGCCTTGCGGGCGAGGTCGAGATAGGCGAGGCGCCCGGTGGTCGGGAACTCGCGGCGAAGCCCCTCCCAGTCCGGCGCCGGGCGGGGCTCGCGCGGGGTGCCCGCCCGGGCGGTCGTCGCTCTCTTGTTCATCGGTCCTTCCTTTGCCACTGGTATCGGGTCCTTGGGCGGCCAAATCCTTGCGCCAGGCTCAGCCCGCCGCCGGCAAGGCCGGGAGGTCGTCGCCGGCGGGTATCCGCGCCACCTCGGCCTCGGGGAGCACGGGAACCGACTTGAGCCCGGAGGCGGTGTTCATGAGCACGATCCGCTCGTGCCGCCCGACCAGGCCCTCGGCCAGCGCGCGCCTGAGACCCACCAGCGTCGTCGCTCCCTCCGGGCAGGCGAAGATGCCCTCGCGGCGGGCGATCTCGGCCGCCGCCCGCACCGCCTCGGGCGCGGAAACCGCGATCGCCGCCCCGCGGGTCTCGCGCAGTATCTTCAAGACCTCGCGCCCGCCCGGCGGCGCCGGCGATTTCAGCCCTCCCGGCGGCACGTCGAGGTCGGCTTCCCAGCGCTCGGGCCGCTCGCGGCCCTCGCGAAAGGCCCTCACGATCGGCGCGCAGCCCTCGTACTGGACGGCGAGCAGGCGGGGCCGGCGCCCGCCGGCGACCCAGCCGAGCTCGGCCAGCTCGCGAAAGGCCTTGAAGATGGCGATCGCGCCGAGCGCGCCGCTGGTGGGATAGACCACCATGTCGGGAAACTCCCAGCCCAGCTGCTCGCAGATCTCGTAGCCCATCGTCTTCTTGCCTTCGAGACGGTAGGGCTCCTTGAGGGTGCCGATGTTGAACCAGCCGTGGCGCCGCACGGCGCGCTCGATCGTGGCCCCCGATTCCTGCCAGCGCCCGTCGAACAGGAACACCTTTGAGCCCGCGAGCCCCGCCTGCTTCACGGTCGAGGGCAGCGCGTCCCCGGACAGGAGGTTGACGCAGGCGATGCCGGCGCGCGCCGCGTAGAGGCCCCAGGCGGCGCCGGCATTGCCGGAGCTGTTGTGGACCACGGTCTCGACGCCGAACTCGCGGAGCTTGCTGACCGCGACACTGGCGCCCCGGTCCTTGAACGAGCCCGAGGGGTTGCGCCCCTCGTCCTTGATCCAGAGCTCGGCGAGCCCGAGCTCGCGCTCGAGCGCCGGCGCGCGGAGCATCGGCGTCCAGCCCTCGGCCAGCGAGACGACCGCCGCGGGCGAACGCACCGGCAGGAGCGGCCCGTAGCGCCACATCGTCGCCGGGCCGCGGGCGATGGCGTCGCGGTCGAGCTCGCGCCGGGCGCGGGCAAGGTCGTACCGCGCCTCGAGGACGCCGCCTTCCTTGCAGGTGTTCGACCGCGGCCGGTCGGCGGAAAGCCGGGTGCCGCAGACGGTGCATTCGAGGTGGGTGAGATAGGTCATCCGGGGCCTCCCCCTTCCGCCTGCAGCGAGTGGCCCTTGAGGCGGGCGAAGATGCGCACCCGCGCCTCCATCGCCCGAGCGAGGTGGTAGTACATGCGCCGCTCGGCCTCGGCCGGCTCCCCGGCCTCGATCGCGGTCAGCACCGAGAGGTGCTCGGTGGTGGTGCTGCGCACGCGGGCGGGATCGTGCTCGCGGGTAAGCCTGAGCGCGAGCGCGGTCTGCAGGCGGAGCGAGGCGTAGATGGAGGCGAGCAGGCGGTTGCCGGCGGCCCGCACCATCTCGTCGTGGAAGGCCCAGCCGACCGCCTGCACCTCGGCGACGTCGGCCGCCTCGCCCTGGCGCAGCAGCCCCTTCAGCCGGGGCGCGAAGGCGCGAAGCCCGGCGCTGGCCCCGCGTTGCGCGGCGAGGAACGCCGCCATGCCCTCGACCGCGTGGCGGACCTCGTAAATCTCGCGCACCTCGTCGAGGCTGAGCTGGCGGACGAAGGTGCCCCTCCCCGGGACGACCGCGAGCAGGCCATCGCGGGCGAGGTTCTTGAGCGCCTCGCGGACCGGCATCCGCCCCATTCCCAGTATCGAGGCGAGCCCGCGCTCGGAGAGCGGACGCTCGAGATCGAATTCGGCGCCGAGAATCAGATCGCGCAGCCGCCCGTAGGCCCGATCGCGCGACAACGCCGCGGATGCGAGTTGCATAGTGGTATACCACTGGAATACCGGACCGCCGTCAAGCGCAGAATCGCGCCCCCGCCTGCCGTCTCTCCCGTTCGCGAAGGCGACGCGCGGCCGGCCCCGGGCACACCATGACTCCGCCCGCCGGCCACGGTATCATCGCCGTGGCCATCCCTGGGGCCGCGCCGATGGCGCCGGACGCGAGGGTTGGACCGAGCCCGGCGCAACGAATCGAGGACGAGGTGAACCCCGCGCAGACGGTCGCCGCCGAGCCACTGTCGGAGGCCGCGAGCGAGGACCGCGTCGCCGCCTTCCTCGCCGGGCTCGGCCTGATCGCGGCCGGTGAGCGGCCCCGCCTGGAGCGACTCCCGGGCGGCGTCTCCTCCGACATCTGGCGCGTCGATCCGGGCGGCGGCGCCGTCTGCGTGAAGCGGGCGCTGCCCCGGCTGCGGGTCGCGGCGGAGTGGCGCGCGCCGATCGAGCGGAACGCGATGGAGGTGGCCTGGATCCGCACCGTCGCCGCGTTCCTGCCCGAGGCCGCGCCCGAGCTCCTGGGCGAGGACCGCGCGGCCGGGATGTTCGCCATGCGGTTCCTCGATCCGCTCCTCTATCCCGGCTGGAAGGGCGAGCTCAGGGCCGGCCGCGCCGACTCCGCGACCGCGGCCGCGGTGGGCGAGCGCCTCGCCCGCATCCATGCCGCCACCGCCGGCGACGCCGCCCTCGCCGCCCGCTTCGCCAGCGATCCCATCTTCCACGCGATCCGGCTCGAGCCCTACCTGCTCGCCACCGCCCGCGCGCACCCCGACCGCGCGGGTCCGCTGCACGCGCTCGCCGAGGGCACGGCCCGCACCCGCCTCGCGCTCGTGCACGGCGACGCGAGCCCGAAGAACATCCTGATCGGGCCCCGCGGCCCGGTGTTCATCGACGCCGAGTGCGCCTGGTACGGCGATCCCGCCTTCGACCTCGCCTTCTGCCTCAACCACCTGCTCCTCAAGTGCCTCTGGGTGCCGGGCACCGCCGCCGGCTTCCTCGCCTGCTTCGACGCCCTCGCCGCGGCCTATCTCCAGGGGGTGCGGTGGGAGCCGCGCGACGAGGCCGAGGGCCGCGCGGCGCGGCTCCTTCCGGGCCTGCTGCTCGCCCGAATCGACGGCAAGTCGCCGGTCGAGTACGTGACCGACGAGGCCGACAAGGAAACCGTGCGCCGGGTGGCCCGCGCGCTCCTCGCCGAGCCGGCCGGGCGCCTCGCCGCGGTTCGCGACGCCTGGCGGGCCGGGCTCGCGCGGCGCGACAACCAGGCCGGCCGCCGATGAGGACCGCGATCGCGAGCGTCGCCGGCCGGCGGGTGTGGGACTCGCGCGGGCGGCCCACCATCGAGTGCGAGGTGATGCTCTCGGGCGGGGCAACGGGGCGCGCGATCGCGCCCGCCGGGGCTTCGCGCGGCGGCCGCGAGGCGGTCGACCTGCGCGACGGCGGCGCGGCCTTCGGCGGCCTGGGGGTGGACCGCGCCCTCGCCCACCTCAACGGCGAGATCGCCGGCGCCCTTCGCGGCCTCGACGCCGCCGATCAGGCGGCCGTGGACGCGCGCCTCATCGCCCTCGACGGCACGCCCAACAAGGCTCGCCTCGGCGGCAACGCGATCGTCGCCGTCTCGCTGGCGGTGCTGAGGGCCGCGGCGCGGGCGGCGGGCGTTCCGCTCTGGCGCCATCTCGCCGGCGAGCGGCCGCCGCGGCTGCCGATGCCGCAGATCCAGATCTTCGGCGGCGGGGCGCACGCCGCCCGGCGCCTCGACCTCCAGGACCTGATGGTCGTGCCCGTGGAGGCGGCGAGCTTCGATCGGGCGCTGGCGATGACCGCCGAGGTCTACCGTGCCGCCGGGCGCCTGATGGCCGAGGCGGGACGGCTGCACGGGGTGGCCGACGAGGGCGGGTTCTGGCCCGACTTCGCCAGCAACGAGGAGGCGCTGGAGACGCTGGTGCGGGCGATCGAGGCCGCGGGCTTCCGCCCCGGCGAGGAGGTGGCGATCGCGCTCGACGTCGCCGCCTCGGAGCTGGGCGCGAAGGGCCGCTACCGGCTCGCCCTCGACGGGCGCGAGCTGACGACCGACGGCCTGATCGAGCTCCTCGTCGCCTGGATCGGCCGCTATCCCATCCTCTCGGTCGAGGACCCGCTCGCCGAGGACGACGCCGAGGGCATGCGCCGCTTCACCCGGGCGGTCGGCGGGCGCGTCCAGGTGGTGGGCGACGACTTCCTCGTCACCTCGGCGGCGCGGATCGACGAGGCGGCGGCGGCGGGGGCCTGCAACGCGGCGCTGCTGAAACCCAACCAGGCGGGAACGGTGAGCGAGACGCTTGCCGCCCTGAATGCCGCGCGCGACCGCGGATTCGCAACCATCGTCTCGGCCCGCTCCGGCGAGACCGAGGACGTGACCATCGTCCACCTCGCCGTCGGCTGGGACGCGGGACAGCTCAAGGTGGGCTCGTTCGCCCGCTCCGAGCGGATGGCGAAATGGAACGAGGGCCTGCGGATCGAGGCGGCGCTGGGACCGGGCGCCCGCTTCGCCGGCCGCTCGGCGCTGGCGCCGGCCAGGCGATGACCGCGTCGCGGCGGCCGATGAAGGCGGTGCTGCACTACCGGGCAAGCCCGGGCTTCCGCAGGCGGATCGGCGAGCTCGCGCCCGACTGGCTGCGGATCGCCGCGGTCGACGAGACCGACCGCCGACGCTTCCGCGCCGAGATGGGCGACGCCGAGGTGCTGCTGCACGTGCTCGATCCGGTCACCGCCGAGGCCATCGCCGCCGCGCCGCGCCTCAGGCTGATCCAGAAGATCGGCGTCGGAGTCAACACCATCGACATCGAGGCGGCAAAGGCGCGGGGGATCGCGGTCGCCAATATGCCGGGCACCAACACCCGGGCGGTGGCCGAGATGGCCCTCCTCCTGATGCTCGCCGCGCTTCGCCGCGCCGCCTATTTCGACCGCGCCACGCGCGTCGGGGCGGGCTGGAGCGCCGAGCCCGCAACCTTCGACGGCCTCGGCGAGCTGGCCGGGCGCACGGTCGGCCTGGTCGGTTACGGGGCGGTCGCCCGGTGCCTGGCGCCGGTGCTGGCGAGCCTGGGGGCGAGGGTGCTCTGCACCGGGCGCCGGCCGGTCCCGGACGAGGCCGCGGAGTGGCGGCCGCTCGCCGAGCTGCTGGCCGAATCCGACGTCGTCTCGCTGCATCTGCCGCTCACCCCGGAGACGGCGGGCCTGATCGACGCCAGGGCCCTCGCCGCGATGAGGCCGGGGAGCGTGCTGATCAACACCGCCCGCGGCGGGCTGGTGGACGAGGCCGCGCTCCTCGCCGCGCTCCGCTCGGGCAAGCTGCGCGCCGCCGGGCTCGACGTCTTCGCCCTCGAACCGGTCGCGCCCGACAACCCTCTCCTCAAGCTCGACAACGTGGTCCTCATGCCCCACATCGCCTGGCTCACCCCCGAGACGCTGGAGCGCAGCCTCGCGGTCGCGATCGAGAACTGCCGCCGGCTCCGCGACGGCGAGCCCCTGCTGAACCGGGTGGTTTGAATGTCTTGGCCCGCCGAAAACCGAAATCTCGCGAACGCCCGGGCGCGTCAGGAGGCGCGGAATCGCCCGTCCTCGGCGACGATGCGGCCCCGCTTGAGAACCAGGCGACGCGGCGGGCGCGCCACCACCGCCTCGGCGACCGAGCCGGCGTCGAGCGCCACCAGATCGGCCGGGGCGCCGGCCTCGATGCCATAGGGGCCGATCCCGAGGGCGCGCGCCGCCGCCCCCGTGGCGAGGTCGAAGGCGACGGCCAGCTCGTCGTCGCGGCGGAAGTCCGAGCGCCAGCCGATCAGCATCGCCCGCTCGAGCATGTCGGCGTTACCGTAGGGCGACCAGGCGTCGCGCACGTTGTCGCTGCCGGCGAAGACGACCACGCCCCGCTCGCGGAGCGCCTTCACCGGCGGGATGGGGCGCGCGCCGCCGCCGTGGGTCATGACCGAGACGCCGGCCTCGGCCATGTCGCGGGCAAGCCCGTCGAGGGCCGGCCGGTCGAGATCGGCGAGGCAGAAGCCGTGGCTCACCGCCACCCTGCCGCCGAGGCCCGCGGCCCGCGTGCGCCGGGCGATCTCGCGGACCGTGGCCGCGCCCGCCTCGCCGCGGTCGTGGAGGTGGATGTCGACGCCCGCCCCGCGCCGCTCGGCGATGGCGAAGACCGCGCCGAGCTGCCCCTCGAGGTCGCCGTCGATCCCGACCGGATCGACGCCGCCGACCAGCCCCGCGCCCTCGGCCAGGGCGGCGTCCAGGAGCTCGGCCGTGCCCGGGACGCTCACCAGCCCGCCCTGCGGGAAGGCGACGATCTGGATGTCGAGCGCGCGCGCATGGCGCTCGCGGACGCGGAGCACGGCGTCGAGCCGCGCGAGCCCGTGGCCGGGATCGACGTCGACGTGGGTGCGCAAGGTCGTGGTTCCGTTGGCGACGGCAAGCTCGACTAGGCGGGCCGCCCGCTCCTCGATCGGCACCGTCACCGTCCGCTCGATGGCTTTCTCGTGCGCGATCCGGCCCTTGACCGTCGGCTCGGCCCGGTTGGGAACCCAGGGCGCGCCGAGGAGCGTCTTGTCGAGGTGAACGTGGCCATCGACGAGGCCGGGGATCAGGAGCGCGCCGCCGAGGTCGATCGCGTCGGTGCCCGGCGGCGCGGCGGCGCCGGCCGGCGCGCCGATCGCGGCGATGCGGCCGCCCTCGATCCGAAGCTCGGCGAGCGACCCGTCGGGCAGGCGGGCATTAAGGATCCTGCGGATGTCCCTCATCGAGGGTCCCCTCCCCTCGTCGTCCCGCGGGGGCGGGGCGCGCCCGACCGCCCCGCCCAGCCGCCCGCCTCACGCGATCTCGAGGTCGAGGAGCGGCGCGTGCTGCTGGCAGCCGAAGACGTCGGTATCGTCGAACGAGCCCGAGGAGTGCCGCCGCGGCACCGTGACCTTGATCGCCCAGGCGGGCGGGAACGGCACCACCCGGATGCGGTCCGTGGGAAAGTCGAGGAGGGCGGCGAGCGCGGCCGGCGCGAAGGCACCCGAGGCGAGCGCCCGGCGGAACAGCGACTCGTCCTTGAACAGGATGTCGAAGGTGAGCGCGAAGGGGCCGGCGTTCTTGCTGCGCAGCACCTTCACCATCTCGCGGAGCCTAGGCATGGGCCGCGCCCTCCCTCACCTCGAGGTACTCGATCGGGAAGAGCTCGAGCGGATCGTCCACCTCCACCAGGTGGTAGACGCTGAACTCGTAGGCGGGCCCGGCCGGGATGTCGCAGGGCACGAACGGAACCGCGACGTTGCCGGCGGTGGCGAGGATGCCGTCGTAGAAGAAGTGGAGGAGGTAGTAGCGGGCCACCGAGCAGACCGACTTGGCGATCTGCTCGCTCTTGCCGACCACATCGGTGATGACCGCGACCTCGATCGGGAGCGCGTTCCGCTCGCGCTCGCCCTCGCCCATCGCCCCGTCCACCCCGTAGGTGCGGAACTTGAGGCGATAGTCGGCGGGGTCGATGTCGCCCTCCAGGATCGAGGCGGTGAGGTCGCCGACGCGGCGGCAGATGTCCTTGATCTGGCCGACCGCGATCGGACAGCGCACGGCGCCGATCGAGATCACCCGGTGGCCGGTCTTCTCCACCCCCTCGATCTTGACCGTGTAGGTCGGGCTCGGCTCCCAGCGCGAGCCGGAAACCCTGGTGCGGCGCTCGTCCAGGGCCTCGAAGCGGGAGCGGGAGAGGTCGAGCCGCCCGCCGGGCTCCACCACCTCGAACGGATCGGGCTGCTCGTAGAGGCTGTGGGCGGCGACCGAGTACGGCGTGGCGCGGAGCCGCGGGTTCATCGACTCGATGATGAAGTGGTCGTCGCGGAGGTATCCCATGATGGCGTCGCGCCCGCCCGGCTCGGTGGCGAAGGAGGCGCACTCGACGATCTTGGCGAGGTGCATGGCGAGCCCGGCGTCGTAGCCCTTCCACACCGGCAGCGCGGCGAAGACGGCGGCGTCGCAGGAGCGCCCGGCGACGACCACCTCGGCGCCGCCGTCGAGCGCCTTCATGAACGGCTCCATGCCCATCTGGCCGACCATGCGCTCGGCGCGGGCGATCCGCTCGGGGGTGAGATCGGGCACCGGGCCGCAGGGGCGCACCTTGCCGGCGCGGAGCTTGCCGAGGAGGTAGTCCTTGCCCACGTCGGCGCGGATCACCGCCAGCCGGAACGAGAGCCGGTGCCGGCGGGCGACCTCGAACAGGACATCGAGCGTGCGCTCGAGGTGGGGCCTGGCACCGGCCGAGCCGGCGCTGCCGATGACGAGCGGAACCCCGAGCTTGCGCCCGGCCTGGAGCACCAGGGCGAGGTCGCGGCGGATCATCTCGGTCTCGGATTCGGTCTCGCCGGCGCCGAGATAGAAGGGGCCGATGTCGGTCGAGCCCATGTCGGCGCCGATGTAGTCGGGCTTGTTCGCCACCCCGCGCGCGAAGGCATCGCGCAGGATGCCGTGGCCGAGCTGGCCGGTGGCCGAGAGACAGCGGAGTTCCTTCATCGCATGCGTCCCCAGGATCGTTTGGTTTCGTTCCCCGGCGGGAAGGCGCCGAAGGGCAAGGCGGCGACCGGCGGCGCGATCGCCGGTCGCCCCAGCCGCAGCCCTACTTCGTGAGATAGGCGGTGGCGGCGATCTCGACCAGGAATTCCGGCTTCACCAGGTCCGCGCGGACGCAGGCGCGACCCGGCGGGTTCTTCGGGAAGTACTCGCCGTAGACCGCGTTCATCTTGGCGTAATCCGCCATGTCCTTGAGGAAGATCAGGTTGAAGGCGATGTCCGCCATCGTCCCGCCCGCGGCCTCGATGACCGCCTTGATGTTCTCCAGCGTCTGGCGCGTCTGCGCGGCGACGTCGCCAGCGCCCACCAGCTTGCCCTCCTTGTCGAGCCCGAGCATGCCCGCGGTATGGATCACGCGGACCGGGTTCCGCACCATCGCCCCCGGCGAATACGGGGCGAGCGGCGGCGGCGAGCCCTTGGGGAGAACCGGCATGACCGACATGGTTCTTTCCTCCCTGTCTGACGAGGCCGTTCATCGCCGCGCCCGCACGCCCTCCCCGCCCCCGTGCCCCCGGCCCATCCGGCGGGCAAGGGCACGGGCGAAGCGGCGCACGAAACGCTCGCGAGCGACGACCTCCCAACGCGGCAAGGATTTCACGGAACACGCGGTGCGTCAACGCGGGCAAGGCGGCGGAACGGGGCGACCCGACGCCTCACTCCTTCGGCACGTCGGCGGCGGCGCGAAGCCGGGCGGTTTCCCCGGCGTCCACGGCCTCGCCGCCGGGGGCGAGCGCGACCGCGTAGAGCGTGCGCGCCGCCGCCTTGCTCACCTTGCCTTCGCGGAGATCGCGAAGCACCGCCTCGGGCTCGCGCGCGGCCGGCGCGCCGTAGCCGCCCCCGCCCGGAGTCACGATCCGCAGGAGATCCCCCTTGGCCAGCGGATGTTCGGAGAGCGTCGACGCCAGCTTCCGCTCCGCCGCCGTGCCGGGGTTGACGACATAGGCGCCCAGCGTTCCCGGCTTGCCGCCCCGGCTGCCCCGGGCCGCGAACCTCTGGCGCGCGCTCCTGACCGCGAGCAGTGTTCCGTCGGCGAGGATGCGAAGATCGCGGCTGACCCCCAGGCCGCCGCGGAACCTCCCGGCGCCGCCCGAGTCGGGGATCATCCCGTAGGCCTCGACCCGGACCGGGAACTCGATCTCCATCACCTCGATCGGCAGGTTCGAGGTGTTGGTCATGTGCACCTGCATCACCTCCGCGCCGTCGCCCGTGCAGAGCCCGCCCTGGCCGCCGGCGAAATTCTCGTAGTCGACGAAATAGCGGCCCCTCGCGGGGTCGCGCCCGCTCAGGATGATCCCCTGGTAGGGGCCGCTCGCCGCCATCGAGCGGGCAGGCGCGGCCTGGCCGAGCGCGGCGATCATCACGTCGGCGAGGATCATCGAGGTGAGGTTGCGCGAGCTCACCCCGGCCGGCGGTCGGGGGTTGACGACCGAGCCCTCGGGCGCCTTCACCCTGATCGGCCGATAGAGCCCCTCGTTGATCGAGAGCCCCGGGTCGACCATCGCCTTGAGGCAGTAGTAGATGGTCGCCATGGTGTGCGTGATCGGCACGTTCTTGCCGCTGCCGAGCTCGGCCGCGGAGCCGGAGAAGTCGAACTCCACCTCGCCGTCCCCGACCGTCACCGCGACCGCCAGCCGCACCGGGTCGTCCGTGAGGCCGTCCTCGTCCAGCCAGTCCTCGGCCGAGAACGTGCCCCGGCGCAGCCGCTCGCGGATGCCGGCGCGGGTGCGCCGCTCGGTCGCGTCCAGCATCTCGGCGATGCCCTCGGCCATCGCCCCCGTCCCGAACCGCGCGTACATCCCGCCCATCCGCTCGATGCCTCGCGTGATCGCGGCCTTCTGCGCCAGAAGGTCGCCCTCGCCGAAGTGGGGCGTGCGCGAATTGAGGAGGAACGTCTCCCAGATGTCGTTTCGGCGCTCGCCGGCGGCGTAGAGCTGGACCGGCGGGAAGCGCACCCCTTCCTGGAAGAGGCTGGTCGAGTCTCCCGACTCGCTTCCCGGCACGCGACCGCCGACGTCGGAGTGATGCGCGACCGCGGCGGCGAAGCCGACCGGCTCGTCGCCGACGAAGATCGGCGCGGCGAGCGTGCAGTCGTTGAGGTGGGTGACGCCGGCGATGTAGGGATCGTTGGCGAGGAACACGTCGCCGGGCCGCATTCGCCCGAGCGGGAAGCGCTGGAGGATGGCGGGGACGAGCCCGAGGGTGGAGCCGAGATGGGCCGGGCTGTGGGTGGCGAGCGCGAGCGTCCGGCCGGCGACGTCGCAGAGCGCGGTCGAGCAGTCGGCGCGCTCCTTGATGTTCGGCGAATAGGCGGTGCGCACCAGGCTCGCGCACATCTCGGCGGCGACCGCTTCGAGGCCGCTGGCGACGATCTCGGTGCGGGCGAAGCTCACGCCCGGGCCTCCGCCGCCCCGACCGCGGGCGCCGCCGCCGGCCCGCTGCGCGTCAGGCGGAGATTGAGGAGGGTATCGACCTCGGCCCGGAAGTCGGGCGGGAGCACGGTCGTCGCGTCCATCTGCTCGACCACGGCCGGACCGGCGAGCGCGTCGCCGACCGCGAGGTCGGCCCGCTCGTAGACCGGGCAGTCGACGAACCCGCCCGCCTCCTCGAAAAACACCCGGCGCCGCCCGACCGGCGCCGGCCCGCCCGCCCGCCGCCGGTCGCGCCGGCGGCCGACATCGGGGTTCTTGACCGGAAGCGTCGCCTTGAGCCGGAACGTGACCAGCTCGACCTCGGCCTCGGGCCGGTCGTAGCCGTAGAGGCGCCTGTGCTCGGCATGGAACGCCGCCTTCACCGCGGCGAGCGCCCCGGCGCCCCGCGCCCCCGGCGGCACCGGGGCCGAGAGCTCGTAGTTCTGCCCCGCATAACGGGCATCGACGGTCCGGCCCACCTCCAGGCCGTCGCCGGCCAGCCCGCCGGTCGCGAACGCCGAGCGCGCCTCGCGCTCGAGCCCGGCGAAGAGCGCGTCCACCTCGCCCGGCGCGTTCGCGGCCGAGGCCCTGAGGAGGCGCGTGCGGCCGAGATCGATCTGGATGTCCTTGGTGAGGACCCCCATCGCGCAGAGCACGCCCGGGCTCTCGGGCACGAGCACCGACATGCCCAGCTCGCGCGCCACCGCCGCGGCGTGCAGCGGGCCGGCGCCGCCGAAGGCGACGAGCTCAAAGCCGGCGGGATCGAGCCCCCGCTCGACCGAGACGAAGCGGATGGCCTGGGCGACGCTGGTGTTGGAGACGGCGAGGATCGCCGCCGCCGCCTCGCGCACGTCCAGCCCCTTCCGGCGGGCGATATTGCGCTCGATGGCGGCGAAGGCGCGCCCGGCGTCGATCGGCAGGCTCCCGCCGAGGAGATGCTTCGGGTTCAGCCGGCCGAGGACGACGTTGGCGTCGGTGACGGTCGCCTCCTCGCCGCCGGTGCCGTAGCAGGCCGGCCCCGGCTTGGCGCCGACGCTCCGCGGCCCCACCCGCAGGAGCCCGCCGGCGTCGATCCAGGCGACGCTGCTCCCGCCCGCGCCGACGGTGTGGATGTCGAGCGCGGTCAGCCGGACCGGGAGGCCGTCGACCATTCGCGCGTGCGTGACCTCCGGCCGCCCGTCGCGCACCAGGCAGACGTCGGTGCTGGTCCCGCCCATGTCGAAGGCGACGATGTCCTTCAGCCCGACCATCCCGGCCAGGAAGGTGGCCCCGCTCACCCCGCCGCTCGGGCCGGAGAGGAGGCAGTCGATGGGCCGCCGGCCGGCGAGCGCGGGGCTGACCACCCCGCCCCCCGAATTCATCACGAACGGGGGCTCGGGGATGCCGAGCCCGGCGACCTCGTCGGCGAACTCGGCGAGGTAGCGTTGCATGCGGGGCGCCAGATAGGCGTTGACCACGGTCGAGTTGAGCCGCTCGTACTCGCGGAACTCGGGCAGAATCTCGTGCGAGACGCTGACGTGGCCGCCTGGCCAGCGCGCGCGCGCGATCGCCGCTGCCCGGCGCTCGTGGTCGGGTTCGACATAGGCGTTGAGGAAGCAGATGGCGACGCTCTCGACGCTCGCGGCGAGGAGCGCGGCGAGGGCGCGCGCCACACCCTCCTCGTCGAGGGCGCGGATGACGGTGCCGTCGGCGCCGATCCGCTCCTCGACCTCGAGACGGAGCTCCCGCCTCACCAGCGGGTCCGGCCGGCGCGCGAACGGATCGTAGACGCTGGGGCGCTTCTGGCGCCCGATCTCGAGGAGGTCGCGGAACCCCTTGGTCGTGATCAGGCCGGTCGGCGCGCCCTTGCGTTCGAGGAGCGCGTTGGTGGCGACCGTCGTCCCCAGGCCGACGAAGCCGACCTCGGCCGGCCTCGCCCCGGCCTTGCGCAGGAGCTCGACCAGGCCGCGAACCGGCGCCTGGTGCGGGTCCTCGGGCGTGGACGGAAGCTTGTGCCGGACGACCGTCCCGCTTCCCTCCTCGAACAGGTAGAGGTCGGTGAAGGTTCCGCCGACGTCAATCCCGACCCGGATGGTGCGCGACATCTCCTCTCTCTCCGGCCGGGTGCGCATCGCTCCCAGCCGCCGCCCGGCGCGGCTCGCAACCTTCTCCCGTCGTTGGCCACCCGTTCCGCCAGCGCCGGCGGCAGGCGACAGCATTACCGATCTTCACCGTTCTTTCGAGGGCGTTTTTCGCCCCCGGATCCGCCCGCCGGATGCGGGGAGCCGGGCAATCCGGCGGAAGACGGCGACGATCTCGACGTGCGGGGACCACAGGAACTGGTCGACGGGCAGCACGCGATCGAGGCGATAGCCGCCGGCCACCAGCAGGCGCGCGTCGCGGGCGAAGGTCCCGGGATGGCACGAGACGGCGACGACCAGCGGCACCGGCGAGGCGGCGATCTCGGCCGCCTGCCGCCTGGCCCCGGTTCGCGGCGGATCGAACACCACCGCGCCGAAGGCCGCGAGCTCGGCGGGCGAGAGGGGGGCGCGGTCGAGGTCGCGGGCCGCCGCGCGCACCCGCCCGGCGAGCCCCGCCGCGCCCGCCGCCGCGCGGATCGCCGCCACCATCGCCGCGTCGCCCTCGACCGCCTCGACCGGGGCGACGGCGGCGAGCGGGAACGTGAACGTCCCGCAGCCGGCGAAGAGGTCGGCGACCGGGGCGCGAACCCCGGCCAGCGCGGCCATGATCTCGGCCGTCATCGCCCCCTCGGCCGCGGCCGTCGCCTGCAGGAAGGCGCCCGGGGGCGGCTCGACGGGAACGCCGCCGAACACCACCCGGACGGGCCGGCGCACGGCGATCGGCTCGGGCGGCCCGCCGTCGCGTCGCTGCCAGGAGAGCCGGGCGAGATCCGCCTCCTCGGCGAGGCGGGCGAGGCGCTCGCGCTCACCCGGCCCCGGCGCCCCGCGCCCGATCACCACCGCATCGGCCCCGCTTTCGGTGAGGTTGACGGCGACCTCGGCCCGCCCGCCCGGCGGCAGCACCGCCGCCAGGCCGGCGCCGAGCGGCCCGGCGAGCGCGAACAGCCCGGGCAGCAGCACCGGGCACTCGCCCAACTCGATCACCTCGTGGCTGGCGCGCCGGTTGAAGCCGAGGACGACCCGCCCGCCGCGTCGCTCGGCGACGAACCGGGCCCGGCGGCGCGCCAAGGGACGCGCCCGCACCAGGTCGGCGACCGCCCCGGCGTCGAGCCCCCGGTGGGCGAGCGCGGCGATGACCTGGCCCCGCTTCCAGGCCGCGTAGGAGCCCTCGTCGAGGTGCTGCAGCGCGCAGCCGCCGCAGGCTCCGAAGTGGCGGCAGGGCGGCCGGCCGCGCCCGGGCCCCGGGGAGACGATCTCGACCAGGGCGGCGGCGAAGCCGTCGGCACGCCTGGCGCCGATCCGCACCCGCGCGCGATCGCCGGCGGCGGCGAAGGGCACGAACAGCTTCGCCCCCTGGTGGCGGGCGACGCCGTCGCCGCGGCTCCCCACCTCCTCGATGGTCACCTCGACGACGGCGGTCATGATCGCCTCGCGGACGACCCTGCCGGTCCGGGCGGTCCCGCCACTGCGCCCCGCGCCCTCAGGGATTGGCCACCGGCGCACTCGCGCGCGCGGTGGTGCGCCGGAGGACCCAGAGGAGGAGCATCAGCGCGACGCAAATCCCGGTGAGCAGGTTGAGCGCCGCGGCGAAGCCGCCGGTCAGGTCGTAGAGGATGCCGATGGTGAGCGGCCCCAGCACGCCGCCCATCTCGGCGGCGGAGAAGAACATGCCCCCGGCGGCGCCCATGTAGCGCGAGCCCACCTCGCGCGTCTCCATCAGCACCAGCACGCTGACCGCCATCATCGAGCTTCGCGCGATCCCCTGCAGGGTGAGGCCGAGCGCGAGCAGCGGCCCGGCGGGGCTGTGGATCAGCAGCGTCGCACCCCCGGCGCAGGCGAACAGGGTGAACAGGATCGCGAGCCGCCGCGACGGCACCGCCAGCCGCGGAATGACCAGCGCCCCGGCGACCCCGACCGCGGTCGGGATCGACGCCCAGAATCCCGCCGCCATCGCGTCCATGCCGCCGGTCCGCAGAATCTCGGGGAGCCAGTTGTTGAGCCCGTGATTGAAGAAGAACATGCCGACGCTCATCACCAGCACGATCCGCACCGAGGGCACACGGATCAGGTCGGCGAACACCTGGAGCTGGGGCCGCCTGGGCTCGGCCGCGGCGCGCCGCTCGACGGCGCGGCTCGCCGGATGGGCGGAGAGGACGAGCCAGCCGGCGCCGGCCCCCAGCACGAAGACGGCGTAGGAGAGGAGCACGGTCCGCCAGTTTCCGCCGAGGAGCGGCATCATCACGCTGTTGGTGAGCGAGAGCGAGGTGATGTTGCCGAGCGCCGGACCGGAGATGTAGATGCCCATCGCCAGCCCCCGCTCCTTGCCGTCGAACCACAGGCTGATGAGTTTCGGCGCCCCGACCGAGATCAGCGGCCCGCCGAGGCCGAAGACCGCGACCGCGAGAAACAGGCTCAGATGGTCGACGGCGAGCGAGCGAAAGAGCCCCGAGAGACCGATGAGCAACGCGGCCAGGAACAGCGACACGCGGAGCCCGAAGCGGTCGAGCATGGCGCCGCAGGGAACGGCCGAGGCGATGTAGACCAGCGGCCAGGCCCCGAGCACGCCCCCCATGGCCGAATGGCTCAGGCCCAGCTCGCGGGTGATCGGCAGGACGAGCGGCGCCATCGCCGCCACGGTCAGTCCGAAGCAGTAGTAGATGAGCCACACCCCCGCCAACATCGCCCACCGGTAGGGATGCGCCGAAGGCACGAACGGTGGGGATTCGGTCGCGGCGGTCATCGGCTCAGGCTTCCAGCCGGTGGGGGCGCAAGGGCCGCGCCGCCTCGCCCGGACAGGCGAGGCGGAGGCGCGGCCGGACCCGTGGGTTGTAGCAGGACCGCCGCCGGTGGCGAAAGCCCCGCCCCGGCGCGGCGTTCGGCCGCGCCGGCGGGGCCGGCCGGCGGCGCCTTCAAGCGGGGCGGACCAGCTCGCCCACCAGCTCGGCCCAGGGCCGGCGGACGAGCCCCTCCTCCAGGGCGACCAGCCGCGCCGCCACCCCGGCGTAGCCCGGGTAGACGGCGCCGGCGAGGCCGCGGGCCTTCTCCAGCACCACCTCGGCCGGATAGGGGTTGTCGGGCCCGCCCGGCGCGCTCAGGCACTCGCCGACCACGGCGGTGCCGTCGCGGAAGACGAGCCTGACCCGCGCCGGCCGGTCGTTGGGCCAGGGCATCTCGGGCGCGAAGGGCCTGAGCTCGACGCGCTCGCGGAGCCGCACGACCTCGGGGTCGGCGAGGCTGGCGCGGCTGAACGCCTCGCCGCCGGCGTGGCCGTAGACGCAGGCCGCGGCGACGATGTGGGGGAGCGAGAAGCGCGCGCCGAGCGTGGTCCGCGGCGCCCGCTCGCTGAGGGCGAGGCCGAGCCGGTGGCTCTCGACGACGACGCCCTCGATCTCGGCCGCGGTCCGCCGCGGGGGCAGCCCCCGCACCAGCGGCAGCACCGCCTCGACGATCGGCAGGGCGAAGCCGCAGCAGCCGTAGAGCTTGTTGTAGCCGTCGGCGACGGCCCAGTCCCGCCCCAGCCCCTCGCCGAGCCGCTCCGGCTCGGTCGCGGCGCCGAGCACGCGCGCGTAGGTGTCGTAGGGCGAGGAGAGGAGCCCGGAGAGCCCGCACGCGGCCCAGTCGGCGCACTTGAACCCGAGCCAAGCCGCCACCCCCGGCCAAGCGTTCTCGATCATCGCCCCCTCGACCACATGGTTGAACGGCCCGGCGATGACCAGCGCCGAGGCGTTGGTGAGCGCGTCGAGGAACGACTTGGCGTCGAGGCGCCGCGCCGCGGCGACGGCGGCGGCGGCGCCGATCCCGCCGTAGGCCGCGTGCGGGTGGACGGGGAGCGAGGGGAAGCGGAAGGCGCGGGTGAAGCGCACCGCCACCTCGTAGCCGACCGCGACCGCGCGCAGCACCTCGGCGGTCGGGAGCCCCGTCGCCTCGGCCTCGGCGATCGCCGCCGGAAGGGCGTAGAGCCCGCCGTGGCAGACGCTTCTCCGGTTGCCCTCGTCGAGCTCGCACCAGGTGGCGGCGAAGCCGTTGGCCAGGGCCGCGCTCGCCCGGTCGGCCCGCCGCCGCCCGCCGAGGAAGATCGTCGCCTCGGCCGGCCCCGAGGCGGCGAGCAGGCGTTCGACCAGCGCGCGGAGCTCGGGCTCGTCGCGGGCCGCGATCATGGCGGCGATGTCGTCGACGACGAGAAGCGCGGTCCGACGCACCACCGCCTCCGGTAGGTCCTCGAAGCCGACGCCCGCCGCCCAGGCGGCGAGCGCCCGCACCCCCTCCTCGCTCCTCAGGCGCTCATCGCTCATCGCCATCCTCCCTGGTCCTCGGCGCCGGCCGGTGCTATAGCCGCGCTCGCGTGCGATCGGCGCCAGTCTAGCAGGATCGCCGGGGCGCGGAAGCGGCGGGCCGCGCCCGGGGAGCGGGAAGGAGGGCGAGGAGATGAAGCTCGAAGGCCGGGTCGCGATCGTCACCGGGGCGGGCTCGGGGATCGGCGCCGCCTCGGCGCGGCTGTTCGCCGCCGAGGGCGCGCGCCTCGCCCTGGTCGATCTGGACGAACAGGCGCTCGACCGGGTGGCGGGAGAGATTCGCGCCGCCGGCGGGGGCGTGCGCACCTACCCGGCGGACGTCACCGACGCCGCCGCCGCCGGGCGCGCGGTCGCCGACCTCCTCGGCGCCTGGGGACGCATCGACGTGCTGATGACCTCGGCCGGGGTCTCGCCCGGCGGCGCCGTGCCGACCATCGCCGAGGACGCCTGGGAGCGCACCTTCGCGGTCAACGTCAAGGGAACCTACCTCTGGGCGCGGGCGGTCCTGGGGCAGATGATCGCAGAGAGGCGCGGGGCGATCGTCACCGTCGGCTCGCAGCTGGCGATGAACAATCTCGGCAACAACGCCGCCTACATCGCCTCCAAGGGCGCGATCGTGAGCCTGACCCGGGCGATGGCGGTGGACCACGCGGCGGCCGGCGTGCGCGTCAACTGCGTGATGCCGGGGGCGACCGAAACGGCGATGATCGCCCGCTCGCTGGCCCGCCATCCCGACGCGGCCGAGCGCCGGCGGCGCTGGGAGGGGCGCCATCCCCTGGGCCGCTTCGCCCGCCCCGAGGAGGTGGCGAAGGCCGCCCTCTTCCTCGCCTCCGACGACTCCTCCTTCACCACCGGCAGCCTGCTCTTCGTCGACGGCGGCTGGACCGCCGCCTGACCCCTCGGGGCGTGTCGCGGCCCGAGGAGAGCCCTCCCCCGGAGCGTTAGATCTCGCGCCCGAGCCGTTCGTCCACCGAGTGCGGGCCGGCGCCCCGGAACAGGATCGCGAGCGCGATCAGCCCCCACATCAGCGGGTACTCGTAGCCGCCCTGGGTCCAGAAGAACCCGGCCCCGAGATGAACCTCGAACACGGCGACCGCCATCAGTGCGACGACGGCGAGCGCGGCGGGCCGGGTGAGGAAGCCGACGGCGATGGCGAGGCCGCCGAAGACCTCGGTGATCGCGACCACGAGCGCCCAGAAGAGGCCCGGCTCCAGCCCCAGATTCGAGGAGAAGAACGCCGCCGTCCCGGCGAGGCCGCCGCCGCCGAACCAGCCGAAGAGCTTCTGCGCCCCGTGCGGCACCAGAAGGAGGCCGGCGGTCGCGCGCACCAGCGGCCAGGCGAGGCCGGAGAGCGACTCGTAATACCGCCCGAGCCCGGGAATGACGAGACTGGGGATGCGGGTCTGCACGCTCATGACGATCCTCCGTTCGGTCGGTCCAACTGCTCGAGGGGGAAGCTAATTGACGGCTTTTGATTTGACAATCTGCTCCATAGGAACAACATTGTTTCCGATTTATCTACTGTCTTGACGGAGGTCCCCGTGGACAGGCTCGCCAGCATGCAGCTTTTCGTGCGGGTCGTGGAGGCCGAAAGCTTCTCCGCCGCCGCGACGCAGGTCAGCATGTCGAAGTCGGCGGTCAGCAAGCACGTCCAGCGGCTGGAGGACCATCTCGACGTGCGGCTCCTCAACCGCACCACCCGTCGCCTGAGCCTCACCGAGACCGGACGCGACTACTACCAGCGGTGCAAGCGCATCCTCGCCGAGGTGGAGGAGGCCGAGCTTTCGGTGAGCCACCTCCATTCCCAGCCCAAGGGGCTCCTGCGGGTGAACGCGCCGATGTCGTTCGGGGTGCTGCATGTCACCCCGCTCATCCCCGACTTCATGGCCCGCTATCCCGCCCTAGGGGTCGACCTCGCCCTCAACGACCGCTACGTCGACCTCGTCGAGGAGGGCTACGACGTTGCCGTCCGCATCGGCCAGCTCGCCGACTCGAGCCTGATCGCGCGCCGGCTCGCCCCGGCGCGCGCCGCGGTCTGCGCCTCGCCCGCCTACCTCGCGCGCCACGGCCGCCCGGCCCGGCCCGAGGACCTGAAGGCGCACAACTGCCTCGGCTATGCCTATTTCTCCTCGGGCGACGAGTGGCGGTTCCGCGTCGGCGGCAGGATGCTCACGGTGCGCATCGCCGGGAACTTCCGCGCCAACAACGGCGAGGTCCTGCGCGAGGCGGCCGTGCGCGGACTCGGCCTCGCGCTCCTCCCCACCTTCATCTGCGGCCGCGACCTGAAGTCCGGCGCCCTCGAGGCGGTTCTTCGCGAGGCCATGCCCGAGCCGCGCGGGATCTTCGCCGTCTATCCGCAAGGCCGGTACCTGTCGGCGAAGATTCGGGCGTTCGTCGACTTCCTCGCCGCCGCCTTCGGCCCGCGGCCCTATTGGGAGCCCGGCAGCGAAGCCTAGTGCCCACTTTCACGGATAGGTGTCACGTGTGATCGCCGCTCCGCGGGGCCTCGGCAGGAGGCGACGCGAAGGCGATGCGGAACCATCGGCGAGCGGCGCCGACGAACCGAGGGCGCACGGACGGCGACCCGAAGGGCGGCCTTCCAGGGCCGCCGGCCGCGTCGCGGGCCGCTGGCGATGCGCCCGGCATCGCGGCGCGTCCCGCTCCTTGCCGTCGCCTCCTGGAAGGCCGTCATCCGTGGCACCTATCCGTGAAAGGGGGCACTAGAGCCTAGCCCTCGCTCAGGGTGGGACGGTGCTCGGGCGGCGCCTCCAGCCGCCAGCCCTCTCGCGCGCGCCGCCAGAGGAGGGAGAGGCCGAACCCGACCAGCACCGCCCCGACCAGCGGCCGCACCCAGCCCCCCATCATGAAGAGCGGCAGCGCGGTCGAGATCGAAAGGGCGGGGATGAACCCCAGCGTCCATCTCGCCCGCCCGCGCGCCGCCTGGAACCACGGGAAGGCGGCCGAGAAGGCGGCCAGGATCAGGAAAAACAGCGACCACGGGCGGACCAGGAAGAGCGTCGGGTCGACGCTGATCGAGACCGCCCGGTTGAGGTTGATCTCGGCGATGTTGCCCAGCACCACCCCCAGGATCATCGGCACCAGCGGGAAGCCGAGCACCCGCATCACGTAGCCGATGAGCCCGAACCAGAACATCGTCCAGATGTCGAAGGTAACGTTGTTGAGCGCGAAGATGCCGATCGCGCAGTAGAACAGGATCACCGCCGCGAGCACGTACATGCTGAGCCGGGTGCAGAGAAGGAAGAGCCGCAGCCCAACCGCCTGCATCGCGATCATGACGAAATGGGCGAAGAAGAAGGCGACGAAGATCGAGTAGGCGAGCACGGGCTGGTCGCGGATGAACGACGGGCTGGGAACGACGTTGTGGATCAGGAGCGCCCCCAGCATCACCGCGGTCACCGCGTCGCCGGGTATGCCCAGCGCCATCATGATGGTGAGCGCGCCCCCCGCGGTGGCGTTGTTGGCGGACTCGGGCGCGATGATGCCGTCGGCGATGCCGGTGCCGAACTCCTCGGGCCGACGCGACGCCTTCTTCGCCTGGTCGTAGGCGAGGATGTTCGAGATCGACCCGCCCGCCGCCGGCAGGATGCCGACGAAGACCCCGATCGCGGAGGAGCGCAGCAGGTTGGGCCAGCGCGCGAAGATCTCGCGGATCGCCGCCCAGTGCTCGATGCGCACCGCCGCCGCGGCCTTGTCGAGCATCGGCCGGCGCGCCGCCTCGTGGTCCTGCACGTCGCTCAGGAGCTGGCTGAAGGCGAAGAGCCCGATCAGCACCGGCAGATAGGCGAACCCCTGCCCCAGCGACTCGATCCCGAAGGTGAGCCGGGCCACGCCGTTGATCTCCTCCTCGCCGATCGCCGCCGCCAGCAGCCCGACGACGCCCGCGATCAGGCCCTTGACCATGTTCTCGCCGGCGAGGCTGGCGGTGATGGTGAGGGCGAACACGATCAGCATGAAGTAGTCCCACGGGCCGTACTCCAGCCCGACGCGCGCCAGCGCGGGCGCGGTCGTGATCAGCACCGCCGCGCTCAGGAGACCGCCGAAGAACGAGGACCAGACGCCGAGGCCCAGCGCCAGGCCGGGCTTGCCCCGGCGCACCATCGGAAAGCCGTCGAAGGTGGTGGCGACCGCCGAGGGGGTTCCGGGAATGCCCATGAGCTGGGCCGAGATCAGCCCGCCCGAGAACCCGCCGACGAAGACCCCGAGCATGGTCGAGAGCCCCTCCACCGGCGACAGTCCGAAGGTGAAGGGCAGCACCAGCACGACCGCCATGGTGATGGTGAAGCCCGGAATCGCGCCCGCCACGATCCCGGCCAGCACGCCGATCGAGAGGAGCACGAAGTTCTTCAGCGCAAAGACGGCCGCGAACGCGGCGATCACGTTCTCGACGAACATCTCCCGGTTCCCTGACTGGCCCCCTGTTCGTGGTTGTCGGCGCGCCCGCGTCGGCGAGGCCGGATCGCGGGCCGGCGGCCGCGGGCGGCGCCCCTACCAGATCCTCAGGACCTCGCCCTCGGGCATGTACACCCTGAGGCCGTAGGTGAAGATCGCCCACATGACGCCGACCGAGCCGACGGCGATCGCCGCGTGCGCGAGATGGTCGCGCGGGCTGCGGTTGCCGAGCGCGGTGAGCATCAGGAAGACGTAGAGCACGCCCCCGAGCAGCATGCCCAGGTAGTCGAGGGTGACGAGGAACAGGGCGAACAGCACGAAGCACCAGATCGGGTTCCGGTAGGCGCGAAGGAACGCCCCCCGGCCGGCAATAGCCGCCGGCTCCGCCGGCCGCCTGAGCGATTGCAGGAGGTAGACGAGGCTGAGCGCCGCGAGCGCGGCGATGATCAGCCGCGGCCAGACCTCCGAGCCGATCGCCGCCGACTCGAACCTCGGGATGTTGAAGGTCTCCCAGAACATCAGCCCGCAGAACGCGAGCAACACGATCGCGATCACGCTGTCGCGATTGAGCGATCCCATCGGCAGAACTCCCTGGCCGCTCGGGGAATGCGCGCGACGCCCACCGAGGTCGTGGCCCTCCCCGCCCGCACCGCGGGGAGAGCCCCCGGGACGCGTGCGCTAGGACTTGCCCTTCTCGATCGGCTTATAGAGCCCGACCGCGATCGCGTCCTCCTTCCAGTCCTCGAACTCCTTGGCCCACCATTTCTCGTAGTCCTTGCCCCCCATGTAGACCACGAAGCTGCCCATGTCCTCCATCTGCTTCACGAACTGGGGGTCCTCCGCGACCTTCTTGACGAGCTGGGTGTAGTACTCGACCGCCGGCTTCGGCGTCGCCTTGGGCAGGAGGAAGCCGCGGTTGGTGCCGATCACCAGGTCGACGCCCTGCTCGGCCCCGGTCCTGACGTCGGGCGCGAGCTTGCTGCGCTTGTTGAACAGGATGCCGAGCACCTTGAGCTCGCCCGACTTCAGGTACTGGGCGGCGGCGGTGTCGGAGATCTGTCCGATCTGGATGTTGTTGGCGAGGAGCGCGGTCATGCGCTCGCGGGTGCCGTCGTAGGAGATGTACTTGAACTTGACCCCGAGCGCGTTCTGCAGCCGCACCAGGTTGAAATGGCTGGTCGAGCCCAGGCTGGCGCCGGCCAGAACCTTCTCCGGATTCGCCTTGGCGTAGGCCTGCAGCTCCTTGAAGTTGGCGAACGGAACCGACGGGTGGGCGCCGATGATCGACGGCGTCACCGTCAGGTTGCCGGCAACCGCGTAGTCGCTCCAGGTGAAGTCCACCCGCCCGGTGAGCAGGGCGCTCAGCACGCTCTGGTGGGCGTTGAAGACCGTGCAGCCGTCGGGCTTGGCGCCGAGCGCCTCCTTCGCCCCCTTGTTGCCGCCTTGGCCCGAGATGTTCACCACCTGAAGCTGCGGCTTGGCGCCCAGCCTGTTGGCCGCCTCGGTGAAGAGGCGCGAGATGATGTCGGACTCGCCGCCGGCGGCCCAGGGAACGATCACGCGCGCCGTGTTGCACGGAATCTCCACCGCCGCCGCCGGCGAGAGGGCCGTGACCGCGGCCAGAGTCCCGGCCACGAATCCGGCCGTCGCAATCGCCAGACGTACCGAAAATCTTGTCATGTTCGTCACTCCAGACCTGATTTTTTTCTGCCGGTGTTGTCGAACCTCCCTGGGCCCGCGACGGGGCTTTTTTGCCGGGAGCCGATCCGGCAGGAATCGGGGGCGCAGCCGAACCCGCCCTTCCGCGCGGTCCAGAGCGGCCAAGTTAATGCACGAGCCCGTCCAACATTCAAGGACGAGACATCCCGCGCGGTGGGACCGGGAGCCCCCACCGGCCCGCCCGGAGGGCCGCCGTCGCGACCGCCCCGGCTTTGACCTGACTCAATGCCGGCGTGCCAGAAATGTTATATGAATATATTCAGATGCGTGCGATGGCGCACGCGGGCGTCGCCGCCGGGACCGGCGGAGGGCGCCCATCCAAAGGACGGATAATGGTGGAAAAGCCGCGGCCGCATTCCCACATTCAGATTTAACATGATCGCGGCCGGTCGCGGGGAAGGTGCGTCATGAAAATGGACAGCATGGTTGCCCGATTGGTTCGGAGGGGGGGGCCCGGATCGTTCTCCCTGGCCCTGGCCGCGACGGTGGCGGCCGCGGCGCTGGCCGCGGCCCCGGGTGCCAAGGAGCCCGCCAGGTTCGCCGGAAGCCTGGGCAGCGTGGTGCTCGGCGGGCCGGCGGAAACCAGGCCGCAATCGCCGCTCGAGGTGTTCACCGTCGCCACCAACTCGCCGAAAAAGTACGCGGTGGCCTTGACGGTGCAGAACGGCGAAGTCGTGCTCGTCGATCCGATCACCGGCGAGCGCCGGGTGCGCCAGGGCGACCTCGCGCTATCGGGCGGTCTCGCGGCCGGCGACTTCGCGGTCGTGATGCGGGGCGAGGGCGGGGATCGGGTGCTCGAGGATCCGTTCGCCGAGCGGACGCGCGCGCGCCAGGGGGCGATTGCGATCGCCAACAGCCACCCGGCCGACGGATTCGTTCCCGCGGTGCGCCACGAGGGCGGCGATACCACCCTGATCGATCCCTTCGCGGCCAAGGCCAGCGAGACGGCGACGGTGTTCTCGGTGGCGAGCGCGGCCGCGGCGGGGGCCCGCTACACGGTGACCGTCACCAGCGCCGAAGGCGGGTTCATGCTCCGCGGCGAGCAGGGCAGCAGCATCCCCTACACGGTGATGTTCGACGACGGCCCGAACGCCTGCCGGGGGGGCGAACGGCTCGCCTATGCGGCGCCGTCGAGGGCGCGGATCGCCGCCCCGAACGCGATCGGGTCGCTGTGCCTGCGGATCGGCGGCAGCGAGTCCCCGGCGTCGCCGGGTCCATACCGCTCGCTGCTCAGGGTCTCGGTCGACTCGTCGGGCTCGTAGGGCCGGTCGCGGGCACCGGGAAGGGGGCATCACCGAGCGACGCCGCCAGTCTGGCGGCACGTAGTTTGCATAAGCCATCAGGGGGGCGACCCCCCGCGTTTCGACAACGGGGTGCGCGATGGCGTGTGCGTGCGAGGGATCGGGGGCTCGTCCGTGCCTGGCGAGGCTCGGCGCCGGGCTTGTGCTCGCGACGCTCCTTCTCGCCGGCGCCGCACCCGCCTGGCCGGCCCAGGACCGAGCGACGCTGCAGCTCCGCGGCGTCGTCCACCGCACCGTGCAGGTCGCCCTGAGCGCAGCCGGGCCGGGGGTTTCCTTCGATTCGCAGAGCGCAACCCTCTCCTTCGACCCCGAGCGCCAGACCCTCGGCGAGGCCCTCATCGTCGTCAACGAACAGGGCAACCTCGCCTCCGGCTACGACCTGATCCTGACCCGGGCAATGGCCGACGGCGCCGCCGCCCCGGCGGCGGGCGACGACGGCGACGGGCGCCCCCGGGACGCGGCGCCCTACCGGCTCTTCTTCGGCGACCGGCCGGTCGTTTTTGCCGCCGGCCGGGCAATCCTGCGCAGCGCCCGCCCGGTCGGCGGGAACGGTGTCGGCGGCAGCACCCAGGCCCTTCGCATCCGCACCGGGGAAGGCGCCGATAGAGCCGCCGGCCAGGCGCTCGACACCCTCACCCTCCTCGTTCGCGCCCCCTGAGCGGGGCCGCCCGCCCCCCTGTCCGCCCTCGCCTCCGGCGTCCCTTCGCAATTGCGGTATGGGAGCCTTGGAATCCTTCGCATAAATACCATATTTTTTATATGGTTTCTTATGCCCAGGCAGGGATCGAGAGAGAGGCGGCCTTCGGCCTCGGCGCGCGTCGCCTGCGTCCTGAAGGAGGTGTCCCGTGAGCAAGACACCGAAGCCCGTTTCCCCAGAGCCTGAGCCGGCGCACGCGGCGACCTCCCTCAAGGGAGGGCGCGGGGATGACCTGCTGGTCGGCGGCGACGGCAACGACCGCCTGTTCGGCCGGCGCGGCGACGACGTGCTGCTCGGCGGGGCCGGTCGCGACCGGCTGTGGGGCGGGCCGGGCAACGACACCCTGGTCGGCGGGGCCGGCGACGACCGGCTGGCGGGCGGTCATGGAAGCGACCTCCTCGATGGCGGGGATGGCGACGACCGGCTCTTCGGCGGCCACGGCGACGACACGCTCATCGGCGGCGCGGGCGATGACGTCCTGCGCGGGGGCCACGGCGACGATGTCCTCGACGGCGGCGCCGGCAGCGACCGGGTCGACGGAGGCAAGGGCGACGACCTCGCGGTCTACGCGGCCGCCGAGAATGCCGGGGCCCGCGACGTCTACTCCGGCGGCAAGGGGATCGACACGCTGCGCCTGGTGCTCACCGGCGAAGAGTGGGTCGACCCCGCGCTGCAAACCGATATCGCCCGCTTCCTCGATCACCTGGCGGCACAGGCGCGCCCGGGCTGGGGGTGCGGGCCGGCCTTCCGGTTCGAGGCATTCGACCTCGCCGCCCCCGGCTTCGAGCGACTCGAGGTGGTGGTCGACGGGACCCCGCTCGATCCGACCGACCAGCCCGTGCTCGCCCGCGACGACGCCGCGACCACGCCCGAGGACCAGCCCGTCGCCGGGAACGTGCTCGCCAACGATTCCGTGCCCGATCTCGTCGCCGGCCTCGGCCTGGTGCTGGCGCCCGGGCACGGGGCGGTGACGCTGGCCGAGGACGGCTCGTTCCTCTACACCCCGGCGGCCGACTTCAGCGGCACCGACGCCTTCGCCTATCGGGTCGCGGACGCCGACGGCGACAGCGCGACCGCGACCGTCACCATCACCGTCCTGCCGGTGCCCGACGCGCCGACGGCGATCGCGCTGAGCGACGGGACCGTCCTCGAGAGCCATCCGGGCGCCGCCATCGGCCACCTCGCCGTCAGCGACCCCGATCCCGGCGACAGCCATTCCTTCGCCGTCTCCGACCCGCGCTTCGAGATCGTCGACGGGGCCCTCAGGCTCAAGGCCGGCATCGCCCTCGACTTCGAGAGCGAGCCCTCGGTGGCCATCGAGATCACCGCCACCGACGGCTACGGCCTCGGCCTCACGCGGCCCTTCACCATCGCCGTCCGCGACATCCCCGAGGTGATCCGTCTCCCCGACCTGCCGCGGCACGTCGGCTTCGGCATCGTCGGCGAGCAGGGATCGGACTACGCCGGCTATGTGGTTTCCGGCGCCGGCGACGTGAACGGCGACGGTTTCGCCGACATCGCCATCGGCGCGCCCGGCCATCCCGCCGGCGCCTTCACCGGCGCCGCCTATGTGGTGTACGGCGCCGCGGGCGGGCGGGACGCGGTCGCGCTCGCCGACGTGGCCGCCGGCGCGGGCGGCTTCCGCATCACCGGCGAGGCCGGCTTCGACTTCGCCGGCTGGTCGGTCTCCCCGGGCGGAGACGTGAACGGCGACGGCCTCGACGACCTGATCGTCGGCGCCTGGGGGAATGGCGCCGGCGGCGCCTTCGCCGGCGCCGCCTATGTCGTCTACGGGGCGGCGGGCGGGCTCGGCGCCGTGGACCTCGCCGCGGTGGCGGCCGGCACGGGCGGCTTCAAGCTCGTCGGGGCCGGCGATTTTGCCGAGGCCGGGTGGTCCGTCGCCGGGGCCGGCGACATCGACGGCGACGGCTTCGCCGACCTGGCGATCGGGGCGCCGGCCGTGAGCGTGCCCGGCCCGTTCGCCGGTGCGGCCTATGTCGTCTATGGCGCGCCCGCGCGCGAGGGCCCGGTCGCGCTCGACGGCCTCGCCGCCGACGACGGGTTCGCCCTGCTCGGGGCGACGGACTTCGCCTATGCCGGCCTCTCGGTCAGGGGCGCGGGCGACGTGAACGGCGACGGGCTCGCCGACCTGGTCGTCGGGGCGCCGGGCGAGGACGGCCTCGCCGGGGCGGCCTATGTGGTCTACGGCGCGCCGGATCGCCCCGCCGCCGCGGTCAGCCTCGCCGACATCGCCGCCGGGGCCGGCGGCTTCAGGATCGCCGGCGAGGCCGCCTCCGACCTCGCCGGCTGGTCGGTCGCGGCGGCCGGCGACGTGAACGGCGACGGCCTCGGCGATCTCGTCATCGGCGCCCGCGCCGAGGCGGCGGCCGGCCAGCAGGCGGGGGCGGCCTACGTGGTCTATGGTGCCGCGGGCGGCCTTGCCTCGGTCGACCTCGCCCGTGTCGCCGCCGGGCTCGGCGGCTTCAAGCTGGTCGGCGCGCAGATGAACGACCTCACCGGCTGGTCGGTTGCCGGCGCCGGCGACGTGAACGGCGATGGGATCGACGACCTGCTGGTCGGCGCGCCCGGGGCCGAGAGGGGCCTGTTCGCCGGCACCGCCTACCTGGTCTACGGCGCGCCGGGCGGCCTGGCGAGCGTCGACCTCGGCGCGCCCGGCCTGGCCGACGGCTCCCTCGGCTTCAAGGTCGTGGGCGGGAGCCAGCTCGACCAGGCCGGCTATTCGGTCGCCGCCGCCGGCGACGTGAACGGCGACGGCTTTGCCGACATCGTCGTCGGCGCGATGGCCGAGGATGCGAATGGCCTCGACTCGGGAGCCGCCTACGTCATCTATGGCGGCGACTTCAGCGGCCGGGTCACGCAGATGGGCGGGCCGGGCGACGATCTCCTCCTCGGCGGCGCCGGCGACGACGTGTTGGTCGGCGGCCTCGGCGACGATCGCCTCGACGGCGGCCCGGGCAGCGACGTGCTGATGGGCGGCGCCGGCGACGACCTCCTCGTGTTCGATGCCGCCGACCAGCGGATCGACGGCGGCTCGGGGCACGACACCCTGCTCGCGGGCGCCGCGCCCGAGCTCGACCTCGGCGCCCCTGCCGGCGACATGCTCGGCGGCATCGAGCGGATCGACCTCGGCGGCGGCACCGCCAACACGCTCACGCTCGACCTTCTCGATCTCCTCGGTCTCTCCGGCGAGGGCCACACGCTCGCGCTCACCGGCGATGCCGGCGACGCGGTTTTCGCCGGCCCCGGCTGGACCGAGGTCGGCCTCGTCTCCCTCGACGGGCTCGACTTCGTCGCCTATGCGCAGGGCGGGGCGACGCTCCTCGTCCAGGCCGATCTGGACCAGCACGGGATCGGATGACCCGTGACGCAGGCAGCCAAAAAGGACGGAATTTCAAGTTGATTTAGATCAAAACCCCTTCCAAGTGACCGAACGGATTATTACATATAGAAATGTGAATTCCTGCTCCGACCCGCCCGGCCAACGGGGCGGACGGAGGGCCGACCCGCCCCGGGGGGCGAGAGGGCAGGAAGCAGCCAACGAGAAGAGAAAGGAAACTCCCATGTTCAAGACCCGAATCGCCGGCCTGTTGGCGGCAACCGCCCTCGGGACCTCGCTGGTCCTGGGCGGCAGCGAGACGGCCCAGGCGGTCACCGCGCAGGCGACCCTGGGCCTGCAAGGGAGTGTTGCGATCGTGGTCACCATCACCGTCACGCCGTCGGGGACGCCGACCAACCTCGACCTCACCACCGAGCAGACGGTGACCAAGCTCGAAGTGGCCGACCCGGTCACCACCAAGTCGAACAACCCGGCCGGGTATACGGTGAAGGTGAGTTCGGCAAATCTGGTCGCCGGCTCGCGCTGCGCGACCGCGACCTCGCCCTGCCTGTGGAACGCGGCTGCCGAGGAGGCGCTGACGTTCGACGTGCACAAGGATGCCGGGTCCGCGCTCACCTTCGCGAGCGGCGAGGCGAGCTGGCTCACCAAGGGCACGATCGACCTCGGCGGCACCGTCAGCACGGCGGAGATCACCTACACGATCAGCGGGGTGTTGCCGTCCGGGACCTACACCGAGACGTTGACCTTCACCATCACCTCGAGCTGACGCCGGGCGACGCCGGTCACCGAAGGAGGGGATCATGGGCGCGATGGAAAAGGCGCCTCGGAGTGGCGGGGGGGTCCGCCTCTCCCGGGGTATCGCGTGGGGCTGGCTGCTGTGTGTCCTGGTTGCGTTGGCCACGGCATTGGCGGCCGGCCCGGCCGCGGCGTTCCGGCTGGTTCCCATCGTCATGGAGTTCGAGCCCGCCGGGCGCGGCGCAACCCAGTCGTTCGGCGTGATCAACAACACCGACAAGCCGGTGGCGGTGCAGATCACGATGGTCGAGCGCCGGATGGACCTCGACGGCAAGGAAACCTACATCGCCGCCGACGACGATTTCGTCGTCTATCCGCCGCAGATGGTGGTGATGCCCGACAAGGTTCAGGTCGTGCGGGTGAGCTGGGTCGGGGAACCGAATCCGGCGCAGGAGCTGGCCTTCCGCATCATCGCCGAGCAGCTTCCGATCGAGCTCGAGAAGCAGCCCGAGGGCACCCGCGGGACGATCCGACTGCTGCTTCGCTACGAAGGCTCGATCTACGTCACCCCCAAAGGGGTGAAGCCCGAGGTGGCCGTGGACTCGGTCCAGTCCACGACCGGCGCCGCCGGCGCGCGCATGATCGAGGTCACCCTGCACAATCGCGGCGACGGCCATGGTATCCTTCACAATCCGCGCCTGCGGGTGACCGCGGTCGCGCCCGGCAGCGGGCAGGGGACCGCGGTCGAGCTGGGACCGGAGCGGCTCGAAGGCACGATCGCCAATGCCAACATCCTGGCCGGGACCAAGCGGCGCTTCCTTCTGCCCTGGCCGAACGGGCTGGGGACCGGCGCCCTCCAGGCGGGCCTCACGACCGAATACATGCGCTGAGCGGTCCCGTGCCCGGTCGCCGTGACCGGGCGCGGCGGCGATGCCCGGCATCGGCTCAAAGCCTGTCTCGATACCCGTCGCGGCTCGCGACGGGTATCGAAGCAGGCTCTCGGTCAAGCGCCGGCGGCGCGCGCCCGAAGGGGGGCGAGGAAGGGCACCGCCGCTTTCGCGCCGGGCGCTCTCGGCCGGCCTCGGTTCGGCGGGCCTTGCTGGTCGTCCTCTCCGCCCTCGACCTCTTGCTCCTCCCCCCCGCCTGGTTGATCCGACCGCTTCCGCTCGGCCCGCACGGCGCCCTGGCGCAGGCGGCGACGCAGGAGGAGATCTTCCGCCGCGTCTTCGGCAAGCCCTCGGCTCCGGCCGCCGAACGGACGGTTTCGGTTCCCTACTACCTGGACGGCCGGTTCATGGGCGAGGTTCGCGTCGTCATCTCGCCCGATCCGGCTGAGCTTCGCATCGACGCCGTTCCGCTCCTCGCCGAGGTCGGCCGCGTGCTGCAGGAGGAGCCGCTCGCCGCGCTCGAGTCCGCCGTCGACCCCAAGGGCTATCTCCCGTTCCGGGACCTCCGCCGCCAAGGGCTCGATGCGGTCTTCGACGAGCTCGCCCTGGTGCTCCGGATCACCATCCCGGCCAGCCTCCGGCGCACGCTCCAGCTCAGGCTTCGCCGCGTCGGCCCGCCCCCCGAGGCCAGGACCGCGCTTGCCCCGGCGCCGGTCAGCGCCTTCGTCAACCTGCGCTCGGCCGTCGCCGAGCGCCACACCGCGCGAACCGGAGTCCGCACCGGGCGCCAGCCGGTGCGCGCCGACCTCGACGGCGCCTTCAACCTGCAGGGGTGGGTGGCGGAGGGGGTCGCCAACTATACCGAGGATGCGGCCCGGCCCTGGCAGCGCGGGGATTTCCGCCTGGTGCACGACGACATCGGGCGCATGTGGCGCTATAGCGCCGGCGATCTCTCCTATCCCCGGGTCGGGTTCCAGAGCTTCGTGCCGATGGGCGGCCTCACCCTGGCCAAGAACTTCAGCCTCCAGCCCTACCGGGTGACCCAGCCGACCGGCGAGGCCGAGTTCCGGCTGGATCGGACGGCGAAGGCCGAGATCTACGTCAACGACCGCCTCGTCAGCACCCAGCGCCTTCCCGCCGGGAGCTACAACGTCCGCGACTTCCCCTTCGCCTCGGGCGTCAACGACGTGCGCGTCAAGCTCACCGACGATGTCGGCCGCGAGGAGGTGCTTCACTTCCCCTACGTCTTCGAGAGCGCCCTGCTCGCGCCCGGCGAGGACGAGTTCGCCTACAATGTCGGGCTGCCGTCGCAGACCGCCGGCGGCCTGCGCAAGTACGAGCACGCCTTCCCAACCTTCTCGCTGTTCCACCGCGCCGGTCTGAGCGAGATCGCCACCCTCGGCGCCAACCTCCAGGGCAGCGGCGACCAGCAGATGGCGGGGGTGGAGGCGACGGTCGCCGGGGTGCTCGGCACGGTCCGCACCGACCTCGCCGCCAGTCGCACCGATGCCGCCGGCCCCGACCTCGCGGCGCGCCTGCAGTACCGCTACAGCGATCCCCGGCCGACCAACCCCTGGCGGCGCACATGGTCGTTCTCGACAACCTACCAGGGGCGCGACTTCGCCTCCCTCGGCCGCCTCGCCCCGACCAACCCGGTGGCGCTCAACTTCGCCGCCGGATACAGTCAGAAGTGGTTCTGGGACCTCTCCGTCGGCCTCGGCGCCGACTACCAGGTCGGGCGCGTTTCGCGGCGCAACACCAACGGCGCCAACCTCTATTTCACCCGCAGCTTCCGGGACGGCATCACCTCGACGCTCCGCTTCGAACGCCGGGTGGATACCGAGGGCGTGATCTCGGGCACGGCCCTGTTCACGGTCAACATCCCCCTCTACGAGGGCCGCCAGAGCGTGCTGCTGACGCGCGAGACCTATCCCGCCACCTCGCGCCTCGACTGGCGCTACACGCCCTTCGACCAGGTCGGCGAGGTCGCCGCCTCGGCCAGCCTGGAGCGTGGCCCCGAGACCCAGGACCTCTCCGGCGAGGTGCTCTATACGGGTACGCGCGGGCGCCTCGCCCTCGATCACGACGTCTCGCGGCCACGGCACTTCGACCCCGGCGACGCGACCGAGCGGACCAGCACGCTCAGGGCCGACGGGGCCATCGTCTTCGCCGGCGGGCGGGTCGGCCTCGGCCGGCTGGTCTCGAACAGCTTCGCGATCATCGCCCCGCACCCGAACCTCGAGGGCCAGCCGATCGAGGTCAACCCGCGCGACCACGCCTACCTGGCGCGGATCGACCGGCTCGGGCCGGCGGTGCTGCCCGAGCTCTCGCCCTACCGCGTCACCCATGTGATGATCGATGCTCCCGACCTTCCGGTCGGCTACGAGCTCGGCGAGCAGTCGTTCCATCTCCTCCCCACCTACAAGAGTGGGACCATGATCCAGGTCGGGACCGAGGCGCGGGTGTTCCTCGTCGGCGCGCTCAAGGGAGAGGACGGGCGGCCGGTTGGCCTGCAGGCGGGCGAGATCGTCTTCCTCGACCGCCCCGATCACCCGCCGATCCTCATGTTCAGCAACCGGGTGGGCAAGTTCGTCGCCGAGGGGCTGCTCCCCGGCCGCTACCATCTCAGGCTCTACGCCCACCCCGAGGCGCCGATCCCGTTCGTCATCCCCGAGGGCACCGAGGGGCGCTACGACGCCGGCGCCCTCGTGCTGCGCACCGCCGAGGGGGCGGCCCCGGTCCCGGCGCCTGCCGCCCCCGGGCCGCGCGCGCCCGAGCCGAGACCACGCGAGTAGGGAGCCCGGGAGGATGCCGAAAGCCCTGCCGTTCGTCGCCCTCCTGCTCGCCGCGCTCGCGCCGCTCGGCGAGGCGCTCGGCGCCTGCGATATCGACCTGCAGCGGATGGGATCCGTGCGCTTCCGCGGCGGCGACCGCTACGAGGTCTTCGAGCCCACGGCCCGGGCCGAAACGGTGTTCTTCGAGGTCCGCCACAAGGCCGGCGACGCCTGCGCGTTCTTCGTCACCTTCTCGCCCGGCGGGGCCGGAAGCTACGACCGTCGCCTCGCCTCGGGGGCCGACGAGCTCGCCTACCAGGTCTACGACGGGCCGAGCAAGAGCAACGTGCTGAAGGCCCTGCCCGAGGCCTCGGCAGCCGAGGTGCTCGCGGGCGAATTCGGCCCCGGGCTGGAAACCGTCGAGCTCTCCTATTACGTCGAGGTTCCCCCGCTGCAGGTCGTTCCTCCCGGTTCCTACGCCGACCAGATTACCCTTTCGCTCTACGAAGGAACGCTCACCAACCACGTCTTCAAGCGGTCGCAGGGCGTGCGCATCGACGCCCGGGTGCGCCCCACCGTGCAGGTCTGCGTGGTCGGCTGCGGCGCCCTCTTCGATCCCTACGCCACGCGCCGCACCCTGGATTTCGGTCGCCTCGAGACGGGCGAGATACGGAACGCCGACGTCCTGGTGCGCGCCAATACCGACTACACCATGCTGTTTTCCTCCGAGAACCGGGGGGTGATGCGGCATGTCACCCTTGCCGACAGCAGCGTGCCCTATCTGCTCACGGTGAACGGCGACGCGGTCGATCTCGGCGCACCCCACGCGGTGGTCGCCGAAGGAGCCGGGCCGACGACCGCCACCGGCGATCGATTCACCGTCTCGGCCACCGTCGGCACCCTCGACAACGCGCTCGCCGGGCCGCACGCCGACAACATCAACGTCACCGTCCGCGCGCGCTAGAGCCTATCCCGGCCGGACCGGCCGCCTCCGATGCCGCCGAGGGCGAAGGGGCGTCGGGCCTCCTCCGCCGGCCCTTGACCCGGGCTTTCGGCCGCTCGTCCCTTCCTCCCCCGCCCGCCGGGAGTCGGTTGGGGCTGGCGTTCGGAGGCGCCATGGGGTAACTACCTGTCGGCGCCTCATGCCTGCGCCCGTGGATGAACGCGAGGGGCGGGCAGGGCCGCGCCGGCCAGTCAAGGAGTCCTCCGGGCATGAATGCGGTGCGCGATCCGATCGCGTTCGAGCTGTTCAAGAACTCGATCTTCTCCCTTGCCGACGAGATGGCCTTGACCGTGCTCCGGACCACCTATTCCGGGGTGCTCAAGGACAACATGGACTATTCCACCGCGATCTGCGACGCCGGCGGGCGGCTGGTGGCGCAGGGGCTGACGCTGCCCGGGCACCTGGGCTCGATGCCGACCGCCATGGAGGCGGTGATGCGCCACTACGGCAACGACATCCGCCCGGGCGACGTCTACATCCTCAACGACCCCTTCGACGGCGGGATGCACCTCCCCGACATCTTCCTCTTCAAGCCGGTCTACGTGCAGGGCGAGCGGGTGGCCTTCGCCGCCACCATCTGCCATCACACCGACGTCGGCGGGCGGGTGGCGGGCTCGAACGCCGCCGACTCGACCGAGACCTACCAGGAGGGGCTGCGCATCCCGCCGCTCAGGTACTACGTGGAGGGCAAACGCGACGAGGCGATCCACAGCCTCATCGCGAAGAACGTGCGGGTGCCGGTGCGCGTGTTCGGCGACATCCGCGCCCAGCTCGCCGCCTGCCACACCGCCGAGGAGGGGATGGCGGACCTGGTGGCGAGCTACGGCATGGCCGACGTCAAGCATTACCTCGAGGAGATCCTGAACTACAGCGAACGGTTCGCGCGGATCGCGATCGGCGAGCTGCCCGACGGAGTGTTCGACTTCGAGGACTGGATCGACGACGACGGGGTGGACTTCGGCAAGCCGATCCGGCTCAAGGTGGCGTTCATCAAGAAGGGCGACCGCATCCGCGCCGACTGGACCGGAACCTCGCCGCAGGTGAAGGGGGCGATCAACAACACCCTCTCCTTCACCAAGGCGGTGGTCTACTGCGCCCTGAAGTCGGTCCTGCCTGGCGACATCCCCGCCAACGAGGGGTTCTTCCGCTGCGTCGAGGTGGTCGCGCCCCCCGGCACCATCGCCAACGTGGTGTTGCCGGGCGCCAGCGCGGCGCGGGGGCTGACCGGCTTCCGCATGACCGACTGCGCCTTCGGGGCGCTCGCCAAGATGTGCCCGGACAAGGTGTTCGCCGCCTCCGACGGCGGCAACATCGGCGTCTCGGTCGGCGGCTACTACGCCGACCGCACGCCCTTCATCTACGTCGACTTCGGCTGCGGCGCCTGGGGCGGGCGCCCCTTCGCCGACGGGCTGCAGGGCAACGCCAGCCTGTTCGCCAACCTCTCCTCCTCGACCGTCGAGATGACCGAGGTCGAGCACCCGCTCCAGATGCTCGCCTACGAGTTCATCACCGACTCGGCCGGCGCCGGCAGGTTCCGCGGCGGCGCCGCCTATCGGCGCGACTATCGCTTCACCGCCGCCGAGGCGGTGCTCCAGATCCGCAACGACCGCCGCGCCTTCCGCCCCTTCGGGCTCTACGGCGGCGGGCCGGGCGGCCCCTCGATCAACGTCCTCAACCCGGGCCGGAACGCCGAGGTGATGACCTCCAAGGTCACCCGCATGATCCGGCAGGGCGACGTCTTCCGTTACGATTCCGCGGGCGGGGGCGGATGGGGCGATCCCCTGGAGCGCGAGACCTGGCGGGTGCTGAAGGACGTCCGCAACGGCTATGTCAGCCCGGAGACCGCGCGCCGGGAGTACGGGGTCGCCATCGACCCCGGCAGTTGGACGGTGGACGAGGCCGCCACCGACAAACTCCGCCACGAGCTGCGGCGCAAGCGACGGTGGGCCAAGGTGCCCTTCGTCGAGCGCGGCCCGCTGCCCGAAGGCGTACGGCCCCAGTAACATCCTGGAAGATCAAGGAGGAACGTCACCATGGCCCGTTTCCGTGTCGGCGTCGATATCGGCGGCACCTTTACCGACATCGTCTTCCTCAACGCCGCCGGCGAGCTGCACACCAAGAAGGTCTCGTCGAGCGTGGACGACTACGCCCGCGCCATCATCGAGGGGCTCGACGAGGTGATGCGCGAGCACCGGCTCACGCCGGCCGACGTCTCCGAGGTGCTGCACGCGACCACCGTCGCCTCGAACGCGATCCTCGAGCACAAGGGGGCGAAGACCGGCCTCATCACCACCAAGGGCTTCCGCGACGTGCTCGAGATCCGGCGCCTGCGCATGCCGCGCCTCTACGACCTCGCCTGGGAGAAGCCGGTGCCGCTGGTCGAGCGCTACCTGCGCCGCGAGGTCGAGGAGCGCCTCGACGCCAAGGGCAACGTGCAGGTGAAGCTCAAAGAGGCCGACGTGAGGAAGGAGCTCGACTTCCTGCTCAAGGAGAAGATCGAAGCCCTGGCGGTCTGCCTCCTGCACTCCTACGCCAACCCCGCCCACGAGAAGCGGATCAAGGAGATCGTGCAGAAGCGCGCGCCGAAGCTCCTGACCTGCATCTCGAGCGAGGTGCTGCCCGAGATCCGCGAGTACGAGCGCACCTCGACCACGGTGATCAACGCCTACGTGATGCCGATCGTGCGCACCTATCTCGCCCGCCTGCGCAGCGAGCTCGACCGCGCCAAGATCAAGGCGCCGCTGCTCCTGATGCAGTCCAACGGCGGCCTGACCCCCTCCGAGGCCGCGGCCGAGATGCCGTGCAACGTGATCGAGTCTGGCCCGGCCGCGGGCGTGGTGGGCTCGCAGCAGCTGGCCCACCGGATGGGGCTCGGCAAGGTCATCAGCTTCGACATGGGCGGGACCACCGCCAAGGCGTCGCTGATCGAGAACGGCGAGGTCACCCGCGCCTCCGAGTACCAGGTGGGGGCCGGGATCATGATCGGCTCGCGGCTCCTGACCGGGGCCGGCTACCTCCTGAAGGTGCCGGCCATCGACCTCGCCGAGGTGGGCGCCGGCGGCGGCTCGCACGTCTGGATCGACCCCGCCGGCTCGCTGCAGGTGGGCCCGACCAGCGCCGGCGCGGTGCCGGGCCCGGTGTGCTACGACATCGGCGGCACCGAGCCCACGGTCACCGACGCCAACGTCGTCCTCGGCTACATCAACCCCGAGTTCCTGTGCGGCGGCGAGGTGAAGCTGAACGCGGCCAAGTCGCACAAGATCTTCGCCGACACGATCGCCAAGCGGCTTGGCCTCGAGGTCGCGCACGCGGCGCTCGGCGCGCACAAGATCGCCGCCTCCAACATGATCCGGGCGATCAAGGCGGTCTCCTCCGAGCGCGGCCGCGACCCGCGCGAGTACGCGCTCTTCGCCTTCGGCGGCAACGGCCCACTGTTCGCCGCCGGCATCGCCGAGTCGCTGCAGATGCGGCGGATCGTGGTGCCGCCCTCGCCCGGCGTCTTCTCCTCCTTCGGCCTCCTCTACTCCGAGGTCGAGCACCACTACTCGCGCACCCACTGGTGCATGGTACGGACCGTCGATCCCAAGCTGGTCGCGCGGGTGGTCGGCGGCATGGAGAAGGAGGCGATGGCCCAGCTCAAGGCCGACGGCTTCACCGCCGCCGAGAGCCGGGCCAAGCGCGCCGCCAGCATGCGCTATCAGGGCCAGTCCTACGAGCTCACCGTGCCCATGCCCGACGGCCCGGTGACGCGGCATTCTCTGGTCGAGCTCGAGGAGCGCTTCGGCCAGGAACACGAGCGGACCTACGGCCACCGCGCCGGCCCCGAGGAGCCGGTCGAGGTGGTGAGCTTCCACGTCGTCGGCCAGGGCATCCCCACCACCCCGCGCGTGCCCGAGCGCATCCGCATCGACGAGCACGCGGCCGCGACCCGGCCCAGCAGCCGGCGCGCCTATTTCGGGCCCGAGGCGGGCTGGATCGAGCTGCCGGTCATCGGCCGCACCGACCTCAGGAGCCGGAGGAAGGGCCCCTGCATCGTCGAGGAGTACGACGCCACCTGCATCATCCCGGCCGACGGCGAGGCCGAGGTCGACGACTACGGCAACATCGTCATCGACCTGAAGCCGGCGTGAGGGCGCGGCCCCGCCAGGCCGCTCGCGGCTCGAGCGCAAGCGGCACGGCGACAGGGGGAGGCGGGGCTACGCGCGCCCGCCCGTCGGCGCCGCCGGATCCCTGACCAGGACCGCGAGCGCGCCGGTCGCCGCGACCATGGTCAGGGCGATCGCGTCGAACGCCGGGGCGTAGCCGAGTCCGCCGATGAGGAACCCGGCGAGAATCGGGCCCGCGGCCTCGCCGATGTCCCAGATCGTGCCGAACACGCCCATTGCCGCGCCGAGGCGCCGGCTCTCGACGAGGTCGGCGATGAGCGCGTTGGTGACCGGGGTCACGGCGGCGACGCCGAGGCCGAGGAGCGGCGCGAGCGCGATCAGCGCCGCCAGGCTCCCGGCCCGGAAGACCAGCGGCAGCGCCACCGCGCAGAGCAGGAGGCCGACGACGATCGCCGGCTTGCGCCCGAGCCGGTCGGAGGCGTGGCCGGCGAGCGGCTTCGCCACCATGGCCACCGCGAGCTGGACGCCGAGGACGAGCGCGATCTCGGCGTCGTTGCGGCCGGCCGCCTTGGCGTAGATCGGCAGGAAGCCGAGGAAGGCGCCGAAGCCCAGCCACATCACCGCCTCGACGAGCGAGGCGACGATGACCGCCGGGGTGCCCGCGACCTCGCGCAGCCCCTGCCGGAACGCGGCGGCGCGGACGGCGAGGGGCGTCCTCTCGCGCCGCGCGAAGCCGTCCGTCTCGGGCACCAGGAGGACGGCGGCGAGGGTCAGCGCGCCGAGCGCGCCGACGAGCAGGTAGGTCGCCGCATAGCTCGCGGTGTAGTAGAGGACGAGGCCGCCGAGGAGCGGCCCCGCCGTGGCGCCGATGTCGTTGCTCGACGAGAACCAGCCCAGGCGCGCCCCGCGCCCCCGCTCGGCGAGGCCGGCGACGTAGGCTGCGGCGACCGGCGAGAAGATGGCGGTCGCGAAGCCGTGGACGAAGCGCAGGACGAGCAGCGTCGCGGCGTCGGAAACCAGGGGATAGAAGAACGGCGGGACGGCGAAGAAGAGCCCCCCCAGCGCCATCATCCGCTTGCGGCCGAGCACGTCGGAGAGCGCGCCCGCGGGCAGCTTGAAGAAGGCGCCGGTCACCGTCGAGGCGGCGACGATCACCCCGATCATCTCGGGCGCCGCCCCCAGGTCCTCGGCGAAGCGCGGCAGCACCGGGCTTCGCGCCATCTGGTAGCCGAGCCGCGAGAGCAGGCTCGCGAAGACGATGGCGATGAAGGCGTTCATGGTCACTCCTCCGGCGCCGTGACCGCCGCGGCGGCCGCGAGCCGCCCGACCGTGCGGACGATGTCGGCGCGGACGTCATCGATCGACGTGAACATGGCGATGCCTCCTTGGGCTCGGGGCCGGATGCGGGCCCCGGGGGGGACGGATCGGCAAGCGGGAGGCGGGCGCGGCGGCGGGGCCGGGGCGCCGGGGCCGGAAACGGATCGCTCGCAGGGACGCGCATGAACGGCCACCCCCTTGCCGGGCACGGCAAGTCCGGCAGCGCTTGGACGGGTGACCGTCTTGGAAGGGCGGGGCGGCTGCCGGCCCCGCGACGGCCTCCCTTATACCACGGGGAAGGCGGCGACCGCCACGGCGAAGGCGGCGACGCAATCCCCGGCGCGGGCCGCCCTCGGGCTCCGACGGGAGGGAGGGGCCCCGGAAGCACCGGAGGTGGCGGGCGGGCGATTGACACAGAGAAGCGTCTTTTGATTGACGCGTCATTCCGTGCGCGCCGCAACACGAAGTGGTGCGGCGCAGATACGGAATCCCGTACCGCCTCGCCGGGATGCCGAACCGGCGATGCAGCATTCAAGTGCTGCATCGCATCCGGCATGACGGGGTGAGGAACAACGGGCTCGCCAGTCTCATCCCCGGCCCCCGGCGGCCCGGTTGAGACTCGTTCGCTCCGCTCGTCATGCTCGGCAGAGGCCACCGCTGTCCGGTTCAATCGAAATCGTCGGGAAGAGGGTGTTCCGTGGGCAATAACAAGGCCGTCATGCGCGGACCTGATCCGCGCATCCACGCCTTTCCACGATCAGGCAGCGCGCGGATGGACGTGGATGCCCGCAACAAGTGCGGGCATGACAATTAATGGTCGATGTCGTAAGTATTTCCGCAACCGCATTCCTTGAGCCGGACAGCCGTGGCAGAGGCCGAGCATCCACGTTTTTCCGGTATTAGGTAGCAAGCGCACCTAGCCTAGCGGCTAGAGGAGATGGGGATTCACGAGACGGAGCGGAACATCAACAACAAGATCGGTCGAGGAGGGTTTATGGCTGTGTTCTTTGTCCAGTGGCTTGTGGCCGCGGTCCCCCGATCCCCGCCGATCATCTGTCGGCCGCCTCGGACCCGCCCCCGGATCCTCGGAGCCCGGCGTCCCCGGCCTCCCCGCCCCCTTTTCCCTTGACATCCGCTTCCCTTGACATCCGCGCCGGTATCATGTACCAATACGGTGCAGTTCTTTGAAACGGTGTATATTGTTGGCGCAAGCGGCGCGGCGGGCCCGCGGCCCGGCCATCGGTTCGCGGCCCCGGTCCGGCGCGGCCGCGCGTCGCTCACGAGCCTCGAAATAAGCCTATATTCCTATCTCCGCCGCAAATTTCCCGCCGTACCCGGTGCGGGTTGTGCGGATATGGGAGGCCCGTCCCAGCGGCGGGAGGCCGGCCGGGGCTCACTCGAACTCGGTGATGAAGTAGAGGACGGGCTCGTTCCCCGCCACGAAGGGGCGGTGCCGGTGGGCGTGGCCGGCCGGGATGTGGACCATGTCGCCGGGCCCGGCCTCGGCCTCGTGGTCGGCGAACTCGTACCCGATCCGCCCCTTGAGGACATAGGCGGTGTGGCCGGTCTCGCACCAGGGTGCGGCGGGGTCGCGGCGCCCGGGATGGCGCTCCTGGAGGCGGACGGTCATGCCCCCGAGCATGCGGCCTTCCTTGACGTTGAGGCCGGGCTTCGCCTGGCGGAACGAAACCTCGCTTGCCCGGAAGACGTAGCGGCTGTCCCTGGCGGCCATTCCCTCGTTCTCCCCTGCCGTTCGCGGTGCCGGCCGGCATTCTGGGGGCAGGGCGCGGCGAAGGCAACGGCCCGAAGCGGCGGCCCCCGGCGCATTTGCGTCGCCCCGTCCGCCGGGGCACACTGGCGCCCGTCCGGGCCCCGGCCGGGGCCGACGCGGCGAAGGAAAGGGAAGCAACGCGATGGACGACATCCTCTTGGTCGAGCGCGCGGGCGGGATCGTCACCGTGATCCTGAACCGGCCCGACAAGCGCAACGCCTTCAACCTCGCGATGTGCGCGCGCATGACCGAGACCTTCGCCGAGCTCTCGGCCGACGGCACGGTGCGCTGCGTGGTGCTGAGGGGCGCCGGCGACAGGGCCTTCACCGCCGGGGCCGACATCAAGGAGTACGCGGCGATGCGCACCGACGCCGCCAACGCCCGCGCCTACAACGAGAAATCGGCCCTGGTCCCGAAGGCGATCCGCGCCTGCCGGCATCCCACCATCGCCATGATCCGCGGCTTCTGCATGGGCGGGGGCTGCTCGTGGGCGCTGGCCTGCGACATCCGCTTCGCCGCCGCCTCCAGCCGCTTCGGCATCCCCGCGAACCGGCTCTCGAACTACTACTCCTACGACTCGCTCGAGCCCCTGATCGCCGCCGTCGGCCGTTTCAACGCCCTCGAGCTCATGCTCGGCGGCCACGCCATCGACGCCGCCGAGGCGCGGCGGATCGGGCTCGTCAATCGCGTCTATCCGGACGAGACGCTGGCGGCCGAGACGATGGCCTTCGCCGACGAGGTCGCCGCCGGCGCGCCGCTTGCGAACTGGTACCACAAGAAGGCGATCCACCGCCTGGCCGATCCCCGCCCCCTCAGCCGAACGGAGATGGACGAGGAGCACGGCGCCTTCGAGACCGAGGACTACCGGATCGGCTACACCGCCTTTCTCAACAAGGAAAAGCCGCGATTCGTCGGGCGCTGACCCCGTGGCCGACTTAGGGTCGGGCGGCGCAAGCGCCTGATCGGCGAGTGCCGGCGTGCGGCGCTCTTGGCAGGCCCTGCGTCCGACCGCCTATAATCGGCGCCGTCGGCGCGAACAAGGAGGCAGCATCCGGTGAGCGAGCCGCGGGCCAATGGGCCGGAGCTTTCGGTCGAGGTGTGGCGGGGAAGGGCGGAGGGGCGCTTCCAGACCTACCGCGTGCCGCTCCGCCCGAGCCAGACCGTCCTCGACGTGGTGACCTACGTCCAGCGGCGGATCGATCCCACCCTCTCCTACCGCTTCGCCTGCCGGGTCGGCATGTGCGGCTCGTGCGCGATGATGGTGAACGGCGCCCCCCGCTGGACCTGCCGCACCCATGTCGCCCGGGTGGCGAAGGACCGGCGGCTCCGGCTCGCGCCGCTCCGCAACCTTCCCGTCATCAAGGACCTCGCCGCCGACATGACGCCCTTCTTCGACAAGTGGCGGGAGGCCGAGGCCCGCTTCCTCCCCTCCTCGCCCCGGGCGGCGGCGACGGCCCGCATCCCGCCGGCCGATCCCGAGCGCGCGGCGGCCGACGCGGCGATCGAATGCATCGGCTGCGGCGTCTGCCATGCGGCCTGCGACGTCGTCGCCTGGCAGCCCGACTATCTCGGCCCGGCGGCGCTCAACCGGGCGTGGACGCTGGTCAACGACGCGCGCGACGCCGACCGGCGGGCCCACCTCGCCGCGGTGGCCGGCGATGCCGGCTGCCACGCCTGCCACAGCCATCAGTCCTGCGCCACCTTCTGCCCCAAGGGCCTCAACCCCACCGCCTCGATCGCCGGCCTCAAGCGGGCGAGCGCGCTCGCCCTCCTCGCCGGCCGGCTCTGAGCCGGACGCGCGGCCGCCCTCGCGGCGGCGTCCTCGCCGTCCCACCCAATCTCTTGATCCCGGCGGCCTTCCCCTCCATCCTGACGACCGTGATCGAGGCCGAGGGCGGGATGACGGGGGCCCGGCAGGGCCGAGAGGAGGCATGATGGACGCGCGGGTGCAGGGTGGGGCCGTCGTCGGCGGCCGGCGCGAGCTGTGGCTGTTCGTGCTTCAGCGGGCGAGCGCGGCCCTGCTCGCTCCGCTCGTACTGGTCCACCTCGCGACCATGATCTACGCCATCCAGGGGGGCCTGAGCGCGGCCGAGATCCTGGCCCGCACGCGGGCGAGCGTGGCGTGGCCCCTGCTCTACGCCCTGTTCGTGGCGGCGGCCTCGGTGCATGGGGCGATCGGGCTGCGCACGATCGTGCGCGAGATGACGCCGTGGCGGGGCGCGAGCCTGGACGCGGCGGCGGTGGCCTTCGCGCTCGCCTGCCTCGCGCTCGGCTTCCGGGCGGTGGGGGCGCTCGCATGAGCGGGCCCGCGCGCTGGCGCAACCATCCCGGCTACGGCGCCTTCGTCGTGCATCGGGTGTCGGGCCTCCTTCTCGCCCTCTTCCTGCCGGCGCACCTCTACGTGCTCGGGCTGGCGATCGAGGGCGAGGCGGCCCTCGACTCGTTCCTCCGCTGGACCGAGGCGGCACCGGTCAAGCTCGCCGAGGCCGGGCTCGCGCTCCTCCTCGCCGCCCACCTCGCCGGGGGCCTGAGGCTGCTCGCCATCGAGTTCCTGCCCTGGACCGACCGGCAGAAGACGCTGCTCGCGCTGGCCGGCGGGTTCTCGGCCTTCGCCGCCCTCCTCTTCCTCCTCAACGCTCTTTAAACCCATGGCCGCCGCGATCGAGCGCCTCGCGACCGACGTCCTGATCCTCGGATCGGGGGGCGCCGGCCTGTTTGCCGCGCTCCATGCCCACAAGGCCGCCCCCGCGCTCGACATCACCGTCGCGGTCAAGGGGCTCCTCGGCAAGTGCGGCTGCACGCGCATGGTGCAGGGGGGCTACAACGTCGCCCTTTCGCCCGAGGATTCGGTCGAGCGCCACTTCATGGATACGATCCAGGGTGGGAGCTGGCTCAACCACCAGGAGTTGGCCTGGATCCTCGTCGTCGGTGCGGTCGAGCGCGTCCTCGAGCTCGAGAACGAGATCGGCTGCTTCTTCGACCGCAACCCCGACGGCACCATCCACCAGAAGGCTTTCGCCGGCCAGAGTTTCGACCGCACGGTCCATAAGGGGGATCTCACCGGGATCGAGATCATCGGCCGACTCGCCGAGCAGGTGTGGGCGCGGCGGATCGGCCGGCTCGAGGAGCACCGGGCGGTCGCCCTGGTGCCGGCGGCGGACCGCTCGGGGATCGCCGGGGTACTGATGATCGACATGCGGAGCGGGGCCTTCCGCCTGATCCAGGCCAAGGCGGTGCTGCTGGCGACCGGCGGCGGGCCGACCATGTACCGCTACCACACCCCCTCGGGCGAGAAGACCTGCGACGGCATGGCCATGGCGCTCCGACTCGGGCTTGGGCTGCGCGACATGGAGATGGTGCAGTTCCACCCCACCGGGCTCCTCGCCGGCCCCGAGACCCGGATGACCGGGACCGTGCTCGAGGAGGGCCTGCGCGGCGCCGGCGGCTACCTGCTCGGCGGCGACCGGGAGCGCTTCATGCACCGCTACGACTCCCGCGGCGAGCGCGCCACACGCGACATCGTCTCGCGGGCCATGTTCGAGGAGATGCGCCGCGGCAACGTCACTCCCAACGGCGGGCTCTACGTGCAGATGGGGCACCTCGGCCCCGAGACCGTGCGCCGCCTGTTCAAGGGCATGGTCGATCGCTGCGCCGACTGCGGCTTCGACCTTGCCGGCGGGCTGGTTGAGGTGGTGCCCACCGCCCACTACATGATGGGAGGCGTGATTTTCGCGGCCGATACCTCCACCGCCGTGCCCGGGCTCTTCGCCGCCGGCGAGGACACCGGCGGGGTGCATGGCGCCAACCGCCTCGGCGGCAACGGGGTGGCGAACTCCACCGTCTTCGGCGGCATCGCCGGCGACGTGATGGCGCCGTGGGTGGCGAGAGAGGGCCGGATCAGGGACCCGGACGAGACCGTGATCGACGAGACCATCGAGCGCTGCCTCGTCCCCTTCCGCCGCCCCGCGGGCGACGCCAACGCGCTCCGCGACCGCCTCGCCGAGCTGATGTGGGAGGAGGTCGGCATCTCGCGCACCGCCGCCGGGATCAGGCGCGCGCTCGCCCGGCTCGACGGCCTGGCCGAGGAACTGGGGCGGACCGGCGTCGCCGAGGCGGAGCGTGCCTTCAACCTCACTTGGCATGACTGGCTCAACCTCGAGAGCCTGATCCTGGTGAGCCGGGCCATCGCTACCGCCGCGCTGGCGCGCGAGAACTCGCGCGGCGCCCACTACCGCGAGGATTTCCCCCAGCCGGGCGACCTCGCGACCTCCGCCTATACGGTCGTATCCTTGCGCGACGGGCGGATCGAGGTCGAGGCCCAGCCGGTCGCCTTCACCCGCGTGCGCCCGGGCGAGACCCTGGTCGCCGGCGCCGGCGTGCCCCGCGCCGCAGCCGCATCGTGACCGCGAGGAAGGAGAGCCGCCGTGATCCGTAACCAGGCGATAGAGACCGCGGCCTACGAGATCATGTGCCGCGCGGCGATCGAGATCCCCGAAGACTACAAGACCGGGATCAAGGCCATGCTGCAGAGCGAGACCAACGAGCTCAGCCGCTTCGTCCTCGCCGCCATGGTCGAGAACTGGGAGGCGGCCGAGGCCGACCGGCGGGCGATGTGCGCCGACACCGGGCTGCCCCGTTACTACGTCAAGGTCGGCAACGAGGCCCGCCTGGAAGGCGGCTTCGTTGCGCTGGAAGGGGCGCTCCGGCGGGCCACCGCCCGCGCCACCCGCGAGGTGCCGCTCCGGCCGAACCGGGTGCATCCGCTCAGTCGCAAGGACAACAACAACAACGTCGGCATCCTCGCGCCCGAGATCGAGTACTCCTTCGAGCCCGACGCCGACTGGGTGGACCTCACCACCGTGCACAAGGGCGGCCTCTTCGGCACCGACTACCGCATGCTCTTCCCCGCCGACGGGATCGACGGCATCAAGCGTTTCTTCCTCGACGTCATGGTGCAGTTCGGCCGCCGCGGGCTCGCCTGCCAGCCGGCGATCGTCGGCATCGGGCTCGGCGGCAGCAAGGACGCGGCGATGACGCTGGGCAAGCAGGCGGCGTGCCTGCGCGTGGTCGGCGAGCGCCACCCGGACCCCGACGTCGCCCGGCTCGAGGAGGAGCTGAAGGAGCTGGGCAACAACATCGGCATGGGCCCGATGGGATTCGTCGGCCGCTCGATGGTGGTCGATTGCCATGTCGAGGTCGCCTACACCCATACCGGCGGCATGCCGATGAGCGTGCACTCGTTCTGCCTCTCGTCGCGGCGCGCGGTGGCGCGGGTGCACGGCGACGGGCGGATCGAGTACCGCACCGACCCCAGATGGTTCACGCCCTACATGCGCAGGGAAGGACTGGATTATGAGCCAAGCGCCGAGCGGACGCGCCTTGAAGCAGGTCAGGCTCAAGGTCCCGGTCGTGGATGACGACCTCGCCCGCCTCGAGGTCGGCACCGTCGTCTATCTCGACGGGGTGATCTACACCGGCCGCGAGGGGCTCTATAAGCGCCTCCTTCAGGACAAGGTCGCGCCCCCGGTCGAGCTCAGCACGCTCTCCAACGTCAACTTCCACTGCTCGCCGGCGGCGAGCGTGGGCGCGGACGGCACCTGCCAGGTGGGCGCGGTCACCGCCACCGCCAGCTTCCGCTTCTCGAAGTGGATGGCGGACTGGTTCCGCCTCTCGGGGGTGAAGGCGATCATCGGCAAGGGCGGCATGTCGGAGGACGACTACCGCACCTACTTCGTGCCCAACCGCGCGGTCTACCTCACCACCGTCGGCTACGGCACCGGCGCGCTCCTGGGGCGCGGCATCAAGCGGGTGCGGAACGTCTACTGGCTCGAGGAGCTGGGCATCGCCCAGGCCATGTGGGTGTTCGAGGTGGAGAACTTCGGGCCGCTCCTGGTCGATTCCGACCTCGCCGGAAACAGCCTCTTCGAGCGGGCCAACCGCGAGACCGCGGCCCAGATCGACAGGCTCTACGAGGGCCTTAAGGCGCCGTCGCTCCGCCGCTACGGCGAGACCACCTCCCACGACGACGAGGTGATCTGACCGCTCTCCGGCACCCGCATGGCGCCTTCCGCAAGGGGCGCCCACGTAGGGTGTGCGCCCGGCGGCGCTCGCGTAGAGTCGGCCCTCGACGCCCAACCCCGCTTGAGGAGGAGAGAATGAAGCTGGTCCGCTACGGCAACAAGGGCGCCGAGAATCCCGGACTGATCGACGGGGCGGGCGCGCTGCGCGACCTCTCGGGCCACGTCGCCGACATCGACGCCATGGCGACCTCCGCCGCGGGCCTCGCCCGGCTCGGCCGGCTCGATCCCTCCTCGCTCCCGGCGGTCGCGGGCAAGCCGCGGCTCGGGGTGCCGGTCGCCGAAGTCGGCAAGATCGTCGCCATCGGCCTCAACTACTCCGACCACGCGGCCGAGGCGGGCATGCAAGTTCCCAAGGAGCCGGTCGTGTTCATGAAGGCGACGTCGGCGCTCTCGGGGCCCTTCGACCCGGTGATGCTGCCCAAGGATTCGGCCAAGACCGACTGGGAGGTCGAGCTCGCGGTCGTGATCGGCACCACCGCCCGCTACGTCGAGGAGAAGGACGCCCTTCGCTTCGTCGCCGGCTACACGATCTGCAACGACGTCTCCGAGCGCTCCTACCAGCTCGAGCGGGGCGGCACCTGGGACAAGGGCAAGAGCTGCGACAGCTTCGCCCCCCTTGGGCCCTGGCTGGTGACCGGCGACGAGGTGCCCGACCCGCAGCGGCTCGGCCTCTGGCTGGAGGTGAACGGGACGCGGATGCAGCGGGGTTCGACCGCCAACATGATCTTCGGAGTGGCGGTGCTGGTTGCCTATGTCAGCCGCTTCATGACGCTCCTTCCCGGCGACGTGCTGATCACTGGCACGCCGGCGGGGGTGGGCATGGGCAGGAAGCCGCCGCAGTACCTCAAGCCGGGCGACGTGATGCGCCTCGGCATCGACGCCCTGGGCGAGCAGCGCCAGGAGGTGGTGGCCTGGCGCGCCGGCTGACGCGGCGGCCGCCTGCGCGCGGCAATGGGGCGCTCGGGGCATGGCCTCTGCGCTCGTCACCATTCTGAGGCTGCTCCTCGGCGCGCTGCGCGACCTCACGCCGGTGGTGCTGGTGGTGGCGTTCTTCCAGGCGGTCGTGCTGGAGCAGCCTTTTCCCGACCTCGGCCGGGTGCTGGTCGGCCTCGGGTTCGTGGTGGTCGGGCTCGCGCTCTTCGTGCAGGGGCTCGAGGCCGGGCTCTTCCCGCTGGGCGAGGCGATGGCGCATGCGCTGGCGCGCAGGGGAAGTCTCGCCCTCCTTTTCGCCTTCGCCTTCTGCCTCGGCTTCGCCACCACCATCGCCGAGCCGGCCCTGATCGCGGTCACGGGCGAGGCGGCCGAGGTGGCGAGCCGCGCCGGCGCGATCGCCGCCACGGCCGCCGCCAAGGCCGACTACGCCGGCACCCTGCGCCTGGTCGTCGCGCTCGCGGTGGGGATCGCGCTGGTGATCGGAGTCCTGCGCATCGTCAAGGGCTGGCCGATCCAGCATTTCATCATCGGCGGCTACCTGATCGTGCTCGCCATGACCGGGCTCGCGCCGGCCGAGATCATCGGCATCGCCTACGACTCCGGGGGCGTCACCACCTCCACGGTCACGGTGCCGCTGGTGGCGGCCCTGGGAGTGGGCCTCGCGCAGGCGATCCGCGGACGCAACCCGATGGTCGACGGCTTCGGCCTGATCGCGTTCGCGAGCCTGACGCCCATGATCTTCGTACTCGCCTTCGGCATGCTCCGGTGAGCGGAACCGCCGTGGCGCTTGTCGAGCACCTCTCGCGAACGGCCTTGGCCACGCTCGCCGACGTGACGCCGATCGTCGTGGTCCTGTTCGTCTTTCAGGCGCTAATCATCCGGAGGCGACCGCCGAACCTGCGCCGAATCGCCGCCGGGACGATCTACGTGATCGTCGGGATGACGCTCTTCCTGGTCGGACTCGGAGAGGCGCTCTTCCCGATCGGCGAGACGATGGCGAGGCAGCTTTCGGCCTCCGCCTTCGTCGGCGGCGCGGCGGGCGCGACCGACTGGCGCGGCTACGGCTGGGCCTATGCGTTCGCCGCGGCGATTGGCTTCGCCTGCACGATCGCCGAGCCGGCCCTGATCGCGGTGGCACGGAAGGCGCACGAGGTGTCGGGCGGGACGGTGCGGCCCGGCTGGCTCAGGCTGGTCGTCGCGCTCGGCGTGTCGGTCGGGGTGGCGCTGGGGGCGCTCCGGATCGTGACCGGCATCCCCCTCGTCTATTTCATCCTCGTCGGCTACGCTGTCGTCGTCGTGCAGACCATGCGGGTGGACAGGAGCATCGTCGCGCTCGCTTACGACTCGGGCGGCGTGACCACCTCGACCGTGACGGTCCCGATCCTGGCCGCGCTCGGCCTCGGGCTGGCGTCGACGGTGCCGGGGCGCAACCCCCTCGTCGACGGGTTCGGTTTGATCGCGTTTGCGGCCCTGTTCCCGATGCTCTCCGTCATGGGCTACGCGCTGCTGGCGTCCCGGCTCACCGGTCGGAAAGGGAGAGGGGAAGAGGAGGACGCGGAATGAACCTGAAGCTCGTCGTCGCCCTGGTCAAGGAGGGCGGGTCCGAAGCGGTGATCGATGCCGCTCGGCAAGCCGGCGCGACCGGGGCGACCGTGATCACCAACTGCCGCGGCGAAGGGCTGGAGCCCGGGAAGACCTTCCTCGGGCTCGAGCTTGCCGCCCAGATGGATGTCGTCCTCTTCCTGGTCGCCGCGCCGCGGGCGAGGGAGATCCTCGAGACGATCGCCAAGGCGGGCCACTTCGACGAGGAGCACGGGGCCGGGCTCGCCTTCCAGCTCGCGATCGAGGACGCGGTCGGCCTGAAGACGCAGATGCCGGCCCTGCTCGAAGAGGTCGAGGAGGAGGTATGAGCGAGGTCGCCTATCCCAAGGTCCGCGACGTGATGGTGACCGAGGTCCGCACCATCGGGCGGACCGCCACCGTCAAGGAGGCGATCGACGCCATGCGCGAGGCGAGCGTGAGCTCGCTCGCCGTCGAGCGCCGCGACGAATCCGACGAGTTCGGGCTGCTCGTCGTCTCCGACATCGCCCGCGAGGTGATCGCCAAGGGACGCGCGCCCAGCCGGGTCAACGTCTACGAGGTCATGTCGAAGCCGGTGGTGACGCTGCCCTCCGACATGCACGTGAAGTACGCCGTCCGCCTGCTGGTCCGGCTCGGGCTCTCGCGCGCCCTGGTCGTCGACGCCGAGCGCCAGCCAGTCGGGATCGTCACCTTGCGGGACCTGGTGGTGCGTTATCCCGCGGACACCGAGCCCGAGTCGGAGAAGCCGGAGAACTGACATCGGCTCGCCGCGGCGCGGCGCCGGCCGGCGGCTCAGCCGTAGAAAAGCCGCGGCAGGAAGAGCGCGAGCTCGGGGAAGGCCAGCAGCAACCCGATCAGGGCGGCGAGCGCGCCGTAGAACGGGGTGACGCCGATGAAGATGTCGGTCAGCTCGCCGCGGCCGCGGATGCCCTGGATGACGTAGCAGAGCATCCCCACCGGCGGGGTGAGGAGCGCGGTTTCGCTCATGATCACGATGATGATCCCGAACCAGACCGGGTCGAAGCCGAGCGCGACGACCACCGGCGTGATGATCGGCACCGTGAGGACCACCATCGCCAACGTCTCCATGAACATGCCGAGGACGACGTAGATGCCGATGATGATGAGCACGGTGGTCATCGGCGCCAGCCCGAGGCCCTGGATGAAGTTGTTGACCACGGTGACCAGTCCGATCGAGGCGAGGACGAAGTTGAGGAAGAAGGCGACGATGAGGATCAGGATCATCATTGCCGCGGTGCGCATGGTGCCCTCGGCCGCCTCGCGCAGCATGGCGGTATTGAGGCGCCGGTTCCAGGCGGCCAGGCCCACCGCGGCGACGACGCCTAGCGCCGCCGCCTCGGTGGGCGTCGCCCAGCCGGCATAGATCGAGCCGACGACGAGGAGGAAAAGGATCACCGGCGGCACCAGGTCGACCAGGCTCCGCAGGCGCCGGCCCCAGGTCGAGCGCTCGGGCCGGCCGCCCCATTCCGGCCGCAGCAGGCAGGAGGCGAGGATCACCGCCATGTAGAACGCGGTGAGCAGGATGCCCGGGATGATGCCGGCCGAATAGAGTCGCGGCACTGAGGTCTCGGTGAGGAAGCCGTAGACGATCATGTTGATCGAGGGCGGGATCAGGATGCCCAGCGTCCCGCCGGCGGCGAGACTGCCGAGGAACAGGCGCTCGTTGTAGCCGCGCCGCTCGATCTGCGGCATGCCGACGACGCCGATGGTGGCGGCCGTGGCCACGCTCGATCCCGAGGTCGCGGCGAACGCCGCGCAGGTGCCGATGTTGGCGTGCATGAGCCCGCCCGGCAGCCAGGAGAGCCAGTGCGCCATGCTGTTGTACATCCGGTCCGCGATCCCGGCCCGCAGGATGATCTCGCCCATGAGGATGTAGAGTGGAATCGCGGCGAGGACGAAGTCGATATTGTGCGCCCAGAAAATCTCGCCGAAGGCCTTGTGCAGGGGCAGGAAGGCAAAGGTCACATCGAGGAACAGGCCGAGGAAGCCGAGCACCACGGCCATCGGCAGGCCGAGCGCGATGAAGACGAGGAGGGCGAGGAAGGCGGTGGTCAGCATCCCGGGCCTCTCAGTCGGCGCCCGCGCGCAGCCGGGTGGCGGCCGAGGCCACTTCCTCCGCCACCTCCTCGGTCACCGAGAGCGGCGCCGCCAGGCGCTGCACGGCGGCGAGATCGCGCCGCCACAGCGCCTGCGCGGTGCGGACCGTAAACAGGGCGAGGCAGAAGAGGAAGAAGACGAGCCCGGCCATCCACAGGCCCTGCGGCACGATCAGGGGAGTGGCGAGCGGCGTGCTCGACCGCGCCTCGAGGCGGATGGTCTCGGAGATGACGAAGGCGGCGCGGTAGCAGAGCATCGCGACCATCGCCGTGAAGCTGGCGAGCGAGACCACGTCGAGAACCGAGCGAACGGCGAGCGGAAAACGAAGGTAGATCGCGTCGACGCGGATGTGCGTCTTCTTGAACAGGGCAAAGGAGTAGCCCCAGGCCATGCTGATGCCGAGGGCGTAACCGCCAAGCTCGTCCGCGCCGCCCAGCGAGAGCCCGAAGAGCTTGCGAATCACCACCTCGACGCTGACCACCACCGCCGCAACGAAAAGCAGCATGCACCCGCCGTAGGCGCCGAAGTTTGCGATCCTCTCGGCTATCGCGTGGACGCGATCCATCTCGATCCCCCTCCCCCAATCGAAACCGCCATAGCCGCCGGCGCGCCGGTGGGCTCGGCCTTGACGGTCGCGTCTCCGTCGAGGTGGGTTCCGGCCGATCTCCCGGAAGCGCGCGGCCGGGCAGGCGCGGCAAGGTCCGCGCCTGCCCGCACCCTACGTGACCCGGATCACATCGCCTTGGCGGTGACGCCGAGTGTCTTCCCGACCGTGTCGTTGAACCAGTCGGTGCACTCCTTGCCGCAGCGCTTGGCGAATTTCGGCAGGGCGACCTCCTGCAGGATCCTGAGCCGGGTCTTCTGGTCCTCCGCTGTCACGGGAACGAGCGTCAGGTTGGTCTTGTTGAGCGGCCGCGGCTTGGTGACGGTCGTTACGCAACGCGGGTCGTTGACCGTGCACCAGACGCCGTGGTCGGTGGCCTCCTCGGCCATCTTCCAGCCGCGCGCGGCCGCCCAGCCGTTGGCCTCCTTCAGGATCACCTGCTGGACCCTGGGGTCGAGCTTGGCCCAGGAGCCCTTGCTCGCCACCATCGACATGACGCTCCACTGCACGATCATGGGATAGATGTGGGTGGCGACCTCGGTCCACTTCGCCAGGTTGCCGGAGTTGGAGCCGGTGATGGCGCAGTCGATCACCTTGCGCTGCATGCCCGGGACCACCTCGGAGAACGGGATGGTCACGGGAACGGCGCCGAGCGCCTCGACGAACTCGGCCATCGACGAGGAAAAGACCCGGGTCCTCTTCCCCTTCAGGTCGGCGATGTTGTTGAGCGGCACCGCGCACCAGAAGATCTGCCCGCCCGTCGGCCACATGGTAAGGGGCATGACGTTGGCCCGCTCCAGGTACATCTTCTCGAGCCGCGGCAGGGCCACCGCTATCACCTTCCTGAGGGTGGGAACGTCCTGGATCAGCCCCGAGACCTCGATGCCCTCGATCATCGGCAGCTCGCCGGAGGCGTAGGTCGCCGTCGCGGTGAAGATGTCGGCGACCCCCAGGTTGGCCATGCGGAAGAACTCGGGCCCCTTGATGCCCGCCTCGCTCTGGGCGATGACATCGGCGGTCACGCGGCCGCCCGTCACCTGGGGCAGGCGCTCGAGGAAGAGTGGCTTGTGGATGTCCTCGAGGTTCGACGTGCCGGGATTGGAACCGATGGTCTTGAGGTGCACCTTCGGGAAATCTTGCGCAAGCGCGCCGGAAAGGCCGACCGCGAGGCCGAGCCCGAGGCCGAGCCCAACTTGATACAGTCTTGCCAACATCCCTGCCTCCTTATGAAATCCGCGCCAAGTGCCTCCGTGACCCTCCGCAGAGGCAGGCCGACGGATGCGATGTTCCAGCCTTTCCGGACTCCGCTCCGCGGGCGGCAAGGAGCGGTGATGGTTGTTATTGGATCTGTTGTTGGTTCAACGTTGATCGCATCTCTGTTACCCGCCGAGACGCATGGCAAAGCGTAGCCCATTCGGAAGGGCCGGGCAAGCCGGCCTTTCCCCGGCCGCCCGTCGGCCCTCAGGCGAGGGAAAGAAGCCGGTCGGGGTAGTCGCTGATCACCGCATCCACCCCCCGGAAGAGGAGCGCGCGGCCGCGCCGGCGGCCGTTGACCGTGTAGGCGAGGAGGCCGAAACCGGCGCCCTTCAGCGCCCGGGCGCCGGCGGGGGTGAGGGTGCGCTCGGCGACGTGCAGCGACACCACCCCCGGGGCGAGGGCCTCCGCCTCCTCGGGCCGCGGGGCCCGCTCGATCACGAGGCCGCGCGCGAGGCCCGGGGCCGCCTCGGCGAGGGCGGCCAGGACCTCGGCGGCGAAGCTCGAGGCGAGGACCGCCACGCCCGGTTGGACGGACAGGGAGCGGGCGAGCACGGCGGCGGCCTCGGCCTCGCGCCCCGGACAGGGCTTGACCTCAACGTTGAGGCCGAGCCCGAGCCGCCGGCAGCAGGCCAGGGCCTCGGTAAGCGTCGGGATGCGCTCCCCGGTAAAGGCGGGGGAGAACCACGCGCCGGCATCGAGGGCCGCGATCTCGGCATAGGGCCGCTCCGCCACCGGGCCCCTGCCGCCGGTCGTGCGCTCGAGGGTCTCGTCGTGCAGCAGCACGGGCCGGCCGCAAGCGGTGAGCCGCACGTCCACCTCGGCCCAGCGCGCCCCAAGCCGCGCGCAAGCTACGAGCCCGGCGAGCGTGTTCTCGGGCGCATGCCCGGCGGCGCCGCGATGGCCGATCACGCGCGGCAGCCCGAGGGCGGCGAAGGCGCGGGCGCGGTCCTCGGGGCTCATCATCACCGGCGCGCGGCCAAGGCGCGCTCCTCGATGCGGACCCGCCAGGCGAGGAGGGCGAGGTTGAGGGCGGAGAAGACGGCCGCGATCGCCAAGGCATCGAAGGCAAGCGGAAGCAGCGCCACCTCGGCGGCGACGAGGGCGTAGTTGGGATGGCGGAAGAACCGGTAGGGGCCACTCCGCACCAAGGGCGCCCCCGGAAGCGTGATGATCCGCGTCGTCCAGCGGCGCCCGAGCGCGACGAGGACCCAGAGGCGGAGCGGCTGGAGCGCCAGGAAGGCGAGGAGCGCCGGCCAGCGAACCGGCTCGTCCGCCGGCACGAGGAGCGCGAGCGCGGCCAGCCAGCCCGCGTGCAGGAGCACGATCAGCGGGTAGTGGCCGGCGCCGGCCTCGACTCCGCCCTCGGCGAGGAGCCGGCGGGTGTTCCGCCGGGCATAGGCGAGCTCGGCGAGGCGCTGGAGCGCGACCAGCGCGACCACCAGGTGGACCGGTCCGAAAAGCTCGCTCACCCCCGCTCCAGGACCAGGAACGCGGCGGTGAATCCGGGTCCGAGCGCGGTCAGGAGATAACGCTCGGGAGCCCGCGCCGCCCCGGCGAGCACCCGTTCGAGGACGAAGAACACGGTCGCCGACGACATGTTGCCGTGGGTGCGCAGCACCTCGCGCGCCTCGGCCATGGTACCGGGCGCGAGCCCGAGCGCCTCCTCGAGGGCGACGATCACCTTCGCCCCGCCCGGGTGGCTCACCACCCGGTCGATGTCGGCGAGGCCGAGGCCCATCGCCGCCAGCGCCCCGCGCGCCGCCTCGGCCATGCGCTCGCGCACCAGCGCCGGGATGTCGCGCGAGAACAGCACCCCAAAGCCGTCGTCCTCGACGTTCCAGCCCATGACCCCCAGGCTCGCCGGCCAGGTGTGCTCGCCCCAGCCGGCGACGACCGGCCCCCCGCCCGCGGTCGAGACGACCGCCCCGGCCGCCCCGTCGCCGAAAAGCGCGGTCGCGATCAGGTTGCTCTTGGAGAGATCGCTCATGCGGAAAGTGAGGCCGCAGAGCTCCACCACCAGGAGCAGGACCCGGCTGCCGGGCGCGCTCCGTGCCAGGGCGGCGGCGCGGGCGAGCCCCAGCACCCCGCCCGCGCAGCCCAGGCCGAAGAGGGGAACCCGGGCCACGTCGCGCCGGAAGCCCATCCGCTCGACCAGGACCGCGTCGAGCGAGGGCGTGGCGATGCCGGTCGAGGTGACCGAGATCACCGCGTCGATCGCCTCGACGCCGAGCCCCGCGCGCCTCAGGCACCGCTCGGCGACCGCCTGGAAGAGCGCCACCGCATACTCGCCGAACAGGGCCTGGCGCTCCTTCCAGCCGTGTGGCGCGAGGTACCACTCCAGCGGCACGCAGGAATGGCGCCGCTCGATGCCGGCGTTGGCGTAGGCGCCCTTGAGGCGCTCGAACAACTCCGACTGCCGGGCGAACACCCGCGCCGCCGCGGCCTCGACCTCTCCCTGGCCGAGCACGTGCGCCGGGACCGCGGTGGCAAGCGCGTTGAGGCGGATCGGGGGTCGTTCCATCGTGACCGGCGCGGCGGCGGATTTCGGGGGCCAGCATAGCACCGTCGCGGACACGGACCCGATCACAAGAGGGCGAGCGCTCAGCGGGCGAGGTAGCCCCCGTCCACCAGCAGGTCGGCCCCGGTCATGAAGGAAGACTCGTCGCTGGCCAGGAACACCGCCGCCTCGGCGATCTCGCGCGGCTCGGCCAGGCGGTTGAAGAGCGTGCGCCCGCCCATCTCGGCGGTCACCCGCTCAATGCCGCCGTAGAGGGCAATGTTCTTCTCGGTCAGCGTCGGTCCCGGCGACAGGGTGTTCACCCGCACCCTCCCGGCCGCGTGATCGACGGCCATCGCCCGCGCGAGCTGGATCAGCGCCCCCTTGGTGGCGCAGTACCAGGGCCGCCCGGGCCGCGCGACATGGGCGAGCTGCGAGGCGACATGGATGACGCTTCCGCCCCCGGCGGCGATAATCGCCGGCACGGCGTGCTTGCTCATCAGGAATGCGCCGGTGAGGTTCACCGCCACGGCCCGCTGCCAGTCGGCCTCGTCGAGATCGACGACGCTCGCATCGCCCACCCAGATGGCGGCGTTGTTGACCAGCACGTGGATGGCGCCGAAGCGCTTGAGCGCCGCCTCGACCGCGGCCTTGGCCGAGCGCGATTGGGAGACGTCGCAGGCGCAGGCCATTGCCCGCCCACCGGCCTCGGCGACGGCCCCGGCCGTGCGCTCGGCGCCGGCTCCGTCGATGTCGGCCGCGACCACGCCCGCCCCCTCCTCGGCGAAGCGGAGCGAGATCGCCCGCCCGATTCCGCCCGCCGCCCCGGTCACGATCGCCGCCTTGCCGGCAAGTCGTCCCCGTCCCGCCATCGCCCGCCTCCGCTTCGATCCGACGGATCAGGATCGCGCCGGCCCCGATCCCGGGTCAATCCAGGGCGACAAGGCCCTTGCCGGCGGCCGCTGGCTTTGGCTCAACTGGAGCTTCCCCCGCAGGATGAGGAGCCGATCCGCATGTTCCGGTTCATCCAGCTCGAGGAAGGCGACGACGGGGTCGCCGTTCTCACCCTCAACCGGCCGGAGGCCCTGAACGCTTGGCACCGGCCCATGCGCCAGGAGATCGCGGCCGCGCTCTCGGCCCTGAACGCCAAGCCGGCGGTGCGCGATGCGGTGAGGATCGCGGCGTATGCCCGTGCCAGGGAAACGGTGGTGCCGGGGCTGAATGCGGCCGGCTGCGCCGGCGCGATCACCGGGGTCGCACCGATGCTCGCCGCGCTCCTCGCCTCCTCACCCCGGCGGCGATAAAAGGGGATCCGACCCATGCGGCGCCGGCTCTGCTTCATCGACGACGACGGCTCGTTCGAGCTTCCCCTCTTCGCCGCCGTGTTCGGCAAGGCGTTCGACCTCGTCGTCGCCACCAGCCTGGCCGAGGCCCGCGGGCGCATGCGCGCGGGCTGGCGGCCCGACCTCTTCGTGCTCGACCTCTACTTCCCCAGCGGCCGGCCGAATGCCCGCGCGCTCGGCGCCCTCAAGGCCGCGCCGCTCCGCCTCGAAAGCGACCGGGCCGAACTCCGCCGGGCCCACGCCAACGCCCTCGCCGCGCGCGCCCGGCTCGAGGCCGTGCTCGCCGCCCGGGGCCAGGGGCCCGCGGGCGGGATCGCGCTCGGCAAGGCGGTGGCACGGGCGTTCCCGGAGGTTCCCGTCGTCTTCTATTCGCGCAAGGCGACGACCGAGGACGCGCTCCGCTGCCTGCGGGTGAGGAACGTGGTCGACGTGATCCAAAAGCCGAGCGGGCGCACCGACGCCGAGACCCGCAGCCTCACGGAAGCGGCCGGGGCGGGGCTCGCCGCCCGCTTCCGGGCCGCGATCCGGGCGGGGACGCGCGCGCCCCTCGCCGCCGAGGTCGAGCGGCTCCGGCGCCGCGTGACCTTTCTCCGCTCCGCGCTCGACTGAGCGCGGGACCGGCGGCTGCTCAGGACGGCGCGCCGGAACGCAGCCGCCGGGTTTCCTCCTCGTCGACCGCGTAGGTGGCGGGATCGACCGCGACCCCGTAGACCTCGCGCGCCCGCCTGAGGCTGATCTTGCCGTGGCACACGTCCTCGGCGACCGCGCGGGCGTCGCGTTCGAAGGGATTGCCGTAGCCGCCGGCGCCGGGCATCTCGGCGCGGAGCACGTCGTCCTTCCCGAGGGTGCGGATGAACTTGGTCGGCAGGCGCTCGTTTTGCCGGTCGGGGTTGAGGAAGTTGCGCTGCCCCGCCCCCGGCTTGCCGCCGAAAAGGCCCCAGGGCGGGTTGAACTCGCGGTCGGAGCGCACCTGAACCGTCTGCTCGTCGGCGAGGAAGCGGTACTGGCGGACGATGCCGAGCCCGCCCCGGTACTTGCCCGCGCCGTCGGTGTCGGGCAGGAACCCGTACTCCTCGTACATCACCGGCGCCTCGGTCTCGATCAGCTCCATCGGCGTGTTGGCGAGGTTACCGATGCAGAAGGGGCCGGCGTCCTGGCCATCCTTGTTCGGCCCACCGCCGATGCCGGTGGTGTTGTGGAACTCCAGCGTCATAAAGGGCGTGCGGTCCTTGTAGTAGCCGCCGACCGCGACCGCGAACTCCGAGCCGCCGGGGCATGCCTGGAGACGGTCGGGCAGGAGCTGAGCCAGGAGCCCCATCACCGCGTGGCGCACCCGGTAGCCCGCTGCGCCCCGCGCCCCCAGCGCGGCCGGGAACTGCGGGTTGAGGAAGCAGCCCTCCGGCGCCGTGACCTTGATCGGCTTGTAGAAGCCGGCGTTGGTCGGAATCTCGGGATCGAGCACGGTCCGCAGCGCCGCCCAGGTGCAGGAGGCGGTGCAGGCGAAGTTGGGGTTGAGCGCGCCGCCGTTCTGGGGCGAGGTTCCGGTGTAATCGACATGCATCCGGTCGCCCTTCTTGATCAGCCGGAGCTGGTAGCGCACGGGACCGATGCCGATGCCGTTGTCGTCCATGTAGTCGGTGAAGCCGACGTCGCCGTCGGGGAGCCTGGCGATCGAGGCCCGCGTCAGGCGCTCGGCGTAGTCGATCAGCTCCTGCATGTAGGTCTTGACCGTGGCCCCGCCCCACTCGGCGATCAGCTTCTGCATCTCCTTCTCGGCGATGCTGACCGAGGCGATCTGGGAGCGGAAGTCGCCGAGCACTCGCTCGGGCATGCGCACGTTCTTCTCGAACAGGCGGAAGAAGGTATCGTTGAGCCGGCCCTCCTCGGCGACCTTGATTGGCGGGATGCGAAATCCCTCCTGGTAGATCTCCATCGAGTCGGTGGCGTTGCCGCCCGGCACCCGGCCACCCATGTCGGTATGGTGCAGGATGGTGCACATGAAGGCGACGAGCTCGCGGCCGGCAAACACCGGCTTGAACATGAAGATGTCGTTGAGGTGGCTTGCGCCCTCGTAGGGGTCGTTGCTGATCAGGATGTCGTGCGGGCGGATGTTGCCCTGGAACCGGTTCAGAACCCCCCGGAGCGCCGGCATCATCGCCCCCAGGTGGAGGGGCAGCGACAGGCCCTGCGCCACCAGCTGGCCGTCGGCCAGATGGATACCGGTGGAGAAGTCCAGGTTCTGCTTGACCACGTTCGAACGCGAGGTGCGGATCACCGACACCACCATGTTGTCGGCGATGGTGCTGAGCGCGTTCTTGATCAGCTCGCGGGTGACCGGGTCGATGGCGGCGCGCGGCCGGCGCGCCCGCGCGATCGGAGTCTTGGCCACGACCCGCCGGGGTGCCTTCGTCGCTTTCGTTGCCTTCTTCGCCGCGGTCGCGGCGGCCTTGCTCGCCCTCTTCGCGGCCATGGCTAGCCCCTCGCCTTGTCGATGACGATATTGTTCCAGGAATCGAGGGAGGCCCGCCAGCCCGGCGGGACCACGGTGGTGGTGTCGTACTCCTCGACGATCAGCGGCCCGTTGCGGCGGCCGCCGGCGAGCGCCCGGCGCGGCATCAGCGGCGTCTTGCGCCAGCCTTGGCCCTGCCCGAAGTAGGCCCTGCGCTCGCCCAGCGCCGACACCCGCTCGCCCTCGCGCGCCACGCGCTCCGGCACCCGCGACGTGCGCGCCACGCCCCGGCCGATGGCGCGGAGCGCCACGATCTGCAGCGGCTCGTCGTCCGAGCGGTAGCCGTAGGTTCGCTCGTGCTCGTCGCCGAATCCCTCGGCCAGCAGGGCCAGCCCCTTGGCATCCACGGGAAAGCGCGCGAGCGGGATGGTGAGGCTGCTCCCCTGGCTGACATACTTCACGTCGGCATAGGCGCGCAGCTCGCGCCGGCCGGCACCGGTAAAGCCCTCGGCCCGCAGATACCCGTCGAGCTGCTTGAACAGGGGCTTGAGCACCGCGTTGAAGTCCTCCGGTCCGGTCTTGCGAAGCTCGTGATAGAAGGCACGGATCATGGTGTGCTCGACGTCGGCGAACAGCAGACCGAGGGCGCTGAATAGCCCCGCCACCGGCGGCACGACCACCCGCTTGATGCCGAGCGCTTCGGCCAGCCCGGTGGCGTGCACGCCGCCGTTCCCGCCCATGGCGAGGAGCATGAACTGGCGCGGATCGCGGCCGCGCTCGCTTGAGACCGCGGTCAGCGCGCGCATCATGTTGGCGTTGGCGATGCGGTGGATGCCGTGGGCCGTCGCCGTCGGGTCGAGGCCGAGCCCGCGGCCGAGGTCGGCAAGGACGGCTTCCGCCTTCGGATAGTTGACCTTGAGGTCGCCGCCGACCAGGGCCTCGGGGTTGAGGTAGCCGAGCAGAAGGTTCGCATCCGTCACCGTCGGCAACTCGCCGCCGAGATCGTAGCAGACCGGGCCGGGCGCGGCGCCCGCGCTCCGCGGACCCACCTTGAGGCCGCCCACGGCGTCGATCCAGGCGATCGAGCCGCCGCCGGCGCCCACCTCGGCGATGACGAGGGTGGGGAACTGGACGACGTAGCCATTGCCCTGGATCAGGCGGTGGCCGGCGGTGGCCTCGCCGCCGACCTCGATCTCGGGCGAAAGCTGATAGGCGCCTTCCTCGATCAGGCTCGCCTTGGCGGTGGTGCCGCCCATGTCGAGCACCATCAGGTCGCGAAGCCCAATGCGCTGGCCGAGCCGCTGCGCCCCGACGACGCCGGCGGCAGGTCCGGACTCGATGATGAAGACCGGGCTCTCGGCCACCGCCTCGGCCGGCAGGATACCGCCCGAGGACTGCATGATCATCAGCGGCACCTTGATGCCGAGCGAGCGCATCTCGGCCGAGAGCGCCTTAAGGTAGCTCTCGACCACCGGCCGAATGTAGGCGTTGACCACGGTGGTCGAAGTCCGCTCGTACTCCTGAATCTGGGGCACGAGTTCGGTCGAGGCGGTCACCGTGACGCCGGGCAGACGCTCGCGCAGCCGCGCCGCCACCAGCCGCTCATGCGCCGGGTTGGCGTAGGAGTTCATGAAGCAGATCGCGACCGCGTCCACGGCGAGCCCCTTGAGCGTCTCGGCGAGCGCGTCGACGGCAGCCATGTCCACCGGGGTCCGCACCTCGCCCGAGGCGAGAATGCGCTCCGGCACCTCGAAGCGGAGCGGCCGCTCGACCAGCGGCCGCGGCTTGCGGAAGTCGAGGTCGTAGAGCCGAGGCAGGCGGAATCGCCCGAGCTCGAGCACGTCGCGGAAGCCCTTGGTGGCGACCAGCGCCACCCTCACCCCCTTGCGCTCGATTATGGCGTTGGTGGCGATGGTGGTGCCGTGCGAAAGCTCGGATACCTGGGCGGCCCCGACGCCGATCTCGCGCAGCATCTCGGACACCCCCTCCTGGATCGCCCGGCTGTAGTCGTCGGGCGTGGAGAGGACCTTCTTGGTGAACACGGCCCCCTTGGGGCCGAGGAGCAGGATGTCGGTGAAGGTGCCGCCGATGTCGACACCCAATCGGTATTCGGTCACGGATCCCCCCCTCGCGACGCTGTGCCTTGGTTGTTCCGCGCCCGTCAGGCCGCGGCCGCGCCGGAGCGAAGCCGCCGGGTCTCCACCTCGTCGACGGCGAAGGTGGCGGGATCGACCGCCACCCCGTAGGCATCGCGGGCGCGCTTGAGCGTCAGCTTCCCCTGGCGCACGTCCTCGGCCACCACCTTGGCGTCGCGCTCGAAGGGGTTGCCGTAGCCCCCGCCCCCCGGCATCTCGGAGCGAAACACCTCGCCCTTCTTCATCACCCGGATGAACTTGGAGGGCATGCGCTTGTTCTCGGTCTCCGGGTTGAGGTAGCTCCGCTGCGGGCTCGCCGGCTGGCCGCCGAGCAAGCCCCAGGGCGGGTTGAATTCGCGGTCGCAGCGCACCTGGACGGTTGCCTCGTCGGCCAGGAACCGGTACTCGCGGACGATGCCGAGGCAGCCGCGGTACTTGCCGGCACCGTCGGTGTCGGGGAGGAAGCCATAGCGCTGGTAGCGCACCGGCGCTTCGGCCTCGATCAGCTCCATCGGCGTGTTGGCGAGGTTGCCGATGGCGAAGGGCGAGCCGTCCTGCCCGTCGCGGTCGGGCCCGCCCCCGGCGCCGGTGGTGTTGTGGAACTCGAGGCTCATGAAGGGGGTGCGATCCTTGAAGTAGCCGCCCATGGCGACGGCGAACTCCGAGCCCCCCGGGCAGGCCTGCATGCGCTCCGGCATGAGCTGGGCGAGGAGCCCCATGACCGCGTGCCTGAGCCGATAGCCGGTCGCGCCGCGCGCCCCCAGCGCGGCCGGGAACAGCGGGTTGACGAACGTTCCCTCCGGCGCGATCACCGTGATCGGCTTGTAGAAGCCGGCGTTGTTGGGGACGTTGAGGTCGAGCACGCAGCGCAGCCCGGCATAAGTGCAGGACCTGGTAAAGGCGATGTTCGGGTTGAGCGCGCCGCCGCATTGCGCCGAGGTGCCGGTGTAATCGACCGTGACCTCGTCGCCCTTCTTGATCAGCCTGAGCTGGATCTTCATCGGGCCGATACCGACGCCGTTGTCGTCCATGTAGTCGGTGAAGCTGACGTCGCCGTCGGGGAGCTTGGCGATCGAGGCCCGCGTCAGGCGCTCGGCGTAGTCGATCAGCTCCTGCATGTAGACCTTGAGCTCGCGGACGTCGTGCTCGCCGCAGAACTTCAGCATCTCCTTCTCGGCGAGATTGACGGCGGCGACCTGAGCGCGGAGATCGCCCAGCACCCTCACCGACATGCGGACGTTCTTGTCCATGATGCGCATGAAGGTCTCGTTGAGCTTGCCGCCCTCGTAGAGCTTGATCGGCGGGATGCGGAAGCCCTCCTGGTAGATCTCCATCGAGTCGGAGGCGTTGCCGCCGGGAACGCGGCCGCCCATGTCGGTGTGGTGCGCGATGACGCAGTTGAAGCAGATCAGCTCGCCCTTCGCGAACACCGGCTTGAAGGCAAAGATGTCGTTGAGGTGGCTTCCCCCCTCGTAGGGGTCGTTGTTGATGAAAAGATCGCCCGGCCGGATGTCGTGGCGGAAGCGCTTCAGCACCCCGTCGAGCGCCGGCATCATCGCCCCGAGATGAGGCGGAAGCGACAGTCCTTGCGCCACCAGTTGGCCGGCCGAGTCGAGGATCCCGGCCGAGAAGTCGAGGTTCTGCTTGACCACGGTCGAGCGCGAGGTGCGGATCACCGAAAACACCATGTTGTCGGCGATCGTGACCAGTGCGTTCTTGATCAGCTCGCGGGCGACCGGATCGATGGTGAACTTGCGTCGGGGCGCCGCCCTGGCGACCTTGGCCGCGCGCTTCGGCGCCGGGCTCGGACGGCGCGGTCCCTTGCCGGCCCCGGCCTTGGCGGCCGGGGCGCGTCTGCTCGCCGGCCGCCGGCCCGGGCGCTTGCGGGCGGCGTCTGCCGTCCCTCGCGCTGCGGCCCCGGGTTTGCTCCTGCGAGCGGTCCTCTTGGGGGTGCGCGCCATGGTCTACCTCCGCGCCTTGCGTTCCATCACGATGTTGTTCCAGGAGTCGAGCGACGCCCGCCAGCCGGGGCCGACCACGGTGGTGGCGTCGTACTCCTCGACGATGAGCGGCCCGTCGGTGGGCTTCCGCCCGAGCGCCCCGCGCGGCACCACCGGGGTGGTGATCCAGCCGCGGGCCGGGCCGAAATATGCGCGCCGCTCGCTGCGCGCGGCCGCGCGCTCGTCGACGCGCACCACCCGGCGCGGCACCCGCGCCTCCTTCGCCAGCCCGCGCCCGACCACCTTGAGGGCAAGGAACCGGAGCGGCTCCTCGTCCGAGCGGTAGCCGTAGGTGCGCAGGTGCGCGCGCCCGAAGCCCTCGGCCAGATCGACCATCACCTTGCGGGTCACGGGGAATCCCGAGAGCGGCACGGTGAGGCCGCCGAACTGCCCGACGTACTGGACGTCGGCGTAGCAGCGGAGCTCGCGCCGCTTCGCCTCGTTGAACCCCTCGGAGCGGAGCATCTCCTCGATCTCGCGGATCATCGGCGTGAGCGTGGCGTTCAGGTCCGCCGGCGTCGCTTGGTCCTTGAGCCGGTAGAAGGCGGAGATGAGCTGGTGCTCGACGTCGGCGAAGATCAGGCCGAGCGCGCTGAAGAGGCCCGCCACCGGCGGGACCAGGATGGTCGAGATGTCGAGCGTCTCGGCCAGCCCGACCGCATGCACGGCGCCGTTCCCGCCCATGGCGAGTAAGACGAAATTGCGGGGATCGCGCCCGCGCTCGGTGGAGACGCCGGCGAGCGCCCGCATCATGTTGGCGTTGGCGATCAGGTGAATGCCGTGCGCGGCGCCGGTGACGTCGAGGCCGAGGCGCGCGCCGATCCCGGCCACCGCCCGCTCCGCCTTGGCGAAGTCGAGCTTGAGATCGCCGCCCACCAGCGCCGCGGGGTTGATGTAGCCGAGCAGCAGGTTGGCGTCGGTGACCGTCGGTTCGGTGCCGCCGAGGTCGTAGCAGACCGGCCCCGGCACGGCGCCCGCGCTCTGCGGGCCGACCTGCAGCCCGCCGCCGGCGTCGAGCCAGGCGATGGAGCCGCCGCCCGCTCCCACCTCGGCGATGTCGATGGTCGGGAACTGGACGATGTATCCCGCGCCCTGGATCAGGCGGTGCCCGGCCGTGGCCCGGCCGCCGACCTCGATCTCCGGGCTGAGGTCGTACTTGCCGTCCTCGATCAGGGTGGCCTTGGCGGTCGTGCCGCCCATGTCCAGCACCATCAGGTTCCGACGTTTCAGGATCTCGCCCAGGCGCTGCGATCCGACCACGCCGGCCGCGGGCCCCGACTCGATGATGAAGACCGGGCTCTTCGCCGCCGTCCGGCCGGGGAGGATGCCGCCCGAGGACTGCATGAACATCAACGGCGCCTTGATCTGGAGCCCGCGCAGCTTCTGCTCGAGGGCGGCGACGTAGCGTTCGACCACCGGCCGGATGTAGGCGTTCACCACCGTCGTGGAGGTCCGCTCGTACTCCTGGATCTGGGGCACGATCTCGGTCGAGGCGGTGACCGTGAGCGCGGGGTGGCGGGCGCGGACGCGCTCGACGGCGAGGCGCTCGTGGGCGCCGTTGACGTAGGAGTTCATGAAGCAGATGGCGATCGCCGCCACCCCTTCGGCGACCAGCTGGTCGGACGCCCGATCGACCGCCTCGAGGTCGAGGGGCTCGACCACCTCGCCGTCGGCGCCGATCCGCTCCGGCACCTCGAGACGCAGCCGGCGCTCGACCAGCGGCTCGGGCTTGCGGAAGCTCAAGTCGTAGAGGCGGGGCAGCCGGAAGCGCCCGATCTCGAGCACGTCGCGGAAGCCGGCGGTGGTGATCAGCCCGACCTTGACGCCCTTGTGCTCGATGATGGCGTTGGTCGCCACCGTCGTCCCGTGCGAGCACTCGCGCACCGCCGCGGGCTTGATCCCGGCCTCGCCCATGAGCTGGGCGATCCCGTCCTGGATCGCGCGGCTGTAGTCGTCGGGGGTGGAGAGGACCTTCTTGCTGTGGACCGAGCCGTCCGGGGCGAGGAGCAGGATATCGGTGAAGGTGCCACCGATGTCCACGCCCAGTCGCAACTGTTCCAAGGCTTGCCTCGTGGGTTTGGTGAGGTTGAATGGAAGGCTGGACGGGGGTGGATTACCCCTCCGGCGGGGGCCTGTCAACGGCCCCACTCGCCGGTCCCCGGCCCCCGCCGGGCGGAGCCGATGCGGGCGGAGCCGATGCGACCAGCCCCTCCCCCTGCGCAGAGCCTAACGGTAGAACAGCTTCGGCAGGTATAGGGCCACGTCGGGGAAGGAAAGCAAGATACCCATCATCACCGCCAGCGCCAGGATGAAGGGGGCGACCCCGATGAACACGTCGTTGAGCTGGCCGCGCCCGCGGATGCCCTGGATGACGAAGCACATCATGCCCACCGGGGGGGTCAGGATCGCGGTCTCGCTCAGGATCACCACCATGATGCCGAACCAGACCGGGTCGTAGCCGAGCGAGACGACCACCGGCGTGATGATGGGCACGGTGAGCACCACCATCGCCAGCGTTTCCATGAACATGCCCAGAATCACGTAGATGCCGATGATGAACAGCATCGTATTCAGGGGCGACAGCCCCAGGCCGAGGATGAACCTGTTCACCACCTGCACCAGGCCCACCTGGGCGAAAACAAAATTCAGGAAGAACGAGACGATCAGGATGAGGATCATCATCCCCGCGGTGCGGATGGTGCCGAGAAGAGACTCGCCGACCATCTCGAACGAGAGCCGGCCGTTGACAGCGGCGAGCGCGATGCTGCAGAACACGCCCAGCGCCGCCGCCTCGGTGGGGGTCGCCCAGCCGGCGTAGATCGAGCCCACCACCACCAGGAAGAGGCCGAGCGGCGGGAGCAGGTCGACGAGGGATACCAGACGCAGCCGCCAGCTCGTCTCCTCGGGGTGTCCGTCCCATTCGGGATGGAACAGGCAGGCGAAGAAGATCACCAGCATGTAGAGGAAGGTGAGGATCAGGCCGGGAATGATCCCGCCGAGGAAGAGCTGCGGCACCGAGGTGTCGGTAAGGAACCCGAACACGATCATGTTGATCGAGGGCGGGATCAGGATGCCCAGCGTCCCCCCCGCGGCAAGCGAGCCGAGGAACAACCGTTCGTTGTAGCCGCGCTTGTGGATCTGCGGCATCGCGACCGTGCCGATGGTGGCGGCGGTGGCCACGCTCGAGCCGGAGGTGGCGGCGAACGCCGCGCAGGTGCCGATGTTGGCGTGCATCAGGCCGCCGGGCAGCCAGGAAAGCCACTGCACCATCGCCCCGTACATCTTGTCGGCGATGCCGGCCCGCAGCATCAGCTCGCCCATGAGGACGAAGAGCGGGATCGCCACCAGGATGAAATCGATGCTGTGGCCCCACAGTATCTCGCCCAAGGCGAAGCGGAGCGGCAGCGGAGAGTAGACATAGTCGAGGAAGAGGGCGAGCACCCCCATCACCACGGCGATGGGAAGCGCAAGCGCGACCAGAAGGATCAGGACAAGGGTGGTGGCGGTCAGCATCAGCGCCTCCCGCCCTCGGCGGCTTCGCCGGCGGCCTTGGCCGTGCCCCCCGCCGGCACGGCGTCGCCGTCGTGCAGGCGCAGGTCCTCCAGCTCCACATCCAACTCTTCCTGGACCGAGGGAGCGCCCGCGAGCCTGCGGATCATCTGGTACTCGCCACTGGCCAGAAAAAGCAGCGACCGCACCATCAGCAGAACGATGCAGAACAGGAAAAAGGCGAACCCGCTCAGCCATACGCCCTGCGGCAGCCAGAGGGGCGTCTGCAGAGGGGTGTTGGCGACCGCGTCCATGCGAATCGATTCCGTGAGCACGACATAGGCGTGGTAGTTGACCAGCCCGATCAGCCAGGCGAAGGCCAGCAGGCTTATGATGTCGAGCAGGCAGGCGGCCCTGAGCGGGAGGTGCACGTAAAGGGCATCGACCCGGATGTGCGAGCGCCGGAAGAGGGCGTAGGCGTAGCCCCAACTCATGCTCGAGGCGAGGGCGTAGCCCGACAGCTCGTCGGCCCCTCCCATGGAAAGCGTGAAGACCTTGCGGATGACGACCTCGACCGTCACCAGCAGGGCGGCCACGAGCAGGAAGCTGCCGCCGATGTAGGCGGTCACGCGGGAAACCACCTCGGTCGCCTGCTGCACCTGCTCCAGGGCGCGGAGTGCGCCGAACATGTTACTCGATCCCCTCCAAATTGCTGCCCATGCTCGCCGGTGGCAAAACCCCTTTCCCGATCCGAGCCGCACACGGGCGCCGGTGAGCCCTCGTCGCACCGGCGATAACCTCGCAGCCCTGTCTGCCCCTCAATCTTGCCGGGTGCGCGGATGGACACCCGGTCGACCTGGGCGCCCTCGGCGCTTATGCGACAATTCCTGGAAAGCAGGCCGGAAGGCGAAGCCCCACGCGGGGCTCCGCCGTTCCGTCCGCCAATCTCGGGAGCTTAGTTGATCGGCGCCGCCAAGCCAACCACCCGGCCCACCGTCTCGTTCCAGCCCCGCGCGCAGTCCTTGCCGCAGCGCTTCGTGTAGTCGGGAAGCACGTGCTCGGTGATGATCCGCTTGCGAAGCTCGTGGTCCTTCTCGGTGAGATTGACCAGCGTCAGATTGGCCTTGGTGAGCGGCAGGTACTGCGAGAAGTCGAGCTTGCAACGTGGATCGCCGACCGAGCACCAGACGCCGTGGTTGGTCGATCCCTCGGCGAGATCCTCGGCCCGCTTGTCCTGGACGTTGGCGATGTTGTCGGCGATGAACTTGCGGTTGGCCTCGCCCATGCCGTCCCACGTCTTGACGTTGACGGTGGTGATGTTGGCGCTCCAGCCGATGATGAGCGGCATCAGGTGCGTGGCCACCTCGATCCACTTCGCGGTGTTGCCCGAGACCGAGCCGGTGACCGCGCAGTCGATCACCTTGCGCTGCATCGCCGGCACCACCTCGCCGAAGGCCATGGTGACGGTGGTTCCGCCGAGGCCGGTGACGAACGCCGCCCAGCCGGCACCGTGGACGCGGACCTTCTTGCCCTTGATGTCCTGCGGCCCGTTGATCGGTGCCGCGCACCAGAAGATCTGGCCGACGAGCGGGAACACCCCGAGCGGGATCACGCCCACCTTCTCGCGGAACTTCTTGTCGATCGTCGGCTCGTAGGCCTTGATCATCTTTTTCAGGGTCGCGACATCCTGAGCCACCCCGGCCATGTCGAGACCATCGATCTCGGGCACGTCGCCCGAGGCATAGCCCATCGAGCCGGTGACGAAGTCGGCCACCCCGAGCTTGTTGAGCCGGAAGATCTCGGGCCCCTTGAGGCCGGCCTCGGTGAGGCTGGTCGCGTCGGCGGTGATCACGCCCTTGCTCAAGGTCGGCACGTCGGTCTTCCAGAACGGCTCGACCGCGACCAGCCAGTTGGGTGCGTTGACCGGCGGTCCGATGACCTTGAAGTTCGACTTCTGGAGATTTTGGGCGTAGCCGTCCCCGCCGGCCACGGTCATGACCGCGAGGAGCGCCCCCGCCAACCATTTCGCCTTCGACGTAATCCACATGGGTTGCCTCCTAGGAACTCTGCTGTGGAACGCGCTTGAGGACGTCACCAAGGAATAGGCGTCGCTTCCCTGCCCCCCGCCGCCCCGCCCGGCCTCTGCCCGAAACTTCGCGCCACCGGAACCGCCCCTCTCGAAGCCGCGGCGGAGCCGCCATGATAACGAAGCGGGACCCCGTGTCGAGACGTCCCCCAATCTTTCTTGCCCCCGGGGAGCTGGCCGCTCCTCTCCGTTGGTCTCCGCAGATGATAGTGGCCGGCGCGCCCGCCGACAACACCATAAGTGCCCGCCCGGCCTCGGTCCCCCGGGGTTGAGCCTCCGGCTGGCGGATTCAACCGCCGGCCTCGTCCCGCGGCGCTTTCGCGCGCCGCCGATCGGCGCTAGCATCGCGGCGCCCAACAGCCTCGAAAGGGGGAAGCCGATGCCGTCGATCGCCCGCGCGCGGCGAGAGTTCGCCGCCGCCACCAACTGGACCTACCTCGATACGTCCTCGACCGGAATCATGCCGGCCCGCACGGCCGAGGCCGTGCGCCGGTTCGTCGACGACTGCGCCGCCAACGCCGCCACCAAGTCGGAGTGGGCGGCCGCCCTCGATGGCGCCCGCTCGGCCTTCGCCCGGCTGCTCAACGCCGCGCCCGAGGATGTGGCGCTGTGCGGCAACACCACCGAGGGGGTGAGCTTCGTCACCGGCGGGCTTCCCTGGGAGCGCGGCGACAACGTCGTGCTCTGCGGCGAGCTCGAGCATCCGGCGATCATCTATCCGTGGCTCGGGGCGCGCGAGCGCGGCCTCGAGGTGCGGATGGTGCCGGCCAAGGAGCTGGCCATCGACGTCGACGCGCTGTGCGGCGAGGCGGATTCGCGCACCCGCGCGATATCGGTGTCGACGGTGACCTTCGTCCCCGGCTTCCGCACCGATCTCGACCGCCTCGGGCGGTTCTGCCGCGAGCGGGGGATCTTCCTTCTCGTCGACGCCACCCAGTCGCTCGGGGCGCTCCACACCGACGTGCAGGCGCTTCCCATCGACGGGCTCTCGGTCTCGACCCACAAGTATCTCCTCGCCTTCTACGGCATGGGCGCGTTCTGGTGCCGTCGCGAGTGGGCAAGGCGCATGCGCCCGGCGCAGATCGGCAAGCCCGGGCTCGAGGACGCCGACGAGCACCCGGGCGCGAACGGCTACCGGCTGAACCTCAAGGGCGACGCCCGGCGCTTCGAGACCCGGCACCTTTACGTCGGCGCCGCCGCGCTTCGCGCCTCGTGCGAGTATCTGCTCGAGATCGGCACCCGCGAGATCGAGGCCCACGTGACCGGCCTCGCCCGGCGGTTCGTCGACGGGCTCGGCGCGCTCGGGCTCGCCGTCAACCGCGATCCGTTCGGGCTCGCCCCAACCCAGGTGGTCACCGTCGGCCCGCTCACCCGCGACGGCCTGCACACGACCAGCGATCCGCTCCTCAAGCGGGTCCACGATCATCTCGCGGCCAACCGGGTGCGGCTCTCGGCCCGGCGGGGGATGCTGCGGTTCTCCTTCCACCTCTACAACAGCGAGGACGACGTCACCCGCCTCCTGGCCCTGATCGAGGAGGCGACCGGCCGGGCGGGCGCCCGGCGCCGGGCGGCGGCGGGCGGATGAGCGGCTTCGACGCGGTCACCCTCGAGGTCCTCTGGCGGCGGCTGATCTCGGCGACCGACGAGGCGGCCGCGGCGCTGGTCCGGACCTCGTTCTCGACCCTGGTGCGCGAGTCGCACGACTTCTCCTGCATCGTCACCGACGAGCGCGGCCAGTCGCTGGTGCAGGCGACCCGCAGCATCCCCTCCTTCATCGGCACGCTGCCGGCGACCGTGAAGCACTTCCTGAAGGAGTATCCGCCCGAGACCCTGCGCCCCGGCGACGTGCTCATCACCAACGACGTCTTCCTCGGCACCGGGCACCTGCACGACCTCACGCTGGCCAAGCCGATCTTCCGCCGCGACCGCGTGGTCGGCTTTGCCGCGACCACTGCGCACCTCCCCGACATCGGCGGCAAGATGCGCTCGCCCGACGTGCGCGAGGTGTTCGAGGAGGGCTTCCAGGTCCCGATCATGAAGCTGATGAGCGAGGGCCGCCCGGAGGAAATCCTGGTCAAGCTCCTGCGCAAGAACGTGCGCGTGCCCGACCAGGTGATGGGGGACTTGTGGGCGCAGGTGGTGGCGCTCGACACCATGGAGGCGCGCACGGTCGCGCTCATGGCGGACCACGGGCTGGCCACGCTGCGCGAGCTGGCCGACGAGGTCCAGGGCCGCTGCGAGCGGGCGATGCGGGCCGCGATCCGCGAGCTTCCCGACGGTACTTACCGCAGCGCCCTCGACACCGACGGCCTGATCGAGGAGCCGCTCCACGTCGAGATGACCCTCACGGTCGCGGGCGACTCGATCGACATCGACTACGCCGGCTCCTCGCCCCAGGTCGACCGCGGCATCAACGTCGCCATGTGCTACACCTTTGCCCTCACCGCCTACGGGGTGAAGTGCTGCACGGTGCCGCATCTGCCCAACAACGAGGGCTCGTTCCGGCCGATCACCGTGCACGGAGCGGAGGGCTGCATCGTCAATCCCGTCTTCCCCGCCTCGGGGGCGGCGCGGATGCTGGTCGGGCACTACCTGCCGGTCCTGGTGTTCGGCTGCCTGGGCGAGGTGGTGCCGGAGCGGGTGATGGCCGCCTCGGGATCGCCGATGTGGGGGATGAACCATTCCGGCATCGGCAGGCACGGCCAGCCCTTCGCCAACCTCTTCTTCTTCAACGGCGGCATGGGGGCGAGCTTCCGCCGCGACGGCCCCAACGTGCTGAGCTGGCCGAGCAACGTCTCCTCGACCCCGGTCGAGATCTGCGAGCAGGTGTCGCCGTTCCGCATCCGCTGCAAGCGGCTTCGCCCCGACTCGGGCGGAGCCGGGCGATTCCGCGGCGGCCTCGGCCAGGAGATCGTGTTCGAGAACCGTTCCGAGCGCCCGGTGGCGGCGGCCTTCCTCGCCGAGCGCACGCTCTTTCCCGCCTTCGGCATCGCCGGCGGCCGCCCCGGGGCCTGCGGGATGGTGGAGATCGACGGCCGCCGGGCCGATCCCAAGCGCCAGCACATCCTCAGGCCCGGCGGCGTGGTTCGCCTCGGAACCCCAGGCGGCGGCGGCCACGGCGATCCCCGCGGCCGCCACCCGGACGCGCTCGCCGAGGACCTCGGCCAGGGCTACGTGACCGACCCCTCGCCCTACCGCGGCGGCTAGGCCGCCCGGCGGCGCGACGGCCGTCCGCCCGCCCGCCCCGGCGCCGGCGGCGGCACCCCGGGCGCCGGGGCCTGGGCCGACGCCGAGTCCGGCGCGCCGGCCCGCGCCGGGGCGGCCGCCGCCAACTCGCGCTCGACCGCGTAGGCGCGCCGGAACGTCCACACCGCGAGCGCGGCCGTGAGCGGAACCGTGAACGCGGCCGACAGGCGGGTGACGAGGGCGAGATGAGAGAGCGACCAGGCCTCGGAGAGGGCCCCGGTCACGCCAAGGGCATGACCGCCGAGGCTGAGCGACATGAAGGCCGCGGTCCAGAAGACGACGGCGCCAATCGTGCTGACGAAAAGGGTCACCGCAAAGGCGGCAAACAAGGTGTCGGTGCGCGCGCGCATGTCCAGGGATCCGAGCAGGGGATGGCGGACTCAAGATAGGCATTCGCCCGGCGGCTGCGAAGGGGGGGCCTTCCGGGCCGCCGCCGTTCCCTCCACGGTTGAGGCGGCTCGGCCTCCTCGCGTACCCTTTCGGCCATGATCCGCGTCACCCGCACGCTCGTCCTCGACGAGGCCGAGATAGAGGAGCGGTTCGTGCGCGCCGGCGGCCCCGGCGGCCAGCACGTGAACAAGGTGGCGACCGCGGTCCAGCTTCGCTTCGACGCCGCCCGCTCGCCCTCGCTTCCCGATCCGGTCCGCGCCCGACTGCTCAGGCTCGCCGGCCGGCGCGCGACCGAGGAGGGGGTGGTGGTGATCGACGCCCGCCGCTTCCGCTCCCAGGACGCCAACCGCCGGGACGCCCTCGCCCGGCTGCTGGCGCTCCTGCGCCGGGCCGCCGAGGCGCCGCGGCCGCGCCGCGCCACCCGGCCCCCGCGGGCCGCCGCCGAGCGCCGGCTCGAGGCAAAGCGCCGGCGCGCGGCGACCAAGCGCCGCCGGACGCCCCTCGTTGCCGACGCCGACTGAACCGCCGTCCGGGGCCGAGGCACGGCGGCACCTCGGCTGCGGCCGCAACCGGCGCGCGTCAGCGGAAGAGGCCCAACAAGCGCCTGCTGTAGGTGATGTTCGACTGGGCGAGCAGCGCCACCGCCGAGTTGACCAGGATGCGCTCCGAGGTGAGTCGCGAAATCTCGCTCGCAACATCGAGGTCGAGGAGCGTGCTCCGTCCCGCCTCGACGTTCTCGCCGAGGCTGAGCAGGTTGCTCACCGCATATTCGAGCCGGTTCTGGGCGGCGCCCATGTCGGCGCGGCGGCTCACCACCGCGGTGATCGCCTCGTCGATGACGCCGATGGCGTCGTTCGCTCCCGAGGCCGTGACCAGGCTGGCGGCGGAAAGCCCCGAGGCCAGGCCCTCGAGGCTGGCCAAACCCAGGGCGACGGCGATGTCGTCCTCGCTCCTGCCGTCGGTGCCGACCTTGAATTTGAGCGCGAGGTCGGTGCTCACGGTCGAGATGACCGAAAAGGCGTTGTTGGTGTTGAGCGCGACCGCGGGATTCCAGTTCGAATCGAGGGTAATGATCATGCCCGTGCCCTCGAAGCGGACGTCGCGCGTGGTTCCGGCGGCGGGAGCCGAGGAGACGACGGCCGAGGAGTAGGCGCGGCCGGTCGTCGTGTTGGTGAGGGTGAAGCGGTTGGTGGCGGTGTCGTAGGCGAGCTCGAAGCCGTCGCCCGCCTGCACGCCCGAGGCGAGGATCGAGACCGAGCCGTCGCTCTCGTTCGAGGCGGCGAGGTCGTCCACCCCGTCGCCGTCGAAGTCGGCGGTGGCGAGGCCGTGCGGGGCGCTCCCGGTGCCGTGGGTCACGGCGGCGGCGAAGGTGCCGCCGCCGTTTCCGGAAAGGACCGAGATGGTATCGTCGTTCTTATCGGTGACGGCAATGTCCTTGATGCCGTCGCCGTCGAAGTCGCCGACCGCCACCGACTTCGGCGCCGCGCCGACCGCGTAGTTGACGGCGCTGGCGAAGGTCCCGTCGCGATTGTTCAGGAACACCGAGACGCTGTCCGAGCCCTCGTTCGCGGCCACCAGGTCGGCGTATCCGTCGCCGTTGAGGTCGGCCACGTACACGTCCGAGGGCGAGGACTGGGTGGCGTAGGCGACTCCGGCCTGGAAGGTGCCGTCGCCGTTGCCCCTGAGCACGGTTACGTTGTCGTCGCCGGAGCGGCTGACGACCAGATCGACGTTGCCGTCGTTGTCGATATCCACCGCCCGCAGCGCGGTGTTGGTGCCGCTGCCGGAGATCGCGATTCCGCCCTGGGCGGTGAAGGTGCCGTCGCCGTTGCCAAGCAGGATCTCGGCGTTGCCCGAGTCGTCGACGACGGCGAGGTCGACGTTGTCGTCGCCGTCGAAGTCGGCGCTGGCGATGTCGACCAGGGCGCCGAGGCTGTCGCCGACCGCGCTCGCCGCGCTGAAGGTGCCGTCGCCGTTGCCGAGCAGGCGCACCACCTGATTGGCGATGCCGCCGGTCTGGATGGCGAGGTCGAGATTGCCGTCGCCGTCGAAGTCGGCGGCCGTCATCTCGTTCGGCGAACGGTTGAGGACGCCGAGCGCGACCGTGCTGGCGGTCTGGAAGGTGCCGTCGCCGTTGCCGAGCAGCACCCCGACGTTGGGGCCGGCGATCACGAAGTCGGCCACCACCATGTCCTGGTTGCCGTCGTTGTCGAAGTCGCCGGTGACGACGCCGTGCGGGGTCGAGCCGCCGGTGGCGTAGGCCGGGAGCGCGGTGGTGTTGAAGACGTCGGCGTCGCGGTCGAAGGAGATGCCGACGTAACCCTGGGCGGCGGTGATGTTGAGGCCGATGTCGGTGGCGCGGATGGCCGAGCCGCCCCGAAGCAGCGTGACGCCGTTGAACTGGGTGTCCCTGGAGATGCGGGTGATCTCGGTCCTCAGCCGCTGGAACTCGGTGTCGAGGAAGGACCGCTCGGCCGACGAGAGCTGCCCCGAGGCGGCCTGCACGGAGAGTTCCTTGAGTCGGATGAGGATCGTCTCGATGGTGGCGTAGCCGCCCTCGGCGATCTGCAGCGCCGAACTCGCCTGCTGGGCGTTCTCGCCGGCCACCCTCATGGCGGCGACCTCGGCATTGAGGCGCGAGCCGATCGCCAAGCTGGCGGCGTCGTCTCGCGCCGATTGCACCCTCAGCCCGGAGGACAGCTTCGAGACAGAATCGGAGACGCGCGAATATGCACTCACCAGATTCCGGTGAGCGACGCCCGAGGCCAGATCGAAAATCACATTCAGAGCCACGGCACCCACTCTACTTGAGCAGACCTAGCCCGCCGGTCATCCTGACCGGCACGGCCTTCCTGACCGTGGGCTAAGAATACCGCAAGCCGACCCGCCCCTTCAACAGGAATCCGCCCGCTTCCCGGTCGCGGCGCAGGTAAGGGGTCCTGCATCTCGAAAACAGAATAGATGCATGTATTAGGAATGAATCCCACGTTGCGTCCCATTCCCGATCGCTCCGGTCAGCCCTCGCGGAGCGCCCGGTGGAGCGTCCGCACCAGGGGATAGGACAGATATCCCAAAAGGGTCCGCTCGCCGAGCAAGATACTCACCTCGGCCGGCATGCCGGGATAGAGGGAGGCGCCGTTGAGCACCGTCGCCGGATCCTCGGTCAGGCGCACCCGCGCCCGGTAGTAGGACTGGCCCGACCGCTCGTCGACCACCCGGTCGGCCGAGATCGAGACCACCTCGCCCTCGATCGGGGTGAAGTTGCGCTGGCTGAAGGAGGTGAGGCGGACCCGGGCCCGCATGCCGGCATGCACCACGTCGATGTCGACCGGCTCGACCCGCGCCTCGATCAAGAGCTCGTCCTCGCTCGGCACGATGTCCATCAGCTTCTCGCCCGGGGCGATCACGCCCCCGGCGGTGAACACGCGCAGGTTCACCACCGTGCCGGAGAGGGGCGCCACCACCAACGTACGGTTGAGCACGTCCTGGGCCGTGCGCAGCCGCTCGGAGAGGTCGAAGATGTCGGCCTGGGCGTCGCGCAGGTCTTTCACCGCCTCGTTGAGCGTGGTGGTGCCGATGTCGACGATGCGCAGCTCGGCCTCGGCGATGTTCTGCTGGGCGCGGGCGATCGCCGCCTGGTTGCGGGCCAGCGCCCCCGAGATCTCCGCCTGCTCGCGCTCGAGGCGCAGCAGCCGCGGCTTGCGCTCGAGGCCCTTGTCGACCAGCTCCTTGACTCCGTCGTGCTCCTCCTGGGCGAGCCTGAGCTGGGTGTTCTGGGCGGCGATCTCCGCTTTCAGCCCGGTGATCTCCTCGCGGTACTGGGCGATGCGCTGGCGGAGAATCCCGATCTGGTTGCGGATCGCCTCGCGCCGGGCCTCGAAGATTCGCCTCTGACCGGCCATCGCCTCCGCCACCGCCGGGTCTTGGGCGAGCCGCACCAGCCAGTCGGGGAAGGCGATCGCGGCCCTGCCGTCGCGCTCGGCGAGGAGCCGCGCCTCGAGCGCGCTGGCCGCCCTGAGCCGCCCCGACAGCATCTCGTAGGCGGCGCGCGGCTGGGTCTCGTCGAGCACGATCAGCACCTGGCCCGCCTCCACCCCGGCCCCCTCGCTGACCAGGATCTGGTCGATGATCCCGCCCTCGAAGTGCTGCACCGTCTTGCGGTTCCCGCCGACGATCACCTGCCCGGGCGCGATCGTCGCCGTCTCCAGGGGGGCGACACCGGCCCACAGGCCGAAGGCGCCGAAGAAGAGCCCGATCACCGCCGCCCCGGCGAGGATCAGCGGCCTCATCGCCAGCGGCGGTTCGATCGCGGCGGGCAGGCGCGCCGGGGCCGCGACGGCGGGCAGGAGCTCCTGGCCGGAAACGGGCACGGCCCTCTCCTCCTAGCCGCGGCCGCGCTCGGCCGCGCCGATCATCGGCTCGCTCGCGGCCGGGCCCAGGAGCCGGGGCACGATCTCGTCGCGCGGGCCGAACATGTGCACCCCGCCGCCCCGCAGCACCAGGATGCGGTCGACCTGGCGGAGGATGTTCGCCCGGTGGGCGATGACGACCACGGTCACGCCCCGCTGCTTCAACGTCACCAGGGCGTTGAGGAGCGCCTCCTCGCCGCTGTGATCGAGGTTGGAGTTGGGTTCGTCGAGGACCACGAAGCGCGGCTCGCCGAAGAGCGCGCGGGCGAGCGCGATCCGCTGCCGCTGGCCGGCCGACAGGCTCGCCCCCCCCTCGCCGATCTGCATCTCGTAGCCGGTCGGGAGGTGCAGGATGAGGTCGTGCACGCCGGCGAGCCGGGCGGCGGCGATCACCGCCTCGGGCTCGGACTCGCCCATGCGGGCGATGTTCTCGTGGATGGTGCCGGCGAAGAGCTCCACGTCCTGGGGCAGGTAGCCGACGTGTCGTCCCAGGTCCTCGGGCGACCAGTCGGACACGTCCATGCCGTCGAGCCGGACGTGGCCGAGCCGCGGCCTCAGGTTCCCGACCAGGAGGCGGGCGAGCGTGGTCTTGCCCGCGGCCGAGGGGCCGACGAGGCCGAGCGCCTCGCCCGGGCGAAGCTCGAAGCCGACGTTGTGGAGCACGGGCAGCGTGCTGTTGGGATGGACGTAGCTCACCCCCTCGACGCTGAGCGCGCCGAGGGGAGCGGGGAGCGGCATCGCCAGCCCGCGCGCCGGCACCCGCGCGAGCTGGGCCTTCAGCCGCTGGTAGGCGTCGCGGGCGGAGATCGCCAGCTTCCACCCGCCGATCGACTGCTCGACGGGGGCGAGCGCCCGCCCCATGATGATCGAGGCCGCCATCATGCCGCCGGCGGTGAGCTCGCCCTGGAGCACGAGCCACGCCCCGAGCGCGAGAATCCCCACCTGGAGGGCGAGGCGGACGAACTTGGACAACGCCGAGATGCCGCCGCTGCGGCCCCCGGCGCGCGCCTGCAGGGCGAGCGACTCGGCGTTCTGCGCCTGCCAGCGGCGGAGCAGGTTGGGCATCATGCCCATGGCCTCGACCACATCGGCGTTGCGCACCGCCGCCTCGGCCTGCTTGAGCGAGCGGACCGCGACCGCGCCCGAGTCCTTGACCAGCCTGCGGGTCGCGGCCTCGTTCGCCACCGCCAGGGCGAACAGCACCACGCCCCCGACCAGCGACATCCAGCCGAGGGACGGATGCAGGAGGAAGATGACGGCGATAAAGATCGGCGTCCACGGCGCATCCAGAAGGGGGATCAGCATCGGCCCGGTCACGAACCCGCGGAAGGTGGCGAGGTCGCGAAGCGCCTGCACCGAGGGGTCGGTCCCGTGCCGCAGCGTGGCGGTGATGCTGCCGGCGAGCAGCGGCCCGCTCAGCTTCGCGTCGAGCCAGGTGCCGATGCGGATGAGGGCGAGCGTGCGAAGCCCGTCGAGCGCACCCATGGTGAGAAGCGCGATCCCGGCGATCAGGGTCAGGATCAGGAGCGTGTCCATGCTGTAGCTGGTGAGCACCCGATCGAACAGCGAGAGCATGTAGATGGGCGAGGTGAGCATCAAAACGTTGATGCACAGGCTGAAGACCGCGACCGCGACATAGCCCTCCCGGCAGGCCGCCAGGGCCTGCGCCAACACACCCTGCATCGTGTCCGTCATCGCCGGGTCCCTTCGGAGCCCCGATCGGCCATATGCTGTCGGTCGGCAAAGATCATACCACGACCCCTGGCCGATCGCCGCCCTCGCGGCGGCGACCGCCGATCCCCCGGCGGCGCCTACAGCGCCTCGGGCGCGGCGATCCTGAGGGTGCGCCGGATCTCGTCGGTGCGAAAGCCGAGCGCCATGGGCCGGCGCACGCCGGGGAGCGCGATCACGTCGTAGAGCTCCTGCATCACCCCCTCGAGCCACAGCCAGTGGACGAGGTCGCCGGTCCTGAGGTCGATCACCGCCACTCCGCACCTGGGCACCGCGTTCCGCTTCGTCAGGTTCTCCTCCAGGGGAAGATCGTGGAAAGTGCGGTTCTGGCGCTGCTTGGACAGGCCGACGACGGCAAAGTCACCGGCGAAGGCGAGGCCCCGCACATAGCCTGGGCAGAAGGCGAGCGGCTCGAAACGGCCGCCCTCGAGGTCGACCGTGCCGAGCTGCCCGGACCCCGACTCGAGGAGCCAGAGCCGGCCCCGGTGCAACCGTGGCGAGTGCGGCATGGAGAGCCCGGCCGCCACCACCTCGCCCGAAGCCACGTCGATCACGCAGCCGCCCTCGCGGCGGTGCTCGCGCCAGCCGTCGGCGACGTCGGTCCGGCTGGCGGCGGTGACGAAGGCGGGACGCCCGTCGGCCATCGCCAGCCCGTTCAGGTGGCAGCGGTCCTCGGCCGCGAGGCGCGAGATGAAGGGCGGCTGCCAGAGGGGGGCGAAGCTGTACCCCTCGCGCGCCACGGCGAGGCAACTGAAGAGGGTGTTGACGAACACCACCCGGCCCTTGCCGTCGACCGCGAGGTCGTGGATGTCGAGGTCGCCCGTGGTCAGGCCGAGCACGGGGATGTAGAGCCGGTCGTAGCCGGCGTGGTCCTGGCCGGGGCGAAGCGCGTTCTCGAACCGCCAGAGCTGGTAGAGCGAGCTCATGTAGAGGCTCTGGCCGTCGCCGCAGAGCCCCATGCAGCGGTTGAAGGTGCGCTCGAAGATGGAGAGGCGCCCGTCGGGGCCCAGGCCGGCGAAGACGAGCTTGCCCGCCTGATAGGTGGTGAAGGCGAGGCTTACGCCCGCCTCGGCGAGCCAGCTTGGGAGCTGGCGCGAGGCGGTGATCTCGAGGACCGGCTGCGGGGTGTCCGCGGGCTCCTGGGGCGTGCCTTCGCTCATCGACGACCGCTCGGCGCGGCCGGGCCGGCAGTCCCGCCCGCCGGCCGCGGCCGATCAAAGAATGCCGGAATGGTCAAGATCCGTATCGACGAGCAGCTTCGCAAGCCCCTTGGTGAACTCGATGTAGTCGACGCCGTCGATGGTGACGATGCCGAGGTTCGCCCAGCCCGTGGTCGGCGAGGCCACCGCATCCCCCGGATCGCCGGCGACCGTGAGCGTGTGGTCGGCGTCGGTCATGTGGAGGAGGTCGAGGTCGGAGAGCGTGAGCGTGTTGTTGCCGCCGCCGCTGAGGTCGATCTTCTCGATGCCGGTCATCTTGAGGTCGGGAATGGCGGTGTGATCGAGGTCGCCGCCCGTCACCTTCAGCGTGTCGGTGCCGGCGCCGCCGACGATCCGCAGGTCGGCGGCGTCGTAGATGAAGAGGTCGTCGCCGGCGCCGCCGATCAGCGTGTCGCTGCCGGCGCCGCCGTCGAGGGTGTCGTCGCCGCGCCCGCCGACCATCACGTCGTTGCCCGCGGTCCCGGTCATCACGTCGTCGCCGGAAGTCCCCGGATTGGTGACGTCGAAGGTGAAGTCGCCGCCGTAGAAGACGTAGCCGGCGCCGGCGTTGCTGCCGCCCTGGTCGTTGCCGAGCGCGCCGATGACGATGTCGGAGAAGCCGTCGCCGTTTACGTCGCCGGCCGCCGAGACCGAACCGCCGAGGTTGTCGGAGGCGTTCTCGCCGAAGAGCTTCAGGCTGCCGCTGCCGGAGCTCGAGAGGGTGATGCCCGCACCGAGCCCGCCGAGCTTGCCGTAGACGATATAGGCCGCCCCCGAATTCGAGCCGCCCTGGTCGTTCTCGGGCGCACCGACGAGCACGTCGGCGAGGCCGTCGCCGTTCACGTCGCCCGCGGCCGAGACCGAGAAGCCGGCCTTGTCGAGGGACGCCTCGGCGGTGATCTTGACGCCCTGCGCCGCGGTGAGCGTGGCCAGGTTGATGGTCCCGAGCCCGCCGAGGGCGCCATAGATGATCCAGGCCGCACCCTTGTTCGCGTTGTCGCGGTAGCCGCCGACGATGAGATCGGCGATGCCGTCGCCGTTCACGTCGCCCGCGTCGGAAACCGAGCGGCCGGCAAAGGCAGCGACAGGGCCGACGATCTTGAAGCCGAGCGAGGGCGTGCCGGTGATCGCGTTGAGGTTGAGGCTCGCACCCGGGCTCGTGGCTTGGCCGTAGATCACATAGGCAGCGCCCGAGTTGGAGCCGCCGCCGTCGTTCTCGCTCGCCCCGACGACGATGTCGGCGAGGCCGTCGCCGTTGATGTCGCCGGCGTCGGAGACCGAGATGCCGGCCTTGTCGCTGGCGGCCTGGCCGATGATCTTGTAGCCGTTGGTGCCGTCGAGGGCGCCGAGGTCGATCTTGGCCGGGAACGCCGGGCCCCCGTAGACGACATAGGCGGCGCCGGCGTTGGTGCCGGTGGCCGGGTCGTTGCCGAAGGCGCCGACGACCAGGTCGTCGTAGCCGTCGCCGTTGATGTCGCCGGTGCTGGAAACCGAGAAGCCGGCGTAGTTGGTGGTCGCCTGGCCGACCAGCTTGAAGCCGCCGACGCCCGCCGCCACGTCGCTGAGGTTCACCGTGCCCATCGCGGCGCCGGTGCCGAACACCACGTAGGCGGCTCCGGAGTAGGTCCGCCCGAAGGTGGTGTCGCCCGCGTAGTAGGCGCCGACGACGAGGTCCTGGAAGCCGTCGCCGTTCACGTCGCCGGCGTTCGAGACGGCACCGCCGGCGAGGTTTAGGAAGCTCTCGCCGACGATCTTGAAGCCGCGCGCCGCCGGGAGCGAGGCGAGGTTGACGTTGGTGAGTCCGCTCGCCCCGCCGTAGAGGACGTAGGCCGCGCCCTGATAGGACGCGCTCGTGGTGTTGAACGGCGCGCCGACGATCACGTCGGCGAAGCCGTCGCCGTTGAGGTCGCCGGCGTTGGAGACCGACGTCCCGGCGAGGTTGGAGGCGGCGGCGCCGATGATCTTGAAGCCGAGGGCGTTGTTCGGGCTGCCGCCGTCCAGCACGTCGAGGTTGACCACCTCTAGCACGTCAAGGACGTTGACGGTGAGCGCCTTGAGGACCGAAAGGCCCCCCGCGTCGGTGGCGGTGACGGTCAGGTTGACCGTGGGCTCCGCCTCGTAGTCGAGCGAATTCGCGGCCTTCAGCTTGAGCTGCCCGCCGACCACCTCGAAGCGGCTGTCGGAGACCGTATAGGTGTGCGTGTCGCCCGCGTCCTCGTCGACGGCGGTGAGGGTGCCGATCACGGCGCCAAACGCGTTCTCCTTCACCGACGAGTCGGAGAGGAGGATATCGGTCGGCGCCTCGTTGACGTTGTTGACCGTGATCGTGAGCGTCTTGGTGAGCGAGAGCCCGCCGGCGTCGGTGGCGGTGACGTCGACGCCGACCGTCGGCGCGGCCTCGTAATTCAGGCTCTGCCCCGCCTTGAGCTTGAGCGTGCCGCCCACCACCTCGAAACGGCCGTCGGCAACCGTGTAGGTGTGGGTGTCGCCCGCGTCCGGATCGGTCGTGGTCAGCGCGCCGATCACCCCCGCGACCACGTTCTCGTTGATCGCGGACCCGGAGAGGGTGATGTCGGTCGGCGCCTCGTTGACGTTGTTTACCGTGATCGTGAACGGCCTGGTCACCGAGAGCCCGCCGGCGTCGGTGGCGGTGATGGTGAGCGCCACCGACGAGGCCGCCTCGTAGTCGAGCGACTGCCCGGCCTTGAGCTTGAGCTGCCCGCCCACCACCTCGAAGCGGCTGTCGGAAACCGTGAAGCCGTGGGTATCGCCCGCGTCCGGGTCCGCCACCGCGACCGTGCCGATCACCCCGGCGACCACGTTCTCGTCGATCGAGGCGTTGGAGAGGGTGATGTCGGTCGGCGCCTCGTTGACGTTGTTGACCGTGATCGTCAGCGCCTTGGCGAAGCTCAAGCCCCCGGCATCCGTCGCGGTGACGGTGAGTGTCACCGACGGGGTCGCCTCGTAGTCGAGCGACTGCCCGGCCTTGAGCTTCAGCGTGCCACCCACCACCTCGAAGCGCCCGTCATCGACCGCGAAGGTGTGGCTGTCGCCTGCGTCCGGATCCACCGCCGCCAGCGTGCCGATCACCCCGGCGACCACGTTCTCGTCGATCGAGGCGTTGGAGAGGGCGATGTCGGTCGGCACCTCGTTCACGTCCCCGACCGAGATCACGAACGCCTGGGTCAGGAACAGGCCGCCCGAGTCGGTGGCGGTGACGTTGACCGTGACCGACGGCTCCGCCTCGTGGTCGAGCGCCTCGCCCGCCTTCAGCTTGAGCGTGCCGCCCACCACCTCGAAGCGCCCGTCGTCCACCGCAAACGTGTGGCTGTCGCCCGCGTCCGGGTCGCTGACCGTGAGCGCCCCGATCGCCGCCCCGTCGGCGTTCTCGTCCACGCTGGCGTTGGAAAGCGCGACCGCATCGGGCGCGTCGTTGACACCCGTCACGGTGACGTGGACGGTCGCGGTGCTGGTTGCCCCGGCAGGGTCTGAAATCGTGTAGGTGAACGTGTCGACCGCGCTTTCGCCGGCCTGCAGGTACTGGAAAACGGCGGTCGGGTCGTAGGTGAAGGTGCCGTCGGCGGCCACGCTCACGCCGGCGCCAAGAGCACTCGCCGCATCGAAGCTGACGACGGTCAGGACATCGGACGGGCTGGCCGGCGTGTCGTTGGCGAGCACGTTGCCCGTGACCGGCGTGTCCTCGTCGGTCTCGGCCGAGTCGTCGCTCGCGACCGGCCCACCGGCATCGACGAGGTTGATCTCGAGCGCCTCCCAGTTCCGCGCCGAGAGATCGAAGGCCGCAAACTGGAAGACCGGGCCACTGGCGGTGTGGGGATTGGCGTAGGTGGCGAGGAAATTCTGGAAGGCGGCGATGTCGGCCTGAACGTCGGCGCGCGCATACTCGGCGTTGGTGAGCGTCAGGCGAAGGGTGTCGAACCCCCTGCCGCCGTCGTAGGTGTCGCTGGCGCCACTGTTCTCGGCCAGCGTGTAGTTGCCGATGTCCCTGCCGCCGCCGCCGTAGACGCGGTCGTTGCCGGCACCGCCGTCGAGGTAGTCGCCGAACCCGCCGTCGTGGCCGGAGCCAGAGCCGTGACCGGAACCCGAGCCGCCAGGGCCGCCGTACAGCACGTCGTTGCCGGCGCCGCCCTCGAGGCTGTCGCTGCCGGCGCCGCCCATGACGAGGTCGTTGCCGTCGCCGCCGTCGAGGATGTCGTTGCCGCCGCGGCCGTAGAGGATGTCGTTGCCCGCCCCGCCGACGAGAAGCTCGTTGCCGGCGCCGCCGTTCAGGACATCGTCGCCGTCGTTGCCTTAGATGGTGTCATTTCCTCCACCGCCTCTCAGGACGTCGTCGCCGTCATCGCCATAGAGGTTGTCGTATCCGGCACCACCGTCGAGCCAGTCGTCGCCTTCGCCGCCTTAGAGGATGTCGTCGCCGGCACCGCCGTGGAGCCAGTCGTCGCCATCGTCGCCATAAAGG
>JACQOE010000044.1 GCA_016202695.1 Pseudomonadota bacterium | reverse complement strand
GTCTTGCCGGTCTGGCGGTCGCCGATGATCAGCTCGCGCTGGCCGCGGCCGATCGGGATCAGGCTGTCGATGGCCTTGATCCCGGTCTGCACCGGCTCGTGCACCGAGCGGCGGGGCACGATGCCGGGGGCCTTCACCTCCACCCGGCGGCGCTCGGCCCCCTCGATCCGCCCCTTGCCGTCGATGGGGCTGCCGAGCGCGTCCACCACCCGCCCCAGGAGCGCCGGCCCGACCGGCACGTCGACGATCGCGCCGGTGCGCTTGACCAGGTCGCCCTCGCGGATGTTGGTGTCGTCGCCGAAGATCACGGTGCCGACGTTGTCGGCCTCGAGGTTGAGCGCCATCCCCTTGATGCCGCCCGGGAACTCGACCATCTCGCCGGCCTGGACCTTCTCCAGGCCGTAGACCCGGGCGATGCCGTCGCCGACCGAGAGCACGCGGCCGACCTCGGCCACGTCGGCCTCCGCCTCGAAGGTCTCGATCTGCTGCTTGAGGATCGCGGAGATCTCTGCGGCGCGGATTTCCATCATCCGACCCCTTTCATGGCGAGCTTCATGCGCTCGAGCTTGGACCTGAGCGAGCTGTCGTAGAGACGCGAGCCGACCCGGACGACGAGGCCGCCGAGGAGCGCCGGATCGACGCGCACGTCGAGGGTGACCGTGCCGCCGACCACCCTGCGGATGCCCTCGGCCAGCCGCGCCGCCTCGGCCTCGCCGAGCGGCGCCGCCGAGGCCACCTCGGCCCGCACCTCGCCGCGGCGCGCCGCCAAGAGGGCGAGGAAGGCGTCGATCACCTCCGGCAGGGCGGACAGCCGGCGGTTCCGGCAGACCACGCCGACGAACCGGCGGGTGATCTCGACCGCCCCGGCCCGCTCGAGCACGGCGGCCATGGCCCGGGCCTGCTGGTCGCGGGTGAACGCCGGGCTCCCGATCAATCGGCGAAGGTCGACACTCTCGCCCAGCATCCGCCGGATCGCGCCCAGGTCGCCGGCGACCGCATCGAGGGCGGCCTTCTCCTCCGCCAACTCGAACAGCGCCGTCGCGTACCGCTCGGCCAGCTCTCTGTTACCCGCTCGCGTGGAGGACACCGACACCTGCCCCGAAGCGATCCCAAGGCTCCAGGCGAGAACCCCGACAACGGCAAATAAAACCGCCGGGAGGGCCCCCCTAGAGCGTGTTGCCATCAATTGGAACCAGCCCCCCCCTCACCCTTCCCTCTCCCCCGCGAGCGGGGGAGAGGGTTGCGAAGGGTTGGCGCGTCAGCGTGGACGCGCCTTACCCGAAGCTGGGTGAGGGGGTGATAGCGCCTATGAGAAACACGCTCTAGCACCCCCGTCCGGCGAATGCGGGGGGTACTTACCACACTAGATACCCCGTTGCAACCCGCCTTCCGGGCCGGAATCCCGGCCTCTTCGACACATTCCCGGCCCCCCCGGCCCGCGACGCCTAGAGGAAGCTCAGCGGATCGACGTCGACCTGGAGGTGGGTCCGGGGGGGAAGCCGCAGGCCGTCGAGCCAGCGGCGCAGCACCGCCTGGACCGGGACATTGCGCCCCACCTTGAGGAGAAGCCGCCGCCGGTGGCGCCCGCGAAGGAGGCTCAGGGGCGCCGGCGCCGGCCCGAGGACGCTGATCCCCGGGCCGCGCGGCGCGCTTCGCCCCAGTCCCTGCGCCAGCCCCTCGGCCGCCGCCTCGTCGGCGCTGGCGACGATGAGCGCGGCGAGCCGGCCGAAGGGCGGCAGCCCGGCGGCCCGGCGCTCGGCCGCCTCCTCGTCCAGGAACCGCTCGCGCGCGCCCGACGCGAGCGCCCGCATCACCGGGTGCTCGGGGAGATAGGTCTGCAGGAACGCCCGGCCCGGGCGCTCGGCCCGGCCCGCCCGCCCCGCCACTTGGTGCAGGAGCTGGTAGGTCCGCTCCGCCGCCCTGAGGTCGCCCCCGGAGAGGCCGAGGTCGGCGTCGACCACGCCGACGAGGGTGAGGAGCGGGAAGTCGTAGCCCTTGGCGACGATCTGGGTGCCGATGAGGAGGTCAACCTCGCGCGCCTGCACGCGGCGCACGAACTCGGCCGCCGCCCTGGGGCCGGCGACCGTGTCGCTGGTCATCACCGCGTAGCGGACCCCGGGCCAGAGCGCCCGCACCTCCTCGGCCAGCCGCTCCACCCCCGGGCCGCAGGCGACGAAGCTCGCCTCCGCCCCGCAAGCCGGGCAGGCGTCGGGCGGCGCCCGACGGTAGCCGCAGTGATGGCACATCAGCGCCCCCAGGTGACGGTGCTCGACCAGCCAGGCGGTGCAGTTCGGGCAGCGCAGGCGGTGCCCGCAGGCGCGGCAGAGGGTGAGGGGGGCGTAGCCGCGCCGGTTGAGGAAGAGAAGGGCCTGCTCGCCGGCGGCGAAGGTCTCGTCGAGCGCGGCCTTGAGCGCCGGCGAGAGCCAGCCGGACGGCCCTCGCCCGGCCGCCCCCCGGCGCAGGTCGATGACGTGGATGGCGGGGAGCTCGGCCAGGGCGTGGCGTTCGGGCAGATGCAGGCGGGCGTAGCGGCCCTGGCGGACGTTGACCACCGTCTCCAGCGACGGCGTCGCCGAGACCAGCACGATCGGGATCGCCCCCAGCCGGGCCCGCACCACGGCCATGTCGCGGGCGTGGTAGATGACCCCCTCCTCCTGCTTGTAGGCGGCTTCGTGCTCCTCGTCGACGACGATCAGGCCGAGATCGGGGAAGGGCAGGAAGAGCGCCGAGCGCGCCCCCACTACCACCCGCGCCCGACCCTCGGCCACCGCCCGCCAGGCGTGGCGGCGCTGGGCGGCGCTGAGGTCGGAGTGCCACTCCACCGGCGGCGCCCCGAAGCGGGCGGCGAAGCGGCCGAGCCACTGGGCGGTGAGCGCGATCTCGGGCAGCAGCACGAGCACCTGCCGACCCCGGCGGAGCGCGGCGGCGATGGCCTCGAAGTAGGTCTCGGTCTTGCCCGCGCCAGTGACCCCGTCGAGGAGGGTGACGCTGAAGCCCCGCTCCGCCTCGCCCCCCGCGGCCACCCGCTCGCGGAGCCGCGCCGCCGCCGCCGCCTGGTCGGGCGAGAGGGTCGGCCCGGGGTGGCCCGGATCGGGGGGCGCGAACGCCTCCGCCGGGGCGGCCTCGGCCGGCGTGAGGACTCCGGCCGCGGCAAGGGCCCGCACCACCGTGGGGCCGACGCCGGCCGCGCGAGCGAGCGCGGCGCCGGTGCGCGGCGGGCCCCCGGCCAGGGCCTCGATCACCCGCCGGCGCGCAGGGGTGAGGCGCACCCCCTCCGCCGGGCCCGCGGCCAGCCGCCAGGCGGCGAGCGGGCGGGGCGGGCTCAGCGCCTCGGGCACGCTCATCGCCATCCGCAGCACCGCCCCCGCCGGCGCCAGGGTGTAGTCGGCGACCCAGTCGACGAGGCGGCGCGTCGCCTCCGGCATCGCCGGCGCCGCCAGCACCGCCCGCACGTCCTTCAGCCGCTCCGCCGCCACCCCGCCCCGGGCCTCGCCCCAGACCACGCCGATGGCCTCGCGCGCGCCGAGCGGCACCCGCACGAACGCGCCGGGGCCGACCGCCAGGCCCTCGGGCACACGGTAGTCGTAGGCGGATTTGAGCGGCAGCGGCAGCAGAACCCCGACCGACGTCGGGCCCCGCGCCCCCGCCCTTTCATGCGCGGCAGGCATTCGCTACACTCTAGGGCGCACGCAAACGAGAGGAAACGGCGCCGGCGGGGGGCGCCTCGCCGGGAGAAGAAGCCGGGGCCGACGGGCGTGCCCGAGGCGGGCGAGTGCGAGGTGGGCTGGCCATGAAGTTCTTCGTCGATACCGCCGACATCGCCGAGATTCGCGACCTCGCCGAGACCGGGCTGGTCGACGGCGTCACCACCAACCCCTCGCTGGTGGCGAAGTCGGGGCGGAAGTTCACCGAGGTCCTGGCCGAGATCTGCGAGGTGGTGCCGGGGCCGGTGAGCGCCGAGGTGGCGGCCACCGACTTCGCGACCATGATGAAGGAGGCGTGGCGCCTGGCGCGGATCGCCGACAACATCACCGTCAAGGTGCCGCTCACCCGCGACGGGCTGAAAGCCTGCCGGGCGCTCACCAAGGACGGCATCAAGGTCAACGTCACCCTCTGCTTCTCGCCCGCCCAGGCGATCCTCGCCGCCAAGGCGGGGGCGACCTTCGTCTCGCCCTTCATCGGCCGGCTCGACGACGTCTCCATCGACGGCATGGCCCTGATCGCCGACATCTGCGCCATCTTCCGCCGCTACCCGGCGTTCACCACCGAGGTGCTGGTGGCCTCGGTACGCCACCCCCGGCACGTGGTCGAGGCGGCCAAGATCGGCGCCCACGTCGTCACCGTGCCGCCCAAGGTGCTGCGCCAGCTCTTCGATCACCCCTTGACCGACAAGGGCTTGGCGGCTTTCCTTGCGGACTGGAAGAAGACCGGGCAATCGATTCTGGGCGACTGAGCGCCCGCTCGCGACCACCGACCGACGGCCAAGCCACGAGGGACGCCCGACCGCGATGCCGCAAAACCCTTCCGGAGGCGCGGCCAAGACCGCCGCGCAGCCGTTAACGGCGGAACAGATCGTCGAGTTCCTGCGCGAACACCCCGATTTCCTCAACGAGCGCCCCGAGGCCCTCGACGCCCTGGCGCCGCCCCGGCGCTGGAGCGGCGACCGGGTGGTGGACATGCAGCGGGCGCTGATCGAGCGCCAGCGGGCGCGGATCGACCGGCTCGACACCTACGCCCGCGACCTCATCGCCACCGGCCGGGCCAACCTCTCCAACCAGTCGCGGACCAACGCCGCGGCCCTGGCCATGATGGCGGCGACCGGGCTCGGCCACCTGATCGAGACCGTCGGCACCGACCTCCCGCTCGAACTCGACCTCGATGCGGCGGCGCTCTCTTTCGAGCGCGACGACGGCCCGCTCGGCGCGCTCGCCGGCGTCGCCGTCGGCTGGATCGAGCCGGGCACGGTCGACATGCTGATCGGCCACGCCCGCGAGGTGGTGCTGCGCGCCGACGTGCTCGGCCGCCCGGAGATCTTCGGCGAGGCGGCGAGCCTGGTCCGCTCCGAGGCGCTTTGCCGGCTCCGCCCCCTGTCCGGAGCCCCGGCCGGGCTCCTCGCGCTGGGGTCGCGCCGGCCGACCACGTTCCACTCCGGCCAGGGGACCGAGAACGTGAGCTTCCTCGCCCGCGTCTTCGAGCTCTGCCTCCGGCGCTGGCTCAAGGGTTAGGCGGGGGGCGTGGCTAGTGCCCACTTTCACGGATAGGTGCCACGGATGACGGCCTTCCAGGAGACAACGGCAAGGGGCGGGACGCGCCGCGATGCCGGGCGCATCGCCAGCGGCCCGCGACGCGGCCGGCGGCCCTGGAAGGCCGCCCTTCGGGTCGCCTCCCGCGCGCCCTCGGTTCGTCGGTGCCGCTTGCCAATGTCCCGCATCGCCTTCGCGCCGCCTCCTGCCGAGGACGCGCGGAGCGGCGATCAGACGTGACACCTATCCGTGAAAGTGGGCACTAGGGAAGAGATCGCCTTCTCCTGCGACGAGGGCCTGGCCGAGGCCATCCGCGACTGGCGGGCCTGGCTCGGCGACGAGCGGCGGGCCTCGGCCCACACGCTGGCCGCCTACGGCCGCGACCTCGCCGGCTTCCTCGCCTTCCTCACCCGCCACCTCGGCACGCTCCCCAGCCTCGACGAGCTCGCCGGGCTGAGGCCGGCCGACTTGCGCGCCTATCTCGCCGAGCGGGTCCGCCAGGGGGCGGCCCGCACCTCGACCGCGCGGGCGCTTTCCGCCTTGCGCGGCTTCTTCCGCTTCCTCGCCCGCAGCGGGCGGCTGGAGAACGCCTCCATCGCCGCGGTGCGCTCGCCGCGCCTGCCCCGCTCGGTGCCGAAGCCCTTGTCCGAGGCCGACGCGATGGCCGTGGTCGAGGAGGCCGGCGAGGCCGGCGGGGCCGCGGAGCCGGCCTGGGTGGGGCTTCGCGACACCGCCCTGATGATGCTCCTCTACGGCTCCGGGCTGCGGATCGCCGAGGCGCTGGCGCTCACCCGGGCCGACCTGCCGGCGGACGCGGGCGACGGGCGCTCGGCGCTCCGCATCCTCGGCAAGGGGCGGAAGGAGCGGCTGGTGCCGCTGATCCCCGCCGTCGGCGAGGCGATCGCCGCCTACCTCGGCGCCTGCCCCTACGCGCCCGGCGCCCGCGATCCGCTGTTCCTCGGGGTCAGGGGCAAGCGGCTCAACCCGGGGGTGGTGCAGGCGCGGATGCGGCGGCTCAGGGCGCTCCTCGGCCTTCCCGAGACCGCCACCCCGCACGCCCTTCGCCACAGCTTCGCCACCCACCTGCTGGCCCACGGCGCCGACCTTCGGAGCATCCAGGAGCTCCTCGGCCACGCCTCGCTCTCGACCACCCAGCGCTACACCGAGGTCGACGCCGAGCGGCTGCTGGCCGTCTATCGCGCCGCCCACCCCCGCGCCCGCGGGTAGAGCGCTCCGGTCGGGCGAAGGGCACTTCGTCGAAGTCGCCCGGCCACGCGCCCCGACTCAGCCGCGCCCGTCGTGTGCCGCCGCTCCTAGACATACTGATGCGATTGATCCACGGGAAGGAGCACAGGGATTTGAGGCGTCCCGGCTCGGTGACGAGAGCAAGCCGGCGAAATCGATGCTGGGAAATGACACCGCGCGGCCTGGGCTGCGGGCGGTGGCGAGACCGGGAAGGTGGCCGTTTGTTAACGTGCTGGTTGCACGCTTCCCTTGCCATCAAGGGAACGATACCGTGTCGCCATTGTTGCCAGGATGGCAAACCTGCTCTCGGCACACCAAGGGCATGGGGACCAAGGATGCCCGGTGATGGGGGTCACTTTGTCCGATCCGATGCTGCACTTGCTGGAGCGTTGGCGCAACGACCCGAATGGCACCTATCGCTCGTGGTTCCTGTGGGAGCAGCGGATAAAGAATTTCCGCTCCATACGCCGGGGCATCCAGCAGGTGGTGGCGGACATCGAGGCAGGGACCTTCGGCAACGCCTATCGCGGCTCGTCCTTGGAAACGGTCGTCCATGCGATTGCCGAGCAGCGGCAGATATTCAAAGGCGCCGACCATGCCTTCTTGTGGAAGCCGAAGCTGCGTATTCCGGACATCTACGAGAGCCCCGACAATCAGCGGGCCTTCGGCCGGCTGCTCGACACCTGTGTATGTTGCGACACCGAGCCGCAGATCCTGGCCGCGATACGGGAGATTGACGCCAAGGCGATAAAGGGATTGGGCCCCGCGGCGGCAAACCTGCTTTACTTCCTCCATCCCACATTGGTGCCGCCCTTCAACACGGCCATCGTGAACGGCTATAACACGCTCCTAGGCGCCAAGGTGAAGCTCGGTCGATGGGACCAGTTCCTCGCCATGCGCCAAGGTATCTTGGGGCTGAACGCCAGGTATCGCAGCCTGTTGTCGAACGACCTCGGCGCTCTCGCCGGCCTTCTGTTCGACATTAGCACCGGACGCTATCCAGCGCCGCCCCGACAGGACGACGACGCAGCGCTTCGGGCGTGGGAAGCAGATCTTGCGCGTGTCCGCGAGCCGATCACCAAGCCGCCGAAGAAGCCTAACGACGATCCGCGCGAGGGCGATCATTCGCACACCGAGATCCAGGGCTGGTTGAGAAACCTCGGCCTCGCCGTGGGGTACGACGTCTGGGTGGCGGCGAACGACCGCAACCGTCCGTTCAACGACGGCAAGCTCGGTGACGGCTGTCTGGACGCGCTTCCGGTGCGCGCCGCCGCGCCCGGCGCCGACGCGGTTCGCCTGATCGATGTGCTCTGGCTCGACAAATCGTCGGGTCAGATCGTGGCGGCCTACGAAGTCGAGCACACGACCTCGATCTATTCGGGCATCGTCCGCATGTTGGACTTGGCGCTCGGTACCGACGCGCATGCGTTGGAAGGCCTCTTCCTGGTCGCCCCGGATGATCGCGAGAAGGAAGTGCGCGCTCAGCTTCAACGCCCGGCCTTCAGCCGCGTGGCCGATTTGAAGGTGCGATACCTGCCTTATGGCGAACTGCTGGTAAACCGCGAAGCAATTGCCCGGTTCGGCCAGGGCATGAAACCGATCCAGGCCATCTCACGGCTGCTGTGATCCGCGCCTTGCGTCCGCCGGGCCGGCCTGTCCCGGCAATGCGCTTTCGCTCGTCGACCCGTTCGGGAATCCCCTACCAGAGTCACCAGTTAGGTTAGAAGCGGCGGTCGCGGAAGTCGTCGCCCGCCCGCCCGGCGTGGCGCGCGATCCAGGCGCGGGCGCGGGCCTCGGCGCGATCGAGGGTCTGCGCGTGGCGAGGGAAGCGGCGCCGGAGCCGGGCGATTGCCCGTCGCGCCCAGGGCGAGTCGTCGGCCAAGAGGTAGAGGCCGACGCCGAGGAAGAGGACCCCCTGGAGGACGGGGAGGACCAGCCCGGCAAGACCGACCACGACGAAACCCCATCCCGCGCCCCGCCTGAGCCAGCGCCTGAGCGTCGGGCGACCGTTGCCGCGCAACGCCCCCTCCATCCCAAATTCCCGGAGCGGCTCTCAGATGTGAATCGCGCGGCCGGCGACCGCGAGCGCCGCCTCCTTCACCGCCTCGCTCAGCGTGGGATGGGCGTGGCAGGTGCGGGCGAGATCCTCGGCCGAGGCGCCGTACTCCATCGCCAGCGCCGCCTCGGCGATGAGGGTGCCGGCGTCGGGGCCGACGATGTGGACGCCGAGCACCCGGTCGCTCGCCGCGTCGGCGAGGATCTTGACGAAGCCCTCGCCGTCGCCGATCACCCGCGCCCGCGCGTTGGCCGAGAATGGGAATTTGCCCGCCTTATAGGCGGTCCCGGCCGCCTTCAGCTCCTCCTCGGTCCGCCCGACCGCGGCGATCTCGGGGGCGGTGTAGACCACCCCGGGGATGGCGTCGTAGTTGACGTGCCCGGCCTTGCCGGCGATCAGCTCGGCGACCGCCACCCCCTCGTCCTCGGCCTTGTGGGCGAGCATCGGCCCGCGGATCACGTCGCCGATGGCGTGGATGCCGGCGACCGAGCTGCGGAAGCGCTCGTCCACCGCCACCCGCCCGGCGTTGTCGGTCTTGACGCCGACGCCGTCGAAGCCGAGGCCGCGGGTGAAGGGCCGGCGCCCGACCGCGACCAGGACCACGTCGGCGGCGAGCGTCTCCGCCTTGCCGCCCTTGGCCGGTTCGATCTCCAGCGCGACCCCGTCCTTGCCCGGGCGCGCCGCCGTCACCTTGCTCGCCAGGCGGAAGGCGAGCCCCTGGCGGGCGAGGATGCGCTGGGCGTGCTTCGAGACCTCGCCGTCCATGGCCGGAAGGACGCGCTCCAGGAACTCGACCACCGTCACCTCGGCCCCCAGGCGGCGCCAGACCGAGCCCAGCTCGAGGCCGATGTAGCCGGCCCCGATCACCACCAGCCGCTTCGGCACCCGCGCGAGCGAGAGCGCGCCGGTGGAACTCACGATCCGCTTCTCGTCGACCTCGACGCCAGCAAGCGGCGCACTCTCCGAGCCGGTGGCGATGACGATATGGCGGGCCTTGAGCACGCTCTCGACGCCGTCGGCCGCCTTGACCCGGACCTCGCCCGCGGCGGCGAGTCGGCCGCTGCCGACCACGTAGCGGACCTTGTTCTTGCGGAACAGGAACTCGACGCCGCGGACGTTGTCGGCGACCACCTTCTCCTTTCGCGCCATCATCGCCGCGAGGTCGAGCGACACCTTCTCGACCTTGACCCCGTGGGCGGCCAGCCCCTGGCGCGCGTGCAGCAGGTGCTCGGAGCTTTGCAGCAGCGCCTTCGAGGGGATGCAGCCGACGTTGAGGCAGGTCCCGCCGAGCCTGCCCCGGCTCTCGACACAGGCGACCGCGAGCCCGAGCTGGGCGGCGCGGATGGCGGCGACGTAGCCCCCCGGCCCGCCGCCGATGACAACCACGTCCAGGTCCGGATCGCTCATGGCTCGGCCCCCCGTCTCTCGCGCGCCGCCTAGAGGTCGAGGAGCAGGCGGGCGGGGTCCTCGATGCACTGCTTGACGCGCACCAGGAACGAAACCGCCTCGCGCCCGTCGACCAGGCGATGGTCGTAGGACAGCGCCAGGTACATCATCGGCCGCAGCTTGATCTCGCCCGCGACCGCCGCCGGGCGGTTGACGATGGCGTGCATGCCAAGGATGCCCGACTGCGGTGGATTCAGGATCGGGGTCGACAGCATCGAGCCGTAGACCCCGCCGTTGGAGATGGTGAAGGTCCCGCCGGCAAGGTCCTCCATCGCCAGCCTGCCGTCCCGCGCCTTGGCGCCGAGATCGGCGATCGCCTTCTCGATCTCGGCGAAGCCGAGGCGGTCGGCGTCGCGCACCACCGGCACCACCAGGCCCTGGGGCGTGCCCACCGCGACGCCGACGTTGTAGTAGTTCTTGTAGACGATCTCGTCGCCCTCGATCTCGCCGTTCACCGACGGGAACTCCTTGAGGGCGACGATCGAGGCCTTGACGAAGAACGACATCAGGCCGAGCCGCACGCCGTGCTTCTTCTCGAAGCCCTCGCGGTGGAGACGGCGAAGCTCGCCGACCGCGCTCATGTCCGCCTCGTTGAAGGTGGTGAGCATGGCGGCGGTGTTCTGCGCCTCCTTGAGCCGCTCGGCGATGCGCCGGCGAAGCCGGGTCATGCGCACCCGCTCCTCGCGCGCCGCCTCGGGGCGCGGGCCGGCGGGCCGGGGCGCCGGCGCCGGCCGGGCCTCGGCCGCCGGCGCGGCCTTCTGCGCCGCGAGATGGGCGAGCACGTCCTCCTTGGTCAGCCGCCCGTCGCGCCCCGAGGCGGGGATCGCCGCCGCCTCGAGCCCGTGCTCGGCGAGCAGGCGCCGGACCGCCGGGGCGACCGGCGGCGCCGCCGGCGCCGGCCGGGCAGCGGCCGGAGGCTCGGCGCGCGCAGGCGCGGGCGCGGGACCTGCGGCCGGCTTGGCCGCGGCCGGCCCCTCGCCGATCAGGCCGAGCACGGCGCCGACGTCGACCTCGGCCCCCTCCTCGGCCCGGATCTCGGCGAGCGTGCCCGAGACCGGCGCGTTCACCTCAAGCGTGACCTTGTCGGTCTCCAGCTCGACCAGCGGCTCGTCGGCGTCGACCGCGTCGCCGACCGCCTTGAACCACTTGGCGATGGTCGCCTCGGTGACCGATTCGCCGAGGGTCGGAACCCTGATCTCCGTCGCCATCTCCGTCGCCACCTCGCTCGCTGGCCGCGCCGCTCAGCCCAGGGTGAGTGCCTCCTCGACGATCCGCGCCTGCTCGGCGAGGTGCGCCTTGTAGGAGCCGCCGGCGGTCGAGGCCGCCTCGGCGCGGCCGACGTAGCGGGCCCGCTTCGCCTTGCCGCCGAGGCGGGCGAACATCTCCTCCAGCCGCCGGTCGACGAAGGTCCACGCCCCCATGTTGGCCGGCTCCTCCTGGCACCACACCAGCTCGGCCTTGGGATAGGCGCCGAGGAGCGCGCTCAGGCTCCGCCAGGGGAAGGGATAGAGCTGCTCGATCCTGAGGATCGCGACCTCCTTGATGCCCCGCTCGCGGCGCGCCTCGAGGAGATCGTAATAGACCTTGCCGGCGCACAGAACCACCCGCTTCACCCTGGCCGCGGCGACCGGCCCGGCGACCTCGCCGTAGGTGCGGTGGAAGCAGGTTCCGGGGCCCATCTCGCCGAGCCGCGAGACGCAGAGCCTGTGGCGCAGGAGCGACTTCGGCGTCATCACCACCAGCGGCTTGCGGATGTTGCTCCGCACCTGCCGGCGCAGCGCGTGGAAGTAGTTGGCCGGGGTGGTGCAGTTGACCACCCGCATGTTGTTCTCGCCGCAGAGCTGAAGGTAGCGCTCGACCCGGGCCGAGGAGTGCTCGGGCCCCTGGCCCTCGTAGCCGTGCGGAAGCAGCATCACCAGCCCGGAGAGCCGCAGCCACTTGCGCTCGGCGGCGGCGATAAACTGGTCGATGATCACCTGGGCGCCGTTGGCGAAGTCGCCGAACTGCGCCTCCCAGACCACCAGCGCGTGCGGCTCGGCGCTGGAGTAGCCGTACTCGAAGCCGAGCACCCCGGCCTCGGACAGCGGGCTGTCCAGCACCTCGAAGCGCGCCTGGCCCTGACGGATGTTGTTGAGGGGGACGTAGCGGTCCTCGGTCTCCTGGTCGACGAGCACGGAATGGCGCTGCGAGAAGGTGCCGCGCCCCGAGTCCTGGCCCGACAGGCGCACCGGGGTGCCCTCAACCAGGATGGTGCCGAAGGCGAGCGCCTCGGCGGTGGTCCAGTCGATGCCCTCGCCGGTCTCGATCATCTCGCGCTTGGCCTGGAGCTGGCGGACGATCTTGCGGTTGACGTTGACGCCCTCGGGCTCGCGCGCGATTGCCAGCCCGACCTCGGCCAGGATCTCGCCCGCGACCGCGGTCTCCTCCTCGCGCGCCTCCTTGTCGTCCTGGCTGGTGGCGAGGCCCGCCCACTTGCCCTCGAACCAGTCGGCCTTGTTCGGCTTGTACGAGGCGGCGGCCTCCAGCTCCGTCTCCAGCACCGCCTGGAAGCCGGCGAACAGGGCGTCGGCCTGGTCGCGGTCGAGCACGCCCTCGGAGACCAGCCGCTCGGCGTAGAGCTGGCGGGTGGTGGGGTGGCGGGCGATCTGCCGGTACATCAGCGGCTGGGTGAAGGCCGGCTCGTCGGCCTCGTTGTGGCCGTGGCGGCGGTAGCAGACGAGGTCGATCACGACGTCGACCGGGAACTCGCGCTGGAACTCGGTGGCGATGCGGGCGACGTGCACCACCGCCTCGGGATCGTCGCCGTTGACGTGCAGGATCGGCGCCTGGATCATCTTGGCCACGTCGGTGCAATAGGTGCCCGAGCGGGCGTACTTCGGGCTGGTGGTGAAGCCGATCTGATTGTTGACGACGAGGTGGATGGTGCCGCCGGTGTGGTAGCCGCGAATCTGCGCCAGGCTCAGGGTTTCGGCCACCAGCCCCTGGCCGGCGAAGGCGGCGTCGCCGTGGATCAGGATGCCGAGCACCTTGCGCCGCCGGTCGTCGCGGCGCTGATCCTGCTTGGCCCGCACCTTGCCGACCACCACCGGGTCGACCGCCTCGAGGTGCGAGGGGTTGGCGGTGAGCGAGAGGTGGACCACCCGCCCGTCAAACTCGCGGTCGGCCGAGGTGCCGAGGTGGTACTTCACGTCGCCCGAGCCCTGCACGTCCTCGGGGCTCGAGGGCACGCCCTGGAACTCGGAGAAGATCGCGGCGTAGCGCTTCTGCATGACGTTGGCGAGGACGTTGAGGCGCCCGCGGTGGGGCATCCCGATCACCACCTCCTCGACCCCGAGTTGGGCGCCGCGGCGCAGGATCTCCTCCAGCACCGGGATCGCCGACTCGCCTCCCTCGATCCCGAAGCGCTTGGTGCCGACGTACTTGACCTGGAGGAAGCGCTCGAAGCCCTCGGCCCGGGTGAGCTGCTCGAGGATGGCGCGCCGCTCGTCGGGCGTGAACTCGCTGCGGTTGCGGACGTTCTCGATCCGGCGCTGGATCCACGCCTTCTGGTCCGGGTCCTGGATGTGCATGAACTCGACGCCGATGTGGCCGCAGTAGATCTCACGCACGGCGCGCACGATCTCGCCGACGGTGGCCGACTCCATGCCGAGCACGTGGTCGATGAACACCTCGCGGCCCATGTCGGCCTCGGTGAAGCCGTAGGCCGCGGGATCGAGCTCGGGATGGTGCTTGTTTCCTTCCAGCCGAAGGGGGTCGAGATCGGCGAGCAGGTGCCCGCGCACCCGGTGACTGCGGATCAGCATCAGGGCGCGGATCGAATCGAGCTGGGCGGCGCGCACCCGATCAGGCGCCGCGGCCGGCGCCGCCGCCCCGCCCTCGCCCGGCGCGCCGATCACCCGGGTGCCGCGCGGCGCCCAGCTCGCGCCGCGCAGCTCCTCGATCAGCGCCCGCTCGTCGTCGGCCATCTCGTTGAAGAACTGCACCCAACTCGGATCGACCGCCGCCGGGTCCTTGAGGTAGCGGGCGTAGAGTTCGGCGATGAAGGTCGCGTTGGCGCCGGTGACGGCGGTCTCGCGGCCGAACATGGATGCCATGTCGTTCACCGTCCCCCGGAAACCGTCCGGGCCCTCTCGTCGCGGGCAGCGCGGCGACCGCGGGCGCCGAGCCTCCCCGGTGCCCTGGTCCTAGCCCTTGAGCGCCTTCAGCATTGCGCTCCCCAGCTCGGCCGGGGAGTCGGCGACGATGATGCCGGCGCGGCGCATCGCCTCGACCTTGTCCTTGGCCGAGCCCTTGCCGCCGGAGATGATCGCCCCGGCGTGGCCCATGCGCCGGCCGGGCGGGGCGGTCATCCCGGCGACGAAGCCGACCACCGGCTTCTTGACCGGGGAGCGCCGGATGAACTCGGCGGCCTCCTCCTCGGCCGCGCCGCCGATCTCGCCGATCATGATGATCCCTTTCGTCTCGGGATCGGCGAGGAACAGCTCCAGGCAGTCGACGAAACTGGTGCCGTTGACCGGGTCGCCGCCGATGCCGATGCAAGTCGTCTGGCCGAGCCCGGCCCGGCTCGCCTGATCGACCGCCTCGTAGGTGAGGGTGCCCGAGCGCGAGACGATCCCGATCACGCCCCGCTTGTGGATGTGGCCCGGCATGATGCCGATCTTGCACTCGCCCGGCGTGATCACCCCCGGGCAGTTGGGACCGATGAGGCGCGAGCGCGAGCCGCGCAGCACCTGCTTCACCTTGACCATGTCGAGGACCGGGATGCCCTCGGTGATGCAGACGATCAGGGGCAGCTCGGCGTCGATGGCCTCGAGGATGGCGTCGGCGGCGAACGGCGGCGGGACGTAGATCACGCTGGCGTTGGCGCCGGTCTTGGCGACCGCCGCGGCGACGGTGTCGAAGACCGGAAGGTCGAGGTGGGTGGTCCCGCCCTTGCCCGGGGTCACCCCCCCGACCATGCGGGTGCCGTAGGCGATCGCCTGCTCGGAATGGAAGGTGCCCTGCGCGCCGGTGAAGCCCTGGCAGATCACCCTGGTCTCGGCGTTGACGAGAACGGCCATCCTTAAGCGGCCTCCTTGACCGCGCCGACAATCTTGTGCGCCGCCTCCGCCAGCCCGTCGGCAGGGATGATCCTGAGCCCCGACTCGCGGAGAATCTTCTTGCCCAGCTCGACATTGGTGCCCTCGAGGCGCACCACCAGCGGCACGTTCAGGCTCACCTCGCGGGCGGCGGCAACCACCCCCTCGGCGATCACGTCGCAGCGCATGATCCCGCCGAAGATGTTGACCAGGATGCCCTCGACGTTGGCGTCGGAGAGGATAATCTTGAAGGCCGCGGTCACGCGCTCCTTGGTGGCGCCGCCGCCGACGTCGAGGAAGTTGGCCGGGGCGCCGCCGTGGAGCTTGATGATGTCCATGGTCGCCATCGCCAGGCCGGCGCCGTTGACCATGCAGCCGATGTTGCCGTCGAGCTTGATGTAGTTGAGCTCGTTGCGGCTGGCCTCGAGCTCGGCCGGGTCCTCCTCGTCCTCGTCGCGCATCTCCTCCACGTCCTTGTGGCGGAAGAGGGCGTTGTCGTCGAACCCCATCTTGGCGTCGAGCGCGACGACCGCACCGGCGGCGGTGACCACCAGCGGGTTGATCTCGACGATGCTGGCGTCGAGCTCGACGAAGGCGGCGTACATGGCGATCAGGAAGCGAACCGCGGCCGAGACCTGCTTGCCCTCGAGGCCGAGCGCGAAGGCCAGTTTCCGCGCCTGGAAGGCGGCCAGTCCAACCGTCGGATCGACGCTCTCGCGGACGATCCGGTCGGGATGGGTGGCGGCGACCCGCTCGATCTCCATGCCGCCCTCGGTCGAGGCCATGACCGTGACCCGGCCCTGGCCCCGGTCGATCAGCATGCCGAGGTAGAGCTCGCGGGCGATGTCGCATCCCTCCTCGATGTAGACGCGCTTGACCTCGCGCCCCTCGGGCCCGGTCTGGTGGGTCTTCAGCGTCATGCCGATCAGGCGCTTGGCGGCCTCGCGCACCTCCTCGAGCGAGCGCACGACCTTGACCCCGCCCGCCTTGCCGCGCCCGCCGGCGTGGATCTGGGCCTTCACCACCCAGACCGGCCCGCCCAGCCCCTCGGCCACCGTCACCGCCTCGGCCGGGGTGTAGGCGACGCCCCCGCGCGGCACCGCAACGCCGAACCTGGCCAAGAGCTGCTTGGCCTGATACTCGTGGATGTTCATGATTTTCCTGGACCGTCACTTTCCCGCCGGACGGCGCCCAAGCGCCCCGGCGGCCACTCGTTTCGGGGCGCTTAAGTTAGCACTCGGGGCGGGCCTTGCAACCTCGCCCGGGTTGGGAAGGCCGGCCCGGCCCCTCAGCCCATCAGCTTCCTGGCGCTCTCGACCAAGCCGCGGACCGCGGCCACCGACTTGGCGAACGCCTCCTTCTCGGCCGCATCAAGCGCGATCTCGACGATCCGCTCCACCCCGCCGGCACCGATCACCACCGGCACCCCGACATAAAGCCCCTTCACCCCGTACTGGCCATCGAGACAGGCGGCGCAGGGCAGCAGGCGCTTCTTGTCGCGGAGGTACGCCTCGGCCATCTGCACCGCCGCCGAAGCCGGGGCGTAGTAGGCCGAGCCGCTCTTCAAGAGCTTGACAATCTCGCCGCCGCCGTCGCGCGTGCGCTGGATGATCGCCTCCAGGCGCGCCTGGGTCGTCCAGCCCATCTTGACGAGGTCGGGAAGCGGGATGCCGGCGACCGTGGAGTAGCGCGCCAGCGGCACCATGGTGTCGCCGTGCCCGCCGAGGACGAAGGCGGTCACGTCCTCGACCGAGACCTTGAATTCCTCGGCCAGGAAGTGGCGGAAGCGCGCCGAATCGAGGATGCCGGCCATGCCCACCACCCGGTTGGCGGGCAGCCCGCTCTTCTCGCGCATCACCCAGACCATGGCGTCGAGCGGGTTGGTGACGACGATGACGAAGGCCCCGGGGCAGTTCTTGCGAATGCCCTCGGCCACCGCCGAGATCACCTTGGCGTTGATCTGGATGAGGTCGTCGCGGCTCATGCCGGGCTTGCGGGCGACGCCGGCGGTGACGATGACCACGTCGGCCCCCGCGAGCGCGGCGTAGTCGTTGGCGCCCTGGCAGGCGGCGTCGAAGTCCTCGATCGGCGAGGCCTGCGCGATATCCAGCGCCTTGCCCTGGGGAATGCCCTCGAGGATGTCGAACAGCACGACGTCGCCCAGCTCCTTGAGGCCGATGAGATGGGCGAGCGTCCCGCCGATATTGCCGGCGCCAACCAGCGCGATCTTGTGTCGAGCCATTATTTCCCCCTTTCGGGATCTCGGTGACCGGGTCCCGCGGCGCCTCTGCTGCGATGCAAAAAAAGGACCCGAAATCGTGCGGATTTCCGTCGGCTACCTACTCCCTTTCGGGGCCGAGGGCAAGGCCCCGGCAGGCCCGGAAAGGGGCCTCAGGGCTCAGCCCGCGGGGCCCGGCCCGGCCCCCTCGCGGCCGCCCTCCCGGCCCCCCTCCGCCGCCGGTTGCGGCGGCTGCTGAAGCTCCATCCCGGCCGCCTCCGGCTCAGGCGCGAGCCCGCTCGCCACCGGGCTCGTCGGCAGGTGGGCGGCGAACGGCTCCTTGAGCGCCGGCGGGACCGGCGGGCGGCGGGTCATGCGGTAGAGGCCGAACCCGGCGAGGGCGAGCGCGCTCAGGCCGATGTGGATGAAGAGCCCGGCGGGGCCGACCACGGCCATGACCCGGGCGGCGACGAAGGGCCCGATCACGGCGCCGAAGGCGAAGGTCAGGATCAGCCCCCCCGCCGCCTGCACCAGGTCACCCTTCTCCAGGAAGTCGTTGGTGTGGCCGACGCTCAGGGGATAGAGCACCATCAGCACCCCGCCGAAGACGAAGGCCCCGGGGAGCAGCGCCGCCGGCCCGAGATAGGCGAAGCCGAGCATGGCCACCGAGACGACGGCGATCGACAGGGCGGCGCCGATCATCACCGCCCGGCGGTCGAAGCGGTCGGAGAGGCGCCCCAGCGGCCACTGCATGAGGAGCCCGCCGAAGATCGCCGCGCCCATGAAGGCCGAGACCGGGAAGACGCCCCGCCCGGCCTCGGCGGCGACGATCGGGGCGAGCCCATAGAACGGCGACAGCACCCAGCCCCCGACCAGCGCCCCGGCGAAGCCGAGCGGCGAGATGCGATAGAGCCGGAGCGGCGAGAGGTAGGGCCGGCGCTCGATCGCCGGGCTGGCGGTGCGGATCAGCGCGATCGGGATCAACGCGGTCGCGAACAGCATCGCCGCGAGGCTGAAGAGCTGGAAGCCGCGGGGGTCGGCGAGATCTAGCAGGAACTGGCCGGCGCCCATGGCGAGGTAGGTGGTGATCATGTAGAGCGACAGCATCCGCCCCCTCACCTCGTTGGCGGCGGCGGCGTTGAGCCAGCTCTCGGCGGTCATGAAGATGCCGGCCATGGAGACGCCGAAGAGGACACGAAGCGCGCTCCAGTAGGCGGCCTCGGGGAAGAGGGGGAAGGCGAGGGTGGTCGAGGCGGCGAGGGCGGCGAAGACGGCGAAGGCGCGGATGTGGCCGACGCTCTCGACGATGCCCCGCCCGGCCAGCACGCCGAGCCCCTGGCCGAGGAAATAGGCCGAGGCGACGTGGCCGGCCGCCGACTGCGGCATGCCGTGGGCGAGGATGCTCACCGGCAGGAGGGTGTAGAGGAGCCCGTGGCCGAGCAGCATGACGCCGAGCCCGGCGAAGAGCGGCGCGACCGGCAGGAAGAAATGCCACATGAGACCCAGCCTTCGCCCGTCGCCCTCTCAGCGACTCCCGCCTCGACCCGCCTGCCGCCGCCGGCCCCGGCACGGCTCGTGCCGGGTGCGCCGGCGCCGGGGCGAGGGAGGGCCGAGTGATAGCGGAAATCGGCGGCAAGTAAAGGGCCGGCGACGCTCAGCGGCACGTCCCCTCCAGCTCGCGGCGGACGCGGACCGCGGGCGCGGCCTCGTCCAGCGCCACGTCGGCGTAGCCGACCGCCGCCCCCGCCCTGACCGGGCGGACCAGGCGCACGCCGCTCGCGAGCCCGATGGGCAGCGTGCCCTCCGCCAGCGAACGGGGCGCCGGGACGAGCCGGCCCCAGACCGTGGTCCCGCCCTCGCCGTCGAGCCGCTCGCCCGGCCTGAGGTCGCGCTTGGCCACCGCCGCCACGTCGGCGAGGAAGGCATGCGCGGCGCCGGTGGGCTCGCGCCTGAGGGCGACGCTGGCGACGCTGATGCCGAGCTCCATGCCGATCAGGTGATAGGGCCGATAAAGGGCCGAGTGGCGCCCCGAGGAATCGGTCTTGAGGCCGTACTCGCGGAAGCAGCGGGCCGAGTAGTCGCTGGGCGCGGCGAAGACGACGAAGACGCCGAAGCGGAGATCGTCGGCGACCGGCGTGCCGTCGCGCCGGAGGCTGGAGATCACCTCGACCTGGCCCTTGAGGCTGAGAGCGCCGCCCTCGGACTGGGGGCGCAGCACCTCGGCCAGCTCGCCCGCCCCGCAGGGCGGGAAGGCGAGCCCGTCGGCGGCGGCGCGAAGACCGGTCGCGTTGGCCACCGCCGCCATCTCGATCGCCGACTTGGTGCCGTCGAGGAAGGAGTTGAACATCTTGGCGTTGTAGTCGCCGCTCGCCACCTGCTCGGGGCTGAAGCCGTAATGCCGCCACACCGTCTCCGGCGTCGAGGCGTGGTAGGCGGGGAGGTACTTGGTGCCCTTGCCGGCGGCGACGACCTCGAAGCCCGCGGCCCGCGCCCAGTCGACCAGCTCGCAGATCAGCGCCGGCTGGTCGCCGTAGGCGAGCGAGTAGACCACGCCCGCGGCCCGCGCCCGGCGGGCGAGGAGCGGCCCGGCGAGCGCGTCGGCCTCGACGTTGACCATGACGATCGAGACCCCGTGGCCGACGGCGGCGAGCGCGTGGGCGATGCCGGCGGCGGGATCGCCAGTCGCCTCGACGATCACCTCGATACCGCCCTCGGCGAGGAGACGGCCGGAGTCCTCGGTGAGGAAAGTGCGCCCCGCGGCCAGCGCCTCGGCCGGACCAGGTGCGATCCGCTCCTCCTCCCAGCCGGTGCGCTTGAGCGCAGCCCGCGCCCGCGCGACGCTCAGGTCGGCGATGCCGACCAGGTGCAGGCCCGGGGTGGCGCGGGCCTGGGAGAGGAACATCGAGCCGAACTTGCCGGCGCCGATCAGCCCGACGCGGACCGGGCGGCCGGCCTCGGCGCGGGCGCGAAGCATGCGGTGCAGGTTCATCGTCCTCGCCCCTCCTCGAAGCCAGTACTTGGTCAGTTCGAAATAGACCCTGCCTTGCGACAATTCGGCCCGTGCCTTACCTTGACCCCCATGATACGGGTTGGCTTGGTTACCGTTTTGCTGTTGTCTGGCTGTGGTTTCGCGGCGGAGAAAATCAGCGGCGATGCGAACGAGGTATCCGTAAAGGCAGGCGCAATGGCGAACCCTGGCAAGGTCGCAGTAGCTCATTGTGCCTCCTACGGAAAATCAGCCGTCCTCCTCCGCTCGACGGCATTATTCGCGGATATCACGATAGCATCGACGCATCCGAACGAGGGCATCTACTATTTCGCGTGCCGCTGATGGCTCTGAAGACGAAGCCGTGTTCCATAAGGAGTTAACGCGGAAGGTATCATAAGTGGAAGGCCACCCAGATTCGTCGTGGCGGCGGGCAATCCTAGAAGTGATCAAGGCGTGCGGCGGCCGGGCTGTGCCCTTGAGCGAAATCTATGCCGGGATCGTCGTTCGGAATGTCCTAGTTTACGGTAGCCAACACCAAGTCTAGAAGCCCCCTCCTAATGTGTGCGAGGCTCCGCGCTTGTGCCTTATGATATAGTCGCCTATGCCCAGGTGTCGTCATCCGCGACTCCCAGTCAAGCCGATCTGGTGAAACATGCCACTACGCGAAGACCAACTTCTCGTGCTGCGGCCTGAGACTTTTGAACGCCGTAAAGCATGGGTCGAAGTTGTCAGAGCTATGTGCGGAAGTTGGTGACGGAGTGAAGGGGTAAGGCGGCGTATCGTGGGGGTGTTCGAGCCTCCACTTCTCCACCGAAGGAGCGATACGCCGTGACCGAGGGTAACGTTTTC
>JACQOE010000042.1 GCA_016202695.1 Pseudomonadota bacterium | reverse complement strand
CCTGGATGATCTCCGGCCCGGAAGGGGGAAGGTCGTGGTCCCGGTGCTGCGCGATGAACCCGGCCAGCGCGCCGAGGAAGTCGTGGGTAAGGACGTTGAACCTCTCGCCCCAGCCGGGCGGAATGCGGATGTCCTCGACCGCGACCCACTTCGCATTGATAGAGCCGTCACGGCCCGGACCCTCGTAGTAGCCCCATCGGGCCGGCAGGGTTGCGTAGGCCCGAACGGCACGCGCGGCCTCGGCTGGGAAGCGCACGCCCATCAGCGCGACGAGGAGCGCCGCGCGTCCCTCGGCTCGACATCCTCGCCCTTGCCGAGCTCGCCGGCCTCGCGGAGGAAAACCGCCGTCCGCTCGACGAAGGCGCGGCGCACGCCCAGCTGCGAGGCCAGGAGGTCGATCACCTGTCGGTCGGTTGTCATGCTCGTTCTCCACCAGCATCCGCCTCGACCATATCAAACGCTCCATGCGTTCCCCGTTACAGCGTCACGGGGCCGAAAAGCCGTCGAGGAAGCGTTCGAGCGCGCGCCGGATCGCCGTCTTGTCCTCGCTATCCCAGGCCGTCAACAGCCCGAGGGCGATGAGTTCTTCGAGGAAACCCGGCGGCACGCCGACCGCCGGGACGGTGACCCAGCCCTCCCGCTTCCGTTCGCGGCAGCGGCGCATCCGCTCGGCGGCGGGGCTCGGCAAAGGGCGGGGCGAGATCATGGGGCGGCGTTCCGGCGCCGCAAAAAATAGGGATTGCTTCGGCGTATCCTATAGGATACATTCCCCCGGTGAACACGATCCTTCAGACCTCGGTTTTCAAGGAATGGCTCGCGGGGCTGAAGGACATCAAGGCAAGGGCGGCGATCCTGGTTCGCATCGACCGTGCCGTTCTTGGAAACTTCGGTGACTGCGCCCCGGTCGAACAGGGCGTGTTCGAAATGCGAGTCCATTCCGGCCCCGGATACCGGCTGTACTGCGTCCGGCGCGGCAAAACGCTCTACTTGCTGCTTTGCGGCGGGAACAAGAGAACCCAGAAGGCCGACATCAAACGGGCCAAGGAATTGGCTAGGACTTTGTGAAGGAAAGGCACGATGGCCAAGAAGAAAGTCCCTGCGAAACGCGCTCGCAAGGTCGAGGTCTATCCCTTCGATGCCGCCGAATTTCTCGACAGCGGCGAGGCGATCGCGGAATACCTCGACGCGGCAGTGCGCGAACCCGATCCCGACGTGTTCCTGCGGGCGCTTGAGAACGTGGCGCGAGTCAAAGGCATGGCCGCTATTGCCAAGAAAGCCGGCGTGGGGCGCGAAAGCCTTTACAAGACGCTCGCTCCCGGCGCCGCACCGCGTTACGAGACGGTCCGAAAGCTGTTGGATGCAATGGACGTGCGCTTCGGTATCACCGCTTGAATGCGGACGCGCTTCGGGGTCACGGTGCTCGGCCAGCCGGTCATCGCCGGCATCGGCGAGCAGGGGTGGGGCGGGCAGGCGGGGCGAGGTCATATCTCGACAACCCCAACCGGACCGCCCAGGACGCGCCCAACCTCGGCAAGGGCAGCATCGCGGCCGGCGCGGTACTGGCGAAGCTCGCGCCTGGACAGACGGCGGGGCACGGTAGGGGACCACTCGACGGCCATGCAAACGAGGCCGCCGACCTTCGGCCGCGGCATGGTGAGCGTGACCGTCCGCTCGCCGACCGAGAAGTGGCGGGTGAGGATGGGAGACTCGGCGCTCACCACGTCACCGTTTTGTTTTCCACACCCGAGACTCGATGAGGGGGGGTGTCATCGCTGTCACCAGCAGAAGGGGGGGTGTATGAGAGGGGGGTGTATGAGGGGGGTGACACCCGCTAACAGGTGGTGACACTCGCTAACAGGCGTCGGCTGATCGCGACCGTTAGGGGGTGGGGGCGACATAGGTTCCGTTTCCAAGCTGGGTGATCTCGTTCCCCTTCGCCATCTTGAGCATCAGCCAACGCACGGCACCGCGCGGGCGCTTGAGCGCGTCAGCGACTTCGGCCGGGCGAAGCGGCGAGCCAGCGTCGAGAAGGGTGCGAACGATGGCGTTCCGCTCCTGCGAGCGCCGCCAGTCGTTTGCCGCGCCCAGGCGGGACCATTTCCCGGTCTCGGCGTCGAAGCTCAGGGCCTCCTCCGTCTCGGCCACGTCGCGCCCGCGGACGTAGAGCACGCCGTAGGGCGAGCCTTGTTCGCGCTTGAGCACGAGCACCGAGTCGACGGCGCCGGTCAGCCCGGCGGTGCCGGAGATGGAGTCGAGCGGATCGGCCGTCGCCTCCTTCCGCTGATGATGCACGAGCAGGATGACGATGTTGAATTCGTCGGCCAACGCCTTGATCGGAGCGATGGTGGCGTAGTCGTTGGCGTAGACGCCTTCGTTGCGGTCGGCCCGGCCGCGGAAGCGCTGCAAGGTGTCGATCACGATGAGACGAGCGGCGGGGTTCGCCTGAAGCCATAGGCGGAGATCGTCTAGGCCGCCCGCGTCGGCCAAGCGCCAGACGGTGGCGAGGGTGAGCATGGCAGGGGCCGGCGCGCCTTGGAGAACAGCCCGGAGGCGGCCCTGTAGCCGCCGCAAGGGGTCCTCGAGGCCGATGTAGAGCACCGGCCCGGCTTCGCACCGGATCGAGCCGAGGGCGAGCCCGCCGGCCGCGACGGCGACGGCCACATCGAGAGCCCACCATGACTTTCCGCTCTTGGGCCGCCCGCCGAGGATGGCGCAGCCCTCGGGCAGGATGCCGGGCACTGCCCACCGGGGCTCGCGGAAAGGGCGCGCCAGAAGCTCGGGCGCCGATACCAGGTCGAGGCGTCTGAGCGCGATCTCCTGCGCCGGCACCGCGGCGGCAATCAGCGAGGCGGGATCGAGGCCCGGCGGCATCTCGTCGGCCAAGTCCCAGCCCTTCGGCAAGCCGAAGGGCAACTGCACGATCCGGGCCTCGGCCGCACCCGCCGCGAGAGCGAGCCGCGCCACCTCCTCGGCCGCCTTAAGGCCGGACTCGTCGTTGTCGGGCCACACCGTCACGCACCGGCCTTCGAGCGGACGCCAGTCGGCGCGGGAAACGGCCTCGCAGCCGCCCGGCCATGTCACGACCACATGCTCGTCAAGGAGCGCCCCCGCCGCGCACGCGGCCTTCTCGCCCTCGACGATGAGCACGGGCGCCTCGGGCCGTTCGGCCAGCGCGGGGAGCCCGTAGAGCGGGCGAGGCTCGGGGAAGGCGCGCGTGGTCCAGCCGCCCCGGCCGTCCGGCGTGATTGGCAAAATTTTCTTGCCCCGGCCGAGTTCGTCTATCCGCGCGACGAAGCCGAGAAGTTGGCCGTCGATGCTGCGATAATCCCACACGTGCGAGGGCACGCGGCCAAGCAGTTTGCGGAAGTCCGGCGCGGTCTCGGGCGCGGCCGGAATCGGCGGCGGCTTGAGACGGCGGTCAGGCGGGGTCCAGGGAACCGGATCGTCGTCCTTGCCGTTGCCCGTGGGCCAGAGCTTGAGGCGCGTGAGCGCGGTGATCACATCGGTCTGCGCGCAGCCGCCATGGCAGCGTATCAGCACCTTGCCGTCGTGCCCGTCGGTTATGGAGAGGGATGGACGCTTATCGTCGTGGGCCGGGCATCTCGCCATGCCCGAGAGCCCGCCCCAGCGCCCTTTCAGCGCGAGCGTGAGGGCGCGGGCATCCATATCAGCCGCCCCCCTCGACGACGTGAAGCGGGCGAGGCGGCAAGTCGCGCCCGCCCGTCAGGTCGAGCGCCTCGTCGGGGATCGCGAGCAGGCGGTCGATGCCGGCCTCGATCGCCGTCATGCACGACCTCTCCGCGCCGATCGCGGCCAGGAGCTCGCCGATCAGCCGCGGGCCACGGGCGTAGAGACGCCGCACCGCGTGTTGAAACCGCGCGTCCGCCACAACCTCGGCCGCAGCCGCCCCATGCGCGCGGTGCCCGGCGAGGCGGACGAGGGCTGTCGCGGCGGTCACGGCTCGCCCTCAACCGCGCCCGCCGCGGCGCGCGCTGAAAGCGCCGGCGCGCTTCGGAGCCAGGATTCGAGGTCGTCGGCCAGGATGATTGTGCGCCGGCCAACCTTTTTCGCCCGCAAGCGGCCGGCCGCTAACTCGCTGTAAAGTAGTGTTCTCCCGACGCCGGCGGCCTCGGCGGCCTCATCGATCGAGAACGTGAGCTTCGTGCTGTGCTCCATCGCGCCCTCCGCGGTTCATCCCGATCAGAGCGGAGCACAGAAGGACGATGCCAGTCAGCCCGGGATATTCTTGCAAAAGTCGCAAGATTATCCGCGCGGTCTGCGCCGGGCAGAGCGACGAAGTTCCTCGACAGGTTTGACAAAGCGGCCAAACGAATCGTAGATCGCGGCGTCGCTGTCCTTAACTCCGAGAGGTGTCAGGGCGGCGCGAAAAAATCTCAACTCCTCCCCCCCATACTGATCGTCGCGGCGCCATGGGCGCTGGGGCGAGGCCGCCGCCGTCCAATAAGCTTGATGGAGCACCCTAAACAGCACGGCCTTCGGCTCAAAAGGTCGATTGCCCGGCGCGGCCTTCTCGACGCCTGCCCGTCGGGCCGCCTCCGCGAAAACATCTCGCAGCCACTCCAACTCCGCCGTTGATTTCGCTACCTGCTTTTCAACTGGCCAAATCGGCACCTTGACAGGAAGTTTCTGCGGGTCACCCGGCGAAGGGGGATGCTCAACAAGTTCCGGCTCAAAATCCGGGAGTTCGTTCCTGGCCTTGGCGATGGCCTCGGCGGCATACGCCAATCCCGAGGAGCCCCGCACACCCAAGTTCCCCATTTTGGAGAGCAATTTCTCGGCAAGTGAGCGAAGGGTTTTGCACTCCCGTTCTCTCATGGAAGGCGGCGCATCAGGCCGAGCGTTCGCTAACTCAACGAACCACCAGGCAGCTTTTTCCAGGCGCTTGATGAATTCCGGGCGGTCAAGCCCATTCTTGGGCTCAAACGACTGAAGGATCGCGTCGATCCCCCCCGCGCTGTAGTAAGGCTTGCCGAAAAACTCCTCCTGTTCGGAAAGAGGCTCTCGGACTCGGCGAGGTTTCCGCCTCGATTCTGCCATCGCACCCCCGCGAAGTACCCGTATGGGAAAAACGGCGCGACGGGCCGGGTGCGGTGCCCGGCTTTCGGCCCGTCGGCCTAGCCGGCGCCGATCTCGATCAGGCCGCCGCCCTGGCGTTCCTCCCGGCGAGTGCCCGGCGCACGGCCTCAGGCTCCCGCGCGATAATCGTGAGGAGCGCGCGCGCCGGCCCCGAGGGCACCCGCCGGCCGATCTCCCAGTCCTGGATCGTTCGCACGCTCACCCCGAACGTGCGGGCGAAGGCCCCTTGGCTCAGCCCCAGCCGCGCGCGGATGGCCTTCACGTCGATCTCGGCCGGGATATGGACCCCGAACCCGGCCGCATCCGCCCGCCCCTCGGCGAAGGCGAGGGCTTGGCGGGCGCTCCCGATGATCCTACGTCCGGCCTTGGACACGGCTCGCTCCTTTCTCGCGATAGGCCGCAACCAGCGACCGCAGCACGCGCCTCAACTCGTTCCGCTCGGCGGCTGTGAGGTTCACCCTGTCGCCCTTGGCGAAGACGTTGAGCAGGAACACCGGGAGATCGGGGCCGCTGTAGAACGTGATCACCCGGTAGCCGCCGCTCTTGCCCTTCCCGCGCCCGGCGAAGCGGACCTTGCGGGCGCCCCCGGTCCCCGGAATCTCTGCCCCCGCGTCGGGCCGCCGCGCCAAGTGCTCGATCACCGCCTCGCGCTCGGCCTCGGTCATGCGGGCCGCCTTGGCGTCGCGCAAGTAATCCGGCGTCTCGACGACCGTTTGCACGGATCACCAATATACGGCAACGCCGTAGGATTGCAAGGGAGGCGCCCGCCGCCGGCTCACGGTCGCCTCAGCGCCGTCACGGCGTCGGCCTCGTGGATGCCGAGGGCGGGGAAGGCGGCGCGGATGGTGTCGGCCACGTAGCCGGGCGACAGGTGCGCGTAGTGGCGCTCGCAGATGCGGGTGTCCGCGTGCCCGAGCTGGGCGGCGATCACCGCCATCGGCACCCCGCGCATGGCGAGGTGGCTGGCATGGGTGTGCCGAAGGACATGAAACGAGGCCGGCGGGTCGATCTTCGCGGCCTTGCACGCTTCCGCGAGCGGCTGGTGCTGATGCGAGCGGCCCCAGGGGCCTCCGCCCGCCCGGCGGAACAGCCGCTCGCGTCCCCGCCTCCCGGCAGTCACGCGGGTGAAGAACTCGGCTCCCTCCTTCGACAGGAACACGTGCCGGGCCTTGCCGCCCTTGCTCGTGCGGATGTGCACCGTCGCGGCATCGGGGTTGAAGTCGGCGACCTCGAGGCTCGCCAACTCGCCGTAGCGCGCGCCCGTGAACAGCGCCCCCCGCACCAGGTCCCGCAGGTCCGCGGGGCAGGCGTTGACGAGCCGCCGGCACTCGTCCTCCGAGAGGTAGCGCGCTTTCGGCACGTCCACGCCGCGGAAGGGTTGAACACGCCGCCAAGCCTCGTCGCTTCCGATCCGCCCCGCGGCGAACGCACGATTGAGCGCCGCCCGCAAGACGGTCCAAACCCGATTCGCCGACAGCCGCCGCCGGCGCTTGGCCTCGGGATCGTCGGGAGCCTCCCGGTATCGCTGCTCAGCCCCCCGCCCCGTCCGAAGGCGGGCCGGGGCATCGGCCAACTCCTCCATCCAGCGTTCAAGGCGCCGCGTGGTGAGCTTGGAGGCGTCGATCTCGCCGAGCGAGGGAACGATGTGCGCGTCCACGGTCGCTCGAAGCCGGTCGAGCGCACGGCCCCGCTTGGCGTACCAGCGAACGTAATCGTCGATGGCATCGCGCACCGTGTAGGGGCCTAGCCGCTCGTCGCCCTCGGCCAACTCGCGCGCCCGCCGGGCGAACCACTTGCGCGCCGTCGCCTGGGCCTGGGCGAACGAGAACACGCTTACGCCGTCCGCCTCCCGGGCGTCATCCGCGGCGCCGAGCGCGTGATAGTGGTGCTTCCCGGCCTCGTCGCGGAACCGGGCGACCCACGTCCCGCCCTTTGTGCCCTTCCGGTAGCCGACCGCGCAGCCCTTCGAGATCACCACCCAACGGGGTTCGCGGCGCGCCGCGAGCTTCGCCCGCGCCGAGGGAGTATCGATCTTCGCGTTCCGTACCGTGCGTGCCATTTGCCGCCTCCGCAGGGGGACAAACCGGCGTACGGAAATTGTACGGAAAAGATGTAGCCGAACATAGGCGAACATTCAAGAACGAGAACATGGCCTCTTACCTTGGTTTCTGCGACCCTTCATCGTTCGTTCACGTTCGCGAAAGTACGGTTTGTCCCCCTTCCAGGGCGGCAAACGGATCTAGGCCGATCGAGATCGACAGTCTGTTCGAGGGCTCCCGCCCGGCCCTGGTGGCACCGCCGTTTGCCCCGCTGTAGAGTGCCAAAAAAACAAGAAGAAGGGGGGCGGGCGGCGATGGCCTTCATCCGCGATTCGAAATGGGCCTCACTCGGGGTGCTGGCCCTCGCCGAGGTGATGGCGCTTGGCCTCTGGTTCTCGGCCACGGCGGTGGTGCCGGCGCTCCGCGCCGAGGTCAGGCTCGGCGATCTCGAGGCCTCGCTCTTTACCAGCGCGGTGCAGGCGGGGTTCGTCGCCGGCACGCTGGCGAGTGCGCTCCTTGGCCTCGCCGACCGGCTCGACCCCCGGCGCTTCTTTGCCGTCTCGGCGCTGATCGGCGGCCTCGCCAACGCCGGACTCCTGCTGGTCGCGCCGACCTCGGCCGCGGTTGCCGCGCTCCGCTTCGTCACCGGCATGGTGATGGCCGGCATCTACCCCGTCGGCATGAAGCTCGCCGGCACCTGGGCGCGGGGCGACCTCGGGCTCCTGATCGGGCTCCTGGTGGGGGCGCTGGTGCTGGGCTCGGCCTCGCCGCACCTCTTCAACGCCTTCGGCGGGCTCGACTGGCGGTTCACCCTTGCCGCCTCCTCGGCAGCGGCGCTGGCGGCGGCGGCGACGATCAACCTCGCCGGCATCGGGCCGAACGGCGGGCAACCGCGGCGGTTCGAGACGCGGTTGGTGTTGCGCGGCTGGACCGATCGGCCGCTCCGCCTCGCCAATCTCGGCTATTTCGGCCACATGTGGGAGCTCTACGCCATGTGGGCGTGGATCGTGGTGTTCCTCGATGCGAGCTTCCGCCTGGCGATGGCGCCGGGGCCGGCGGCGCTGACCGCAAAGCTCGTCGCCTTCGCCGCCGTCGGCGCGGGCGCCGCCGGCAGCCTCTTCGGCGGGCTGATCGCCGACCGGTGGGGGCGCACCACGCTCACCATCGGCGCGATGGCGATCAGTGGGGCCTGCGCGCTGGTCGTCGGCCTTTTCTTCGGCGGGGCGCCGTGGCTGCTCGCCGTGCTGTGCCTGGTGTGGGGTGTCGCGATCGTCGCCGATTCCGCCCAGTTCTCGGCCTCGGTGACCGAGCTCTCCGAGCCCGGTCTGATTGGCACCATGCTGACCGTGCAGACCTGCGTCGGCTTCCTGCTGACGCTGGCCACCATCCACATGATTCCGTGGCTGGTCGGCCTAGTCGGCTGGAGATACGCCTTCGCCAGCCTCGCCGTCGGCCCGTTCCTCGGGGTCTGGGCGATGGCGCGGCTGCGCGCCGATCCCGAGGCGACGCGCCTCGCCGGCGGCCAACGGTAGCGGACGGCCGGCCCGAACGGCCAAGCGGCGTCCCTCGCCCGCCGTGGCGGGGGGACGATCCGTTCCTAAAATATAAATGATTTCAGATTGTTATGACCCAGACTCGGGAGAGCGGATGCGCTTGTTCGGCGTGGGGTCCAATCGGTTGGTCAAACCCGCGTTCGCCGTCCTATGATAAGCGGTATCCCGACGACGGAACCGGATCGTGGTCTGTCGGCGAGGGAGGAAACGAGACGCTCGCAAAAGCGCGGTTGACGATCGGGCCGCGGCCGCGACCTCGCGCGGCGGCGCCGGTCAACGGGGAGGAGGAACATGGGCAAGGGAAAGAGACTCGTCGTGCGCGGCGGGCGGCTGGTGGACGCGCGGAAGCGCCGGGCCGACCCGGCCGACATCCTGATCGAGGGCGACACCATCCTCGAGGTCGGCCCCGCCGGGCTGGCGGCGCCCGGGGACGCCGAGGTCGTCCCGGCCAAGGACCGGCT
>JACQOE010000041.1 GCA_016202695.1 Pseudomonadota bacterium | reverse complement strand
GGCGGCGCTGGTGCGGACCTCGTTCTCGACCCTGGTCCGCGAGTCCTACGACTTCTCCTGCATCATCACCGACGAGCGCGGCCAGTCGCTGGTGCAGGCGACCCAGAGCATCCCCTCCTTCATCGGCACGCTCCCCGGCACGGTCAAGCACTTCGTCCGCGAGGTCCCGCCCGAGACCCTGCGCCCCGGCGACGTGCTCATCACCAACGACATCTACCAGGGCACCGGGCACCTCCCCGACCTGACGGTGGCCAAGCCCATCTTCCACAAGGGCCGGGTGATCGGTTTCGCCGCCTCGACCGCGCACCTCCCCGACATCGGCGGCAAGATCCGCTCGCCCGAGCCGCGCGAGGTGTTCGAGGAGGGCTTCCAGATCCCGATCATGAAGCTGATGCGCGAGGGCCAGCCGGACGAGACCCTGGTCCGGCTGCTGCGCAAGAACGTGCGCGTCCCCGACCAGGTGCAGGGCGACCTCTGGGCGCAGGTGGTGGCACTCGACCTGATGGAGGCGCGCACGCATGCGCTCCTCGTCGACTATGGCCTCGACTCCCTCGATTCGCTCGCCGACGAGATCCAGGGCCGCTGCGAGCGGGCGATGCGGGCCGCGATCCGCGCCCTTCCCGACGGCGTCTACCGCGCGGCGATGAAGACCGACGGGCTGATGGACGAGCCCATCCACCTGGAGATGGCGCTCACCGTCGCCGGCGACTCGATCGACATCGACTACGCCGGCTCCTCGCCCCAGGGGGACCGGGCGATCAACGTCGCCATGTGCTACACCTACGCCTACACCGTCTACGGGGTGAAGTGCTGCACCAGCCCGCAGCTCCCCAACAACGAGGGCTCGTTCCGCCCGATCCGCGTGCGCGGGCCCGAGGGATGCATCGTCAACCCGGTGTTCCCGGCCGCCGGCGGCTCGCGGATGCTGGTCGGCCACTATCTCCCCATGCTCGTCTTCCGCTGCCTCGGCAAACAGGTGCCGGAGCGGGTGATGGCCGACTGCGGCGCCCCCCTGTGGGGCATGAACTCCTCGGGCGTCAACCGCTTCGGCAAGCCCTACGCCAACATGTTCTTCTACAACGGCGGCATGGGGGCGAGCTTCCGCCGCGACGGCCCCAACGTGCTGAGCTGGCCGAGCAACGTCTCCTCGACCTCGGTCGAGCTGTGCGAGCAGATCTCGCGCTTCCGGATCAGGCACAAGCGGCTGCGGGTGGGCTCGGGCGGGGCGGGGATGCACCGCGGCGGCCTCGGCCAGGAGATCCTGTTCGAGAGCCGCTCGGAGGGGCTGGTCGCGGTCTCGTTCCTGGCCGAGCGGACCCGGTTCCCCGCCCTCGGGCTCGAGGGCGGCGGGGCGGGCGCGCCGGGCGAGCTGCGGATCAACGGCGAGACGGTGGACCCCAAGCGCCAGTACGTGCTCAAGCAAGGCCACACCGTCTTGATGGCCACCCCCGGCGGCGGCGGCTACGGCGATCCGGCGAGGCGCGATCCGGCGGCGCTCGCCGCCGACCGCGAGCAGGGCTACGTCGAAGTGGCCCCCGTCGGCGACTGAGGGCGGCTTCCGAGAAATGATTTGAGCGGGATAGCACTCGCTCGTCGGAGTTGATTCCCGATCTTTTCCTCTTCCCGGGTTTATAGACTGTCACGACCGTCTCGCTGCACGTGTCACAGTGCTGTTGTCCAATGTCTGGATCAGTGCGCTTTCCTGATCGCGCGCAAAATGATGCCAACCGCTTCAGCGACATCGTCGATCGAGGTAACTTTGAATCGGCTGTAGGGTGACCGATCGAGGGTTAGCCGGAGGCGTTGCGTTTCAAAACGGTCAGGCATTCCTCGAACGGTGAAAGCAAGAGATCGATCCCTCGGCTGGATTACCACGGCCCAAAAATTGTCGGGAGTTTCCACGAAGCGGCGTGCATCCAGTGCCTTTAGATCGCCTGGAAAGTGCCCTCGTACGCGCGCCAAGATTGATCGACCTGCTTCTTGAACAGGCTCTGGCAGTTCACTGAGAGCATGCAGGAACTTTCGATCTCCTGGTCCGTACGGGCTGGTTTCATGCGCTGGCTGTTCGCTGCCAGTATTTTCTTCTCCCTTCACTGAATCCGGTTCTCCTTCCGAGGCAGCAACGATAATTAATCGATTGCCCTTGCCCACGTTAAGGACAGATGCGTGTTGTGGATTGAATCGGAGCGCGGTGTCGGCGACATCGAATCGATAAGAGGTGAGCAATACGACGCTCACGCCACCAACATCGGATAGAGCTGTGCCCAAGCTCCGTGTCTCGCGGGGAGCGAGAGATGTCTCCCAGATTCCACTTCCGATCTTCCTTACATCGCTCAGAGATAGTTCGATGGGCATGGTTTCCTCATGGTCAGTTAAACTGATTCAGTAACACTGATCCAGTATTTAAAGTCGCCAACGACCTATGTCAAGAAGCAGAACGCATGGATCGGTGAGAAAAAGAAACGTGCGCCGCGCGCGCCTATGCGCCCGGCCGCTTCTCAGGCGACGGAGAAGCGGGGCGGGCGGCCCTCAAGAACGGCGAGGATGTCCTCGGCGATGGCGTTGCCGATGGCGGCCATCGCCTCCGCCGAGTAGCCGGCGATGTGGGCGGTGAAGACCACGGTCGGGAATGCGAGCAGCGGGTGATCGCCGGTGGGCGGCTCGACCGAGAAGACGTCGAGCGCCGCCCCCGCGATCCGGCCCGAGGCCAGCGCCGCCGCAAGCGCCGCCTCGTCCACCACCCCGCCGCGGGAGGTGTTGACGACGATGGCGTGGGCGGGAAGGCGGGCCAGCGCCCGGGCGTCGATCATGCCCCGGGTCTCGTCGGTGAGCGGCACGTGCAGGGTGAGGATGTCCACCTGCGGCAGCAGCCCGGCGAGCGAGGGCACGCGCTCGGGCGGAAAGGGGAGCGCGGCCCAGGTCTCGGCCGAGAGATAGGGATCGAGGCCCAGCACCCGCGCCCCGAAGCCCCGCCCGAGGATCGCCGCCACCCGCCGGCCGATGTTGCCGACCCCGACGACGCCGACCGTCTTGCCGGCGACCTCGGCGCCGCGGAAGTCCGGGTGCCAGCCGGTCTCGCCCGCCCGCGCCAGCCGGTTGGAGAGGACGATCCGGCGCAGCACCGCGAGCATCAGCCCCACCGCGTGCTCGGAGACCGCGAGCGAGCTCGCGCCGGGGGCGTTGGTCACCACGATGCCCCGCTCGCGCGCGGCGGCGACGTCGATATTGTCGACGCCGATGCCGTGCTTGGAGATCACCTTGAGCCGCCGCGCCGCCGCCAGCTCCGCCGCCGAGACCCCGCGGCGGTTGACGATCACCGCGTCCGCCTCCTCCTGCCAGCGCCCGACCCGGGGCTCGGTCCAGGCGATCAGGTCGACCTCGGGGCGGAGCCGGTTCATCGCCGTCGGCCCCACGGGATCGAGGACGAAGACGGCGGGGCGGTTGGCGCGCATCGCCGGCCCGCTCATGCCACCGCGTCCTCGGGCTCGCGCCCGGCGAGGGCGTCGAGGATCTGGCGGACGCATTTGAGCCCGATCGCCTTGAGCGCCTCCTCGGAGTAGCCGCCCACGTGGCGGGTGGCGATGACGTTGGGGAGCGCGAAGAGGGGATGGTCCGCCGGCGGCGGCTCGGCGGCGAAGACGTCGAGGGCGGCGCCGGCGAGGCGGCCGTCGGAGAGGGCGGAGAAGAGCGCGGGCTCGTCGACGATGCCGCCGCGAGCGGTGTTGACCAGGATCGCGCTCGGCTTCATGCGCTCAAGCTCGGCCTCGCCGATCAGGCCGCGGGTCTCGTCGGTGAGCGGGCAGTGGAGGGTGAGGAGGTCGACGCGCGCGAGGAGGTCGTCGAGGCGCGCCACCCTGGCGGCGTCGCGCCGGCGCCAGTCGTCGGCCGAGAGGTAGGGGTCGTAGCCCGAGACCGCCATGCCGAAGCCCTGCGCGAGGAGCCGCGCCACCCGCCGCCCGATCGCCCCCACCCCGACGATCCCGGCCGCCTTGCCCCTGAGGTCGAAGCCGGTGAACTCGCCCCGCTCGAAGGGCGCGAGCGAGCGGATGCGGGCGTCCGACTCGACGATCCGCCGGGCGAGCGCGACGGCGAGGCCGACCGCGAGCTCGGTCACCGACTGGGCGTTGCCGCCGGGCGAGCGGGCGACCCGGACCTTGCGCGCGCGGGCGGCCTTAAGGTCGATGTTGTCGATGCCGGTGCCGTGCTTCGCCACCACCTTGAGCCGCCGCGCCCGGGCGAAGGCGGCGGCATCGAGCCGCATGGGGCCGTTGATCAGCGCCTCCGCCTCCTCGGCCCAGGCCGAGAGCCGGGGGTCGTCCCAGCCCACCACCTCGGCGCCGGCGGCGGCCAGGGCCTCGAGCGCCGCGGGATGGAGCGGCACGTCGGCGAACACCTTCATCGCCCGCGTTCTCCGGCCCCGTTCAGGCGGCGGCGTTCCGCGCCGCCCGGCCCTCCAGCACCTCGAGCACCTGCTCGACCACCTGCACCGCGCAGCGCTCGCGGGTGTCGATGTTGCCGGCGCCGATGTGCGAGGTGGCGACGAAGGTCGGGAACGAGAACAGCGGGTGATCGGAGCGCGGCGGCTCGACCGCGAAGACGTCGAGGCCGGCGCCATAAAGCCGCCCCTCCTTGAGGGCGGCGTAAAGTGCCTCCTCGTCGACGATGCCGCCGCGGGCGGCGTTGACCAGGATCGCCGTCGGCTTCATCAGCGCGAACTCGGGGGCGCCGATCATGCCGCGGGTCTCGTCGCTGAGCGGGCAGTGGATGGTGAGGAGGTCGACCCGGGGCAGGAGGTCGTGGAGCCGCGCCACCTTGCCCACCCCGCGCTCGCGCCATTGGGCATCGGTCAGATAGGGGTCGTAGCCGAGCGCGGTCATGTCGAATCCGCCCTGCCACTTGCGGGCGATCCGCCGGCCGATGTTGCCGACCCCGACGATGCCGACCGTCTTGCCGGCGAGGCCCATCCCGTCGTAGGCCTCGCGGCCGGTCTCGCCGCCGCGGCGAAGCTCGCGGTCGCAATAGGCGATGCGGCGCGCCACCGCCAGCGCGATCCCCATCGTCAGCTCGGCCACCGCCTCGGCGTTGACGCCCGGCGTGTTCATCACCGGGATGCCGCGCGCCCGCGCCGCCGCCAGGTCGACCTTCTCCAGCCCGACCCCGTGCTTGCAGATCGCCTTGAGGCGCGTGGCGCGGCGGAGCTGCTCGCCGGTGACGGGGGTGTCGCGGATGATGAGGCCGTCGGCGTCGTCGGGCCAGTCGCGGGCGCGGGGGTCGTCCCACAGCACCATCTCGGCCCGCCGGGCGAGGAGGTCGACGCCCTTCCGGTTGATCGGGTCGATCACGTAGACCTTGAACCGCGCCATGGGGGCACTCCTTGTCCGGCGTCGCCGCGGGGGGAACGGGCTCAGCCGGCGGAGCGGCCGATCACCTTCTCGTCGAAGAGGCGGATCGCCTCCTCGAGGCTCGGCACCTTGCCGTCGGCCGGGGCGATGTTGGCGTCGAGCGTGCGGCGGTGGTTCTTGAGGATCGCCGCCGCCATGATCGGCGGCACCCCGGTCTCGATCAGGTTCTCGTTGACCTTCTCCACCTCCTCGAACCGCCGCTTGGCATGCACGACGTGGGTGCGGATCAGGCGGGCGAGGACCTCGGGGAAGGGGAACTTGGCCATGTCGGGGAACGCCTCCAGGAGCTCCTTCACCAGCCCCTGCCGGTGCGCCGCCACCAGGCACTCGACGCTGATCGCCTCCAGCCCCTTCATGACGATGCTGCGCAGCATCTTCACCGCCGAGGCGTCGCCGGCGCGGGTGGAGAAGTTCCGCGCCTCGAAGCCGAGCGGCGCCATCCAGGCCTGGGCCCGCGCCGCCCCAGGCCCGGCCAGGAGCATCGGCACCCGGTAGCGCAGCAGCAGGAACACCCCGGTCACCGCGATGTCGACGTAGTCGAGGCCGGCCGCGGTCATCTCCTCGGCCAGCTCCCTGGCGGTGCGGCGGGTGACGGTGTTGATGTCGAGGTAGGTGGTGCCGGGCCTGAGCAGCCCCTTCACCGAGCGCGCTGCGACCTTGGCCTCGCTCCCCGTCACCGCCGAGAAGACGAGGTCGGCCTCGCGCACGTAATCGCCCGGCTGGCGGTGGAGCGGGATGCCCATGTCCTTGGCCCGCCTGGCCATCGCCTCGCCGCGCGGGCCGATGCCGGCGGCGATGTCGAAGGCGACGACCGTCCGTCCCGGGCCGCCCCGGCGCCAGCCCGAGGTGTCGGCCAGGCCCTCGCCGAGGGCGGTGCCCGCCTCGCCGAATCCGATCAGGAGGATGGTGCGGGGATCGAGCGGTGTGGTCGGGGTGGTGGTCATGCGATGACGCTCTCTCTGCGAAGGGTGGCGATCTCGTCCTCGCCGAGTCCGATCTCGGCCAGCACCTCGTCGGTGTGGGCGCCGAGCGGCGGGGGCGGGGTGTGAGCCTCGGGCCCGCCGTGGGCGAAGCTGAAGGCGGCGAGCGGCACCGTCGCCGCCCGCCCGGCGCCCGGCACATGCTCGAAGGTGCGGAGCACGCGCCGGCTCGCAACCTGCGGCTGGGCCAGCGCCTCGGCGAGCGTGCGGACCGCGCTCGCCGGCACCCCGCCCTCGTTCAGCCGCGCCTCCCAGTCCAGCGCGGTCCGCTCGCGGAAGGTCTCGGCCAGCGCCGCCTGGAGCCGGGCGCGGTTGGCCTTGCGCGCCGGGCGGTCGCGAAAGCGGGGGTCGTTCAGCATCTCGGCGCGGCCGATCGTGCGGCAGAGGTCGCGGAACTGGCGCTCGGTGTTGACCGCGATCATCAGCACCCCGGCCCTGGTCTCGTAGGTGCCGGAGAGCGGGCTTCCGCTCGATCCCGAGGCGTTGCCCACCGGCCTCGGCTCGTTGCCGGTGGTGAGGAAATCGGCGACGTAGGAGCTCATCAGGACCAGCGCCGCATCGAGCATGGAGACGTCGATGAACTGGCCGCGCCCGGTGCGCTCGCGCAGGAGCAGCGCCGCCGCCACCGCGAAGGCGGCCATCGCCCCGGTGCCGTAGTCGACCACCGGCGGGCCGACCTTGGTCGGCACGCTTTCCGGCGTGCCGGTGACGGTGGCGATGCCGCAGTTGGCTTGGATCACCATGTCGTAGGCCGGGTGGCGGGCCTTGGGACCGGTCCGCCCGTAGCCGGTCATGGCGCAGTAGACGAGCCGCGGGTTGAGGGCCGAGAGCGCCTGGTAGCCGAGGCCGAGGCGCTCCATCACCCCGGCGCGGAAGTTCTCGACCACCACGTCGGCGCCCGCCGCCAGGCGGCGGAACACCTCGCGGCCCTTCTCCGCCTTGAGGTCGAGCGCGATCGCCCGCTTGTTCGCCGCCTGGGTGAGGTAGCCGGTCGCCATGCCGCGCCGGCAGAGCTCGTCGTCGGAGCCGCCGGTGATCCGCTTCTCGTCGCCGGCCGGGGCCTCGACCTTGATCACGTCGGCGCCGAGCAGGGCGAGCTGATAGGTGCAGAACGGCCCGGCCAGGATATGGGTGAGGTCGAGAACGCGAAGGCCGGTGAAGGGCTGAATCATGACTCGCTCGGCGCGTGGGGCCCGACGGGGCGGAGGAGCCGCCGGACCGGCGGCGGACTCTGCCACCCGCATCCCCGTCGCGTCAAATCGCCCGCCTGTGCTAGAGGAGGGGGAGGGGCCGGCCCGCCTCGGCGCGGGCAAGGGGAGTCGAGGAGAGGAGCGATGCAGAACCTGCGGGTCAACGCCGAGCGGCTGTGGCGGAGCCTGATGGAGATGGCCGGGATCGGGGCCACCGCCAAGGGCGGCGTCTGCCGCCTCACCCTCACCGACCTCGACCGGGCCTCGCGCGATCTCTTCATCAAGTGGTGCCGCGAGGCCGGCCTCGCGGTGAGCGTCGACGGCATCGGCAACATCTTCGCCCGGCGCCAGGGAACCGACCCCGGCCGCCCGCCGGTGGCCTTCGGCAGCCACCTCGACACCCAGCCGACCGGGGGCAAGTTCGACGGCGCGCTCGGGGTGCTGGCCGGGCTCGAGGTCATGCGTACCCTCAACGACCACGGGGTCGAGACCGAGCGCCCGCTCGAGCTGGTGTCGTGGACCAACGAGGAGGGCTCGCGCTTCGCCCCGCCGATGCTGGGCTCGGGCGTCTTCTGCGGCGTCTTCAAGATCGAGGAGGCGTTCGCGCGCCGCGACGTGGACGGCAAGAGCTTCGGCGAGGAGCTGAGGCGGATCGGCTACGAGGGCCAGGCCCCGGCCAGGCTGCGCCCGATCGACGCCTATTTCGAGCTGCACATAGAGCAGGGGCCGGTGCTCGAGGACGAGGGCATCGCCATCGGCGCGGTGACGGTGGCCAACGGCCAGCGCTGGTACGACGCGAGCGTGACCGGGCTCGAGGCCCACGCCGGCCCGACGCCGATGCGCCGCCGCCGCGACGCCCTCCTCGGCGCCTCGCGGATGGTCGAGGCGGTGAACCGCATCGGCCTCGACCACGAGCCGGCGGCCTGCGCCACGGTCGGCTTCATGCGGGTGATGCCCAACTCGCGCAACGTCATCCCCGGCCGGGTCGACTTCACCGTCGACCTCCGCCACCCCGACGACTCCCGGCTGTTGGCGATGGACGCGGCGCTGAGGCGGGCGCTCAAGGAGATCGCCGGGCCGGCCGGCCTCGCGCTCGACCTCAAGGAGCTGTTCTACGTGCCCCCGGCACCCTTCGACGCCGAGTGCGTGGCGCTGGTCCGGGCCGGGGCCAGGGAGCTGGGCCTGAGCCAGCGCGACATCGGCAGCGCCGCCGGCCACGACGCGGTCTACATGAACAAGGTGGTGCCGACCGCCATGATCTTCGTCCCCTGCGAGGGCGGCATCAGCCACAACGAGGCCGAGAACATCTCGTCCGAGGCCGCCGCCAACGGCGCCGACGTGCTGTTGCGCGCGGTGGTCGCCCGCGCCGAGCGCCGAGCCGGGGGCCGCGGGCCGCGGGCCGCGAGGCATTGAGTTGAATCAAGGCGCCGGGTGCCCCCGGCCCCTAGACTGCGCATAATCGATACGCCGCGCAGGCCGGCGTGGGGTCGAGACCGCGCCCTGCGAGGAGATCGCGCGGGCCGTGATCGGGACGAAAGTGCGATGAAAAGCTTCAAGACCATCGACGAGATCGAGGTCGCCGGCAAGCGCGTGTTCCTGCGCGGCGACCTCAACGTGCCCATGAGGGCGGGGGTGGTGACCGACCGCACCCGGATCGAGAAGCTGGTGCCGACCATCGACGAGCTGGCCGACAAGGGGGCGCGGGTGATCGTCGCCTCGCACTTCGGCCGGCCGAAGGGGAAGCCGGTGCCGGAGATGTCGCTCAAGCCGGTCGCCCAGGTGCTGAGCGAGGTGATGGGCGGCAAGCGGGTGCGCTTCCTCGCCGACTGCGTCGGCGCCGCGGTCGAGGAGGCGGTGGCCAAGATGGGCGACGGCGACGTCGCGCTGCTGGAGAACCTCCGCTTCCACCCGGGCGAGGAGAAGAACGACCCCGCCTTCGCCGAGGCCCTGGCCCAGCTCGCCGACGTCTACGTCAACGACGCCTTCTCGGCCGCGCACCGCGCCCACGCCTCGACCGAGGGCATCGCCCACCTGCTGCCCGCCGCCGCCGGGCGGCTGATGCAGGCCGAGCTCGACGCCCTGTCGCGGGCGCTGGACAACCCCGGGCGGCCGCTCGCGGCGCTGGTCGGCGGGGCCAAGATCTCGACCAAGCTCGCGGTGCTCGGCAACCTGGTCGAGAAGGTCGACATGCTGGTCATCGGCGGGGCGATGGCCAACACCTTCCTCTTCGCGCTCGGCAAGAAGGTGGGCAAGTCGCTCTACGAGCCCGACATGGCCCAGACCGCCCGCGACATCGCCGCCAAGGCGGCGCGGGTGGGGTGCAAGGTGCACCTCCCCGAGGAGGTGGTGGTGGCGCGCGAGCTGGCCCCCTGCGTCGCCTACCAGACGGTGAGCATCGACACCGTGTCCGACGACATGATGATCCTGGACATGGGCCCGACCAGCATCGCCGACCTCAAGGCCCGGCTCGAGGACTGCAAGACGCTGATCTGGAACGGCCCGCTCGGCGCCTTCGAGGTTCCGCCCTTCGACGCCGGCACCACCGCCGCGGCGCGCGCCGCGGCGGCGTTGACCCGCGAGGGCCGGCTCCTTACCGTGGCCGGAGGCGGCGACACGGTGGCGGCGCTCAAGCACGCCAACGTGATGGGGGCGTTCTCCTACGTCTCCACCGCCGGCGGCGCGTTCCTCGAGTGGCTCGAGGGCAGGGAGCTGCCCGGGGTCGCGGCGCTCTACGGGGCGGCCGGACGGGGCTGACCGCGCGCCCGTCCCGCCCCCCGGCCGGGAGGGAGGACGGGGATGCGCAAGCTCAGGATGACCGTCGGCGGGGTCACGATCACCGCCGAGCTTTTCGATACGCCCACCGCCGACGCGCTCTACGCGGCCGCGCCCTTCACCTCGCGGGCCAGCACCTGGGGCGAGGAGGTCTACTTCTCCACCCCCGTCAACGTCCCCCGCGAGAGGGGCGCGCGCGACGTGGTCAAGCCCGGCGAGATGGCCTTCTGGACCGACGGCGACTCGATCGCCATCGGCTTCGGCCGCACACCGGTCTCGCGCGGCGACGAGACCCGCCTCGCCTCGCCCTGCAACATCTGGGGCCGGGCGGTGGAGGACGTGCGCCTGCTCGGCTCGGCCCGGGCCGGCGCCGCGGTCTCGGTCGAAAAGGTCTAGAGCCTTTTCCTATCGGATTGAACCGGCTGCGTTGCGCGCGGGCGCCCGCCCCCGCGCAACCCCATGGGGCGGGGAGATTTTTCGCCGTGGGTTCGTCGAAGGGCTTGACCGTAGTCCCCGCTACGCTCTTCGCCCGT
>JACQOE010000040.1 GCA_016202695.1 Pseudomonadota bacterium | reverse complement strand
TCGGTGAGCTTGTCGGCGCAACTCCCGAGGAATGCGGCAACCTCCGCTTCGATGGCATGGGCCAGAAGGGAACGGGCGCCGCCGCGCAGCACCTCGGTCAGCGGATCGGAAAACGACCCTGGTTGGGAGAGCTTGAAAACGTTACCCTCGGTCACGGCGTATCGCTCCTTCGGTGGAGAAGTGGAGGCTCGAACACCCCCACGATACGCCGCCTTACCCCTTCACTCCGTCACCAACTTCCGCACATAGCTCGCGGGTGAGATCCTCGCCCTGCTCCTTGCCGGCGAACCGAAAGTATGTCGGGTGGGGCTTGCCGACGAAAGGCTTATCGATGGGCTGCACGTTGTCGGGCTTGAACGGGTTCTGCAGTCGCACCCCTTTGCCGAAGATGCGAGCCAGAGTAGGCGAGCTCTTCAGCACCCGCTTGAGCACGTCCTCGAGCGGCTTGTTGTCGGCGAGTTGCTCCTCGACATCCAACTTGGCCCGGGCATTTTTGAGGTCCCGGAGACCAGGATGATCGTGAAGCGCCGTCTCCAGCTTCTTCTCGATCTCCATTGCGAACGGGTTGTCCTCCACCAGCCGGTCCCGGCTTGGCATGAACATGTCGTCCTGCTCCATGGCCGAAAGTGACGAGCAATCGAGGACGACCAGGAGATCCTTTGCGAGCCGCTGCAGGTTCACCCGATTCCGGGCGAAGAAATTGGCCTTAATGTACCCCTGCGTCTGGCCGTTGATGGTAAAGATGACACCTTCGGTGTTGCGATAGGTGTCGGACGTACCCGGCTTGAACGCGAAGATTCGGGCGATCAATTCGCGCCCCTGCACCGTGAGCGAGATCGCCGCCGGCTTCACGTCCTCCAGGTTCGTGTTGTTGTGCAGCCGGGCAAAGAGCCCGCTCATCGTTTCCGTTTGCTCGCTCCCGGATTTCTGGTGATCGCGGCATTCATGGAAGCGCATCGGCAACGCTGGTTCGGGCAGCAGGAGGTCGATCTTGGGTCGGAGGCCGCTGCGGCGCAGGATGTTGGAGACAGTCTTGAGGTCGTATTCGTAGAGCTTCACCAGCGTTCCGTAGCCGACCATGCGCTCGTAGGCGCTGTCGCCCATGGGAAAGAGGGGCATCTCATCGGCCTTGAACCTGAGCACTCGGCCCTTCCGCGGTGCCTCCTCGGCCCCGAGCGGCGCGAGATAGGCGAGGAACGGGGTTCTGATCTTCATCCCCTCGCCTTCGCGGCGGACAACTGTGAAGCCCCAATAGTCATCGGTTTCGTGCACCGGATAGGTTGTCGGCACAGCCCCGTTGCCGATGAGGCTTGGGTGCCGCTTCGAAACGACCAGTTGCAGCTTGCGCGTCCCGCAGAAACGGATCGCGCCGGTACTACCCTGACCAAACTTGCCCTGCGCGAAATTGACTCGAATCTTGTTGTGCTTGCCCAAACTCATCAAGGTGTCGGGAAATGCTTCGGGAGTCTGGCCTTCGCCGAGATCAGCGACGTTGACGCAGGGCTTCTGCCCCTTTGGCCCGGTGACGAAGACGGAAATGTTCTGGGCGACCTGGGTGCGGAATGTTGGCGGCCACTCCTCGACCCGGCCGCCTGATACCTTAAGGGTCCCGGTCCATGTCTTCTCAATGAACCGGTTGACCGCCTCGCGCGTGGACTGGGGAGCGTCAAGACCCTCGGGCGGGATCCCGGCCAACATACATTCGAGCATCAGGCGGGAGTCGACCGTATTGACGAGCTTTTCATTGACCGCGAAGTCGGACCGGGCCTGCTGGTTGCCCGCCCGGTTCCAGTTGAGCTCGTCGTCGCCGTAGTAGCGCCAGTAACGAGGATCGTCCCACAGACCCCTCTCCTGGAGGACTTTGACCACCTCCTCCTCGCCATCGGCGCGGATGAGGGCGAGACACAGTTCCTTGGCGTCCTCGTTTTCCACCCGCCCCTCCCGTGATGACTCATGCTATCACAGCTTGAAGTCGATGGTTTCCTTGCCACCACTCGACGACATGCGGGCCTTGAGCGCTTCGACTTCTTTGCTCAGCGCAGCGGCAATTTTTTTTACGTCCGAATCGTCGAAATCGTACGCGGCTTTGTTCCCCAGTTTCGCAATCACGCGGATGGCTTTGATAGCGTTCACGGTGCGCCGTTCGGCCAATTCAACAAATTTTTTGCGTTTGTCACGCGTTCCGATTTGATTGACCTGCTCAAGCACTGACATGCCTCCATTGCAAAAATTTTGACGTTTTTTACGCCATATTTTTTTGAATAAATTATTCAATAAATAAAGTCAAGAGCAAAGAATCGCACGGAGTTTGCCTCCCCTCGGCAGGTCCAGATTTCGCTTCCCAGCAGGCCCGCGCCGCGGCGGGAAAGCACCTTGAACCGCCGCCCCACCCCTGCTGCCCGCCGATTCCCCTTGACATCCGGGTCGAGGTTATGTACCAATATGGTGAAGTTCTTTGAAACGGTGTAGATAGATGGCGCGAACGGCGCGGGCGCGAAGGCTGCGCTGGCCCCCCTGCTTCGGCACAGGGCCCGCCTTCGCGGCCTCGAGGCGCATGGCGGAGCGGCCGCCTTCCCCCGATCTCGCCCGCCAGCGAGTGGGAATTCCAGCCTTGACCAGTGCCTTCCTTCCCGTCCACGCCGCGATTTTTCCGGCCTACCCCGTGCAGGTTGTGCGGACCTGGGAACCCCGTCCCAGCGGCGCCCTGCCGCCACCACCCCCCGCCCTTACGCGGCCGCGCCCGAGGCGAGGTAGTGGCGGACGATCTCCTCGCCGGTCGCCAGCCACACCCCCTCGTGGGCGCAGATGTAATCGAGGGCGCGGTCGAGATAGCCGATGCGGTGGGGAATCCCGATCACCCAGGGGTGCAGGCAGATGGCCATCACCTTGCCGGTGGCCGCGCCCTCGCGGTAGAGGGTGTCGAACTGGTCGCGGAGGTTCCGCTCGAACACCGCCGGCTCGAACTTCCGGTAGACGAAGTTGATGTCGTTGCATTCGAACGAGTAGGGGAGCGAGACGATCCGCTTGCCGTTCACCGTCATCACGAACGGCTGGTCGTCGCAGATCCAGTCGGCGACGTAGAGCGCGCCGGCCGCGATCAGGTGATCGAGGGTGTCCCAGGTCTCCTCCAGGCCGGCACCCAGCCAGCCGACGGGGCGCTTGCCGGTGAACGCCTCGATGCGGGCGTAGACGTCGCGAATCTCGGCCCCGGCATCCGCAACCTCGGTCAGCCGCCTGGAGTTGGAGCGGCCATGGCCCATGAACTCCCAGCCCAGCTCCAGGCACGCCCTCACCACCTGCGGATGGGTATCGCAGACCAGCGCGTTGAGCGCCACCGTGCCGCGGATTCCGTGCCTCGCGAGCACCTCCATCAGCCGCCACACGCCGGCGCGGTTGCCGTACTCGCGCTGCGACCAGCGGCGGACGTCGGGATTCGGCGGGTTGGGGTTCGGCCGCTGGTTTTCGTCGCCCGGCATGCCGTAGTCGAACACGAAGTACTCGATGTTGGGGATCACCCAGAGGGCGAGCCGCGCCCCGCCCGGCCAGGCGAGCCGGGGGCGCTCGCGCGGGGGAACGAAGGGGAAGGGGCCGTAGCGGGCCTTGTCCATCGCGAGACCTCCTCGATTGGCGCGGCATGCAGCCCGATGCGCGCGCCTGCGGCTTCCGGATGCCGCGGGAAACGCCCGGGACGCGCCCGGCCCGGTTCGGTCGGGGGACCATCCTACGCCACCCCGCGCCGGACCCGGAAGCGCCCTTGGCCCCTCCCCTCGCCGGCCTCGCCGCGGCGCCGCCGCGGGCTCGCCCGGCGGGCGCGAGGCGTTGACTTTGCGGCGAATCCCGGGCACGGTTTCACGACCTGTAAAGAGAATCGTTGGAGTGGGGCCCGCGCACGAGGCTCGCTCACGGGGTGGCAAGGGTTCGGACCCGCTGCCGGCGGGATTTGCAGGGAGTTTGGATGCGGAACCGCCCGGCGGGGGGCGCCGACGGGGCCTTCCCGGGAAGCGACGCGACCGCGGTCGCTACAATCGGACTTGCGTGGCGAGCCTGATCGGCCCGCCCGCCACGACTTCAGGAACAACGACGTCCGCAAGGAGGCAGTGATGGTGAAAGGCAACATTGTACGTTTGACGGGATGCGCGATCGCCGCGATCGGGCTTCTCGCGGTCGCCCCTGGGGCGAACGCGCAGAAGAAGCCGGACCGGCTGGTGTTCATCTCCGGGACGACCGGGGGATCGTGGTACGCCTATGCGACCGGGTTCGTGCCGATCTACAGGGCGGCCGGGATCGACGCCACCACCGAGCCCGGCGGCGGCAGCGTCAATCCGCTGCGCATCTCGAAGGGGGACGCCGACGCGGCCTACGGCCAGACCTCGGCCAACTTCGACGCCACCCAGGGCCGGGGCGCATTCACCAAGTACGGCAAGATCGGCGGCATCCTGAACCTGGCGATGCTGAGCACCGACCACGTCCACCTGGTCTGCACCAAGGACAGCGGCATCACCACCTGGGCCGGGATCAAGGGCGCGCGCCTCGGCGCGCCGAGCGCGGCCACGGCCTCGTGGGACAACTTTCTCACCGGGGTCGAGGTCGCCGGGCTCAAGGAGTCCGACCTCAACGTGATCAGCCGCGGCGGGGCCGAGACCGGCACCAAGATGGTCAAGGACCGGCAGGCCGACTGCGTGACCCACACCAGCCACTGGCCGATCGCCTCGTTCTCCGAGCTCGCGTTCACCAGGCCGATCACCGTGATCGGCATGACCAAGGAACAGATCGCCGAGGTCAGCAAGCGCAACCCCGGCCTCATCGCCGGCGTGATTCCGAAAGGCACCTACTCGGGACAGGACAAGGACGTCGACGTCTACAAGGCGGGCTCGGTGCTGATGACCCACACCAAGCTCTCCGACGACACCGCGTACTGGATCGTCAAGGTGCTCGGCGACAAGCTCGACGAGGTCAAGAAGGTGCACATGGGGCTCGCTCCCCTGACGTTGCAGGAGATGGCGCGGCCGCCCGTGTTCCCGTTGCACCCGGGCGCGGCCAGGTACTTCAAGGAGAAGGGCGTCCTCTGAGGCCGGGGCGAACGCTTTGACGGGCCGGGCGGGAGGGCCGACGCGGGCTTCGGCCCTTCCGCCTTTCCACCATGTCCGTGTCGAATGACGAGCAGGCGGAGACGTTGTTGATGACGGGTACAAGCGGTCGCCAGGTGCGGTCGCCGTTCTTCTACGTCGCGGTGGCGGTCGCGATCGCGATGTCGGTGTTCCAGCTCTACACCGGCGGAACGATCACCCCGATCTACTACGCGTACTATCCCACCCACCTCGGCTTCGCCCTGGCGGTGGTCTTTGTCGGCGTGATGGACGAGGACTGGAGGCTTCCTCCGGGGGTGCGGCGCACCCTGCTTCTGCTGTGGGACGCGCTCATGCTGGCGTGCTCCGTCGTCCCCAGCGCGTACCTGGTGGTCAACGCCACCTACGTCATGAACCGGATGCTCTGGTTCGACGAGATGACGGTGTGGGAGGTCGTCTTCGCCGCCGCCCTCACGATTGCGGTGATCGAGGCCTCGCGCCGGACCGTCGGGATAGTGCTCGTCATCGTCGCCGTCCTCTTCATCGCTTACACCTTCGTCGGTCCCTGGATGCCGGACCTGCTCTGGCACCGGGGCGTGAGCGTCGACCGCATCCTCGAGCAGATCTACATGAGCCCCGAGGGGCTCTACAACCTGCCGGTCAAGGTGGCCGCCGATTTCGTGTTTCTCTTCGTCTTCCTGGGCGCGCTGCTGCTGGCCTCGGGCGCCGGTAACTTCTTCACCGATATCGCTCGCGCCGTAACCGGGCGGGCGGTGGCGGGCCCGGCCAAGACCGCGGTCATCGCCAGCGCCCTGATGGGAATGTTGCAGGGCTCGTCCAACGGCAACGTCGCCACCACTGGCCCATTCACGATCCCGGCCATGCGCCGCTATGGCTACTCGTCCGAGTACGCCGCCGGGGTCGAGGCCGTGGCCTCGACCGGCGGCCAGATCACGCCCCCGATCATGGGCGCGGCGGCCTTCCTGATGAGCGAGATGGCCGGCATCCCCTACGTCAGCATCATGGTCATGGCCATCGTTCCGGCGTTCCTCTACTTCTGGGCCGTCTACGTGATGGTCCATCTCGAGGCGCGGCGCCTGGACCTCAAGGGAACGGTGGACGAGGACGCGCCGCCCGTCCTTTCGCTCTTCCTCAAACAGGGCTACCTCCTCATCCCCGTGGTAGTGATGGTGTGGCTGCTGGTCGACGGCTATTCGCCGACCATGTCCGGCTTCTGGGCCATTGTCACGCTCGCGGTCCTGATCCCGATCGTCGACGCCAGCAATCGCCGCCGCTACTTCTCGGTGCTGTACGAGGCGATGACCGAGGCGCCCAAGATGATGGCGCCGGTGACGATCGCCTGCGCGGTCGGCGGCATCATCGCCGGCGTCATCGTGCGAACCGGGATCAACGTCAAGCTGGGGACGATCGTGCTGGAGTACTCGGGCGGCGAGAGCCTGATCGCGCTCTTCCTGACCATGGTCGTCGCCGTGATCATCGGCATGGGGGTGCCCACGTCGGCCGCCTACGTGGTGCTGGCCGCGCTCCTCGGTCCCGGCCTCGTCAAGCTCGGCGTGCCGCTCGCGGCGGGACACCTCTTCATCATCTACTGCGCCTCCAAGTCGGCGATCACCCCGCCGGTCGCCGTCGCCTCGTACACGGCGGCGGCCATAGCCGGATCGGATCCGTGGAAGACGAGCGTGATCGCCTTCCGGCTCGGCCTTTCCGTGTTCATCATCCCCTACATGTTCGTCTACGGCCCGCCGCTGCTGTCCGAGGGCTCGCTCGGCGTCATCGCGTGGTCTACGTTCACCGCCGCCTTCGGCGTGTTCGCGCTGTCGGTCGCTTCGGCCGGCTGGCTCAAGGTCGATCTTAAGGTGCACGAGCGGCTGCTCGCTTTCGTCGCCTCCCTGCCGATGATCTATTCGGGATGGAGGACCGACGTCCTCGGCATGGGCCTCTTCGCCGTGCTCCTGGCCATGATCTACCTGCGCGCGCGCCGCGGGGCGCCCGCCAAGGCGGCGGTCAGTCCGAGCGCGACCCCTTACGGCGAGCGGTAGTCCTGAGGTCGGAGACGGTCAGTCGTCGGAGAAGGCGGCCCACTGGAGGTCCGCCTTCTCGGTGACGACCGCGTTCTGCGCCGCCCCCACCACGTCGGCGAGGCGGGCGATTCCGTATTTCTCGCAGGCGGCCTCGAGCTCGCCGACGATGCGGGTGAACGCGGCTTCCTTCTCCGCCATCGCCACGGTGAAGATCTGCACCGCGCTCGCCCCGGCGAGGAAGAACTCGAGCACGTCCTCGCCGGTCATGATTCCGCCGCAGCCGATCACCGGGATGCGAATCTCCTTGGCGATCTGGAACACGGCGGCGACCGCGAGGGGGCGGACTGGCGCCCCCGAGAGCCCTCCGAAGTGCATGGAGAGCACGGGGGCGCGGCGCCTGACGTTGATCTTCATCCCCGGGAACACGGTATTGATCGCGGTGACCGCGGCGGCCCCCGCCTCCTCCGCCGCCTTGGCGACGAGCGCGATCTCGGTCGGCCCGAACGCGAGCTTGGCGATCAGCGGCAGCGAAACCACTTTCTTCAGTCCTCCGATCGCCTCGTCGATCTGCTGGCGGGTGAAGTCGGTGCGGGCCGAGCCTTTGTCATAGAGGTACTTGAAGTCGAGCTCGATCGCGTCCGCGCCCGCCTCTTCGAAGCGCGCCGCCAGCCGCTCCATCCCCTTCTGCAGGCGAAGCGTGCGCGCCGACATCGAGCCGATCAGCGGGCACCTCATCCGCGGCTTGGCCTCGCGCATGATGCGGGCGAAGGCCTCGATCCCCGGGTTGGGACCGCCCTCGTAGTTGAGCATGCCGTCGTGGTCGATCGACACGATCCGCGGCTGCGGGCTTCCCGCGCTCGGGCGCTCGGAGATCGACTTCGTGACCACGGCCCCGGCCACCTGGCCGAAGCCGACCAGCTGTTCGCCGGTGACCCCGAGCGGCCCCGAGCCCAGCATCACCGGGTTCGCCAGCCTCAGGCCACAGACCGAGACCGAAAGATCGACCCTCCCCGCCATCCCTTCCCCCCGGTGAAGCCCGGCGCGCGGTCGGAGCAGCGCACGATCCGGCCCCGTCGGGCCAACCTTGCGCCAGACGGGGGAGCTTCGCCAAGCCCCTTGATCGCCGGGCAACGGGGCCGCCGCGCGAGTCCGCCGATTGTTGCCCCGGCCGCCGGCGTCTAATCTGGAGCGGGGGCCGCCTCTCGCAGAGGCGGCGAGTTGCCCCAGATTCGCCGAGCGGGGAGGCGAACGCACCCCGCTCCATCCAGGGACCAGGGAGGCACCGCCATGCCCGAAACCGGAGAGCGAGCCGGGCCGATCGTCGAGGAGGGCTTCACCCGTGCGCTCGCGGCGCGGCTCGCCGCCCTCGCCTACGAGGACCTGCCGGCGGAGGTGGTCGCGACGGTCAAGCTCTTCGTGCTCGACACCCTCGGCGTTCTCGGCGGCGGCGCCAACGCGCCCGGCATCCCCGAGCTGATCCGCCGCCTCGCCGGATGGGAACGGGGCGGCCCGGCGACCGTGCTGGTCGGCAAGGCGCGCATGTCGCCGCCCTCGGCCGCGCTCGCCAACGCCGCCTCGGCGCACGCCCTCGACTTCGACGACCAGCACGATCCCGCCCGCGTGCACAGCTACTGCGTGGTGCTGCCGGCCGCGCTCGCCACCGCCGAGGCGAGCGGCGGGGCGAGCGGGCGCACGCTCCTGCTCGCGCTCGCCGTCTCCGCCGAGCTTCACGCCCGCCTCGGCCTCGCCTGCTACAACAGCATCGGCAAGGGGTGGATGCCGACCGCGCTCATGGGCACGCTCGCCGCCGCCGTGGCCGCCGGGCGCGTGCTCGGGCTCGACGCCGGGCGCCTCACCCACGCCGTCGGCATCGCCTACAGCCAGGCCGCCGGCAACGCCCAGAGCCGCGACGACGCGGCGCTGAGCAAGCGCCTCGCCCCCGGCTACGCCGCGCGCGCCGGCGTCCTCGCCGCCCATCTCGCCGCCGACGGCCTCACCGGCCCGCACCGGGTGCTCGAGGGCGAGGCCGGGCTCTTCCGCCTGTTCGAGCGGGGCGAGGTCCGGCCCGAGGTCCTGACCGAGGGGCTCGGGCGGGAGTGGCGGCTCCGCGAGTTCAGCATGAAGCCCTATCCCTGCTGCCGATGCAGCCACACGGTGATCGACCTCGGACTCGAGCTTCGGGCGGAAGGGATCGGCCCCGACAGCCTGGAGCGGGCCGAGGTCTACATGAGCCGGGTCAACCACGAGGCGGTCAGGGGGCCCTACCGGCCGGAGGCGGCCTCGGTGGTCCACGCCCAGTTCAACGCCGCCTACGCCCTCGCCCGGGCGCTCGGCGACGGCCGCGTCGACCTCGCCTCCTTCGCGCCCGCGAGCCTCGCCGACGAGCGGATCGCTGCCCTGGCGCGACGGATCGACGTGCGGATCGACCCCGCCATCCCCGAGACCGCGACCGAGCCGGCCCGGGTCGTCGTCCACCTCAAGGACGGCCGCAGGATCGAGCGCCGGCGCACGACCATGAGGGGAAGCCCGGCCGCCCCCATGTCGGGGGCCGAGGCGAGGGCGAAGTTCGCGAGCTGCCTCCGCCACGGCCTCAAGGCGCCGGAGAGCGCGATCGAGCGCCTGGCCGAGACCGTGCTGCGACTGGAGAGGCTCGCCGACGCCCGCGACCTCGTCTCGGCCTTCCCCGACACCGCCGCATAAGAGCCTGTTTCGATACTCGTCCCGAAGGGTTTCGGCGAAAATCGCCGGGCCGGTTCGTCGCCGCGCTCGACCGTAGTCCCCGGATCGGGGCGCCCGAGCGGAGGGGCACACGCCGGGACCAAGTCCTGGTATAAAGGGGCGCCCGCGGAAAGCGGGCCCGGGCGATGCCCCGCGGCCGAGGAGGAGTCCTTCCGCCCGACGCGGCGGCGAGCCGAGGGAACGAAGGTCATGAACCGCAGGGACCGAGTCACGTCGTGCCAGGAACAAAGATCGACATTCGCGAGGTGGGGGTCGCGTTCGCCTCGCGCCTCGTGAACCATCCGGTGGTCGCGCTCGAGGACGTCTCGCTCGGCATCGAGGAGGGCGAGTTCGTCTGCCTCCTCGGCCCGTCGGGCTGCGGCAAGACGACGCTCCTGAACGCCATCGCCGGCTTCATCGAGCCGACGGGCGGCCAGATCCGGGTCGCGGGGCGGGCGGTGGACGGGCCCGGCCCCGACCGCGGCATGGTGTTCCAGGAGTACGGCCTCTTCCCCTGGTTCACCGTCGAGCAGAACATCCAGTACGGGCCGCGGCTGAAGGGGCTTCCCAAGGACGAGATCAGCCGCATCTCGCGGCACTACGTCGAGCTCGTCCACCTCGCCGGCTTCGAGCACCATTATCCGAACGAGCTTTCGGGGGGGATGAAGCAGCGGGTGGGAATCGCGCGGGCGCTCGCCAACCAGCCGGAGATCCTGCTCATGGACGAGCCCTTCGGCGCCCTCGACGCGCAGACCCGCGAGCGGATGCAGGACGAGCTTCTCAGGCTCTGGGAGGCGGAGCGGCGGACCTGCGTGTTCGTCACCCACAGCATCGCCGAGGCGATCTTCCTGGCCGACCGGGTGATCCTGCTGACCGCGCGCCCCGGGCGCATCAAGCGGGACATCCGGGTGGCGATCGCCCGCCCGCGCGACCGCACCTCGGAGGCGTTCTTCGCTCTCTACCGCGAGGTCAACACCTTGCTCCGCGAGGAGATCCAACGGGCATCGGAGGAAGGCGATGAGCGGGTCGTCGGCGACTGAGGCGCGGCCGCGCAGGCACAGGACGACGGCGCTGGGCGGCATCCTGCTGACTCCGCGCCAGCGTCAGGCGCTCTCCGTGGCCTCGATCGCGGGGGCGCTCTTCCTGTGGTGGGGGCTCACCCGGATCGGGCTCATCAACCCGGTGCTGCTCCCTTCTCCCGGCGAGGTCTTCGACAGCTTCGTCTCCTCGTCCCTCGACGGCAGCCTTCCCCGCCACGTCTGGGCGAGCCTGCTCCGCGTGATCGAGGGATTCGTGCTCGCGCTCGCGATCGCGCTCCCCGTGGGCGTCGCCATGGGGATGTCGCAGGTGGTGCGCGGGATCGTCGAGCCGCTCATCGAGCTGATCCGCCCCATCCCGCCGATCGCGATCATCCCGATCGCCATGCTGTGGTTCGGGATCGGCGAGTTCTCCAAGGTGTTCATCATCATGTACGGGGCGTTCTTCCCCATCCTGGTCAACACCATGGCCGGCTTCCGCGAGGTCGATCCGATCCACATCCGCGCCGCCCAGACCCTGGGCGCGACGCGCCTGCAGATCTTCCGCGACGTGATCCTGCGCTCGGCCTTCCCCTACATGGTGGTGGGCGCGCGCCTCGGCATGGGGCTCGCCTTCATCGTGCTGGTGGCGGCCGAGCTGATCGCCTCGAGCGTCGGCCTCGGCTACCTCATCAACGACGCCCGCTACCGTTTCCGGACCGACGAGATTCTGCTTGGCATGGTCTGCATCGGCATCCTAGGGTTTCTCTTGAACAAACTCCTGCTCGAGGCCGACCGGCGGATCGTGCGCTGGCGCGCGGCGCGGGAGAGACAAGGTTAACGGAGCGCATCACGAAAGTCGGGAGGTTAAACATGGATGGACGCAAGGTTCGCTGGATCGGCGCGTCGGCGGCCCGACGCTGGTCCGTCGCGGTCGGCGCCGCGGTAGCGGCGGGCGCGGCGCTGTGGCTGACGGCCCTGCCCGCCGGCGCCCTCGAGACCACCAACGTTGTCCTGGGCACGGCCAAGGACCCCAATCTGGGGGCGGAGATGGTGATCGCCCGCGAGAAGGGGTACTTCAGGGCCGTCGGCCTGAACGTCGAGGTGAAGTACTTTCCCTCGGGCGGCGATCTCTCGGCCGCGGTCGTCGGCGGCAGCGTGATGATGGGAAGCTCCGGCAGCACGCCCACCACCACGCTCCGGGGCTCGCCGTTCCCGATCAAGATCCTCGCCCAGCAGGCCGACATCTCCGGCGCCCAGCAGTTGATCGTGAAGCCCGAGATCAAGAAGGCCGAGGACCTCTACGGCAAGAAGGTCGCGCTGATGAAGGGGACGGCCTCGGAGCTTCTCTTCGACTCCTTCGCCGCCGCCTTCGGCTTCGACAAGTCGAAGGTCGAGATCGTCTCCATGGGCCCGACCGAGATGCTGTCCAGCTTCGTCCGCGGCGACGTGGTCGGAATCAACATCTGGGAGGCCCACGCGACCCGCGCCCGCCAGGCCGGCAGCGGCCACATCCTGGTCAGCGGCACCACCTCCTACATTCCCGGCAAGGAAGGGGCGAAGCGCATCTACGGCGACCATTCGACGCTGTTCTCCCCCGAGGACTTCGTCGCCAAGAACCCCCAGACCGTGCGCGCCGTGCTCGAGGCGCTCGCCCGCGCGGTGGAGTTCATCGGCAAGGACGCGGAGGCGGCAAATGCGATCCTCGCCAAGGAGTTCGGCATGAAGCCGGAGGACATGCGCGGGATCATGAAGGTGAACGCCTACACCATGGTGCTGGACGACACCTTGGTCGCCGACCTCAACCGGCTGGCCGACTTCCTGCACGGCCTCGGCAAGGTCAAGTCCAAGATCGCGGCGCGCGACTGGATCGACCCCGCGCCCCTGAGGGACGTGCGCGCCGCCTGGGTGACGATCAAGTAAGACGGCCGGCGGCAAGGGCCACGACTCGAGAGGGGAGCCTCCCGGGGCTCCCCTCTCTTCGTCCCCGCGCGCCGGCGGCCGCGCCCGAGCTATTCCTTGCGCTCCAGGGTGGGAGCGGTGGCGATCGCCTCCTTCGGCGCCTGGAGTTTGGTCATGGCCATGCCGCGCGGATCGCGCGGGCGCCAGGTGCCCATCTCGATGTCGCCGACGAAGTCGGCGAGGAAGAGGTTGAAGAGCGCCGGTTCTTCCAGGTTCACCGCGTGCCCGCTGCGCGGGATCACGACCAGGCTGCAGGTCGGGCTGGTCTTCTTCATGAACATCCCGGGATTGAGGCACGGCCAGTCCTCGTCGCCGGTGACGACCATCATCGGCACCCGCATGTTGGCGAGGTCGTCGGCCTGGTCGAACATGGACGGCCGGCCGATGATGACGTGGCGCTGGCACATCGCCGCCCCGACGTTGGAGTGCTCGCGGAACTGGCGGTCGAACTCCATCCAGCCGCGCGGATCCTTGAGCGCGTGCGGGATGCGCGTGGTGCCGATGGTGTAGCGGCGCGAGGTCTCGGAATCCATGCCTTCGCGCTCGAGCTCGTCGGCGAAGGCGCGCATGTTGCCCTCGTGGATGCGCCGCCAGTCGGCGTCCTCCGAGCCGTAGCCGCAGCCCACGACCGTGATCGACCGCGCCCTCTCGGGATGGCGGAGCCCGAAGAAGAGCGTGGTGTAGGAGCCCATCGAGCAGCCGACCACATGGGCCTTGTCGATCTTCAGGTGGTCGAGGAGCTTGACCACGTCCTCGACGAAGATGTCCTGGCTGTAGAACCTGGCGCCCTTCGGCACGCTCGAGGGCGGGAAGCCGCGGGCGTTGAAGGTGACGCAGCGGAACCGCCGGGAGAGATGGCGAACCTGCGGCTCCCAGCTCCGGTAGTCCCCTCCCCACTCGTGCACGAAGACGATGGGCGCGCCGGCCGCCGTGTCCTCGTAGTAGAGCCTCACCCCCCGATCGACGGTGACGTAGCCCGTCCTGACCTCCGCCATGATCCCTGCCCCCCCTTCGCCGGTGACGGCGCGGCCGATGCGTCCGGCCCGTGCGCCGGCGCCAGTCGGCAACGGCCGGACCCGGGTGTCAAGCGTGCCGTCGGCGCCCGTGGGGCCTGCCTTCCGGAGGGCACGGAGCGAGCCGTTGCGCCATCCACGCCCCGGCGTATACAACAGTCGCTCCGCCCGCGCCGACGCGGCCGCGGCCGGATTCGAGCCGGGCGCGACGGGGCCGGCACGGTGCGACCAGGCGGGGATGCGATGCCGCGTCGCCACGACCCGGGGCGTGCACCGCCCCATGAAGAGCCCGCTCCGCGGCCGGCGCCCCTCGCCGGAGTGCGGGTGCTCGATCTCACCCAGGTCGTGGCCGGGCCGTTCGCGACCATGACCCTCGCCGACCTCGGCGCCGAGGTGGTCAAGATCGAGCGCCCGGGCACGGGAGAGGACCTGCGCACCGTCACCCCCTACGAGGGCCGCGAGGGGCATCAGGACTACTTCAACTCGCTCAACCGCTCGAAGAAGAGCGTCGTCCTCGACCTCAAGGCCGGGCCCGAGCGCGCCATCGCCCGGGAGCTGGCCGCGCGCGCCCACCTGCTGGTCGAGAACTTCGCCCCCGGCACCGCCGAGCGCCTGGGGCTGGGCTGGGAGGAGGTCCGGGCGCTGAACCCGCGGCTGGTCTACTGCTCCCTCTCCGGCTTCGGGCAGACGGGGCCGAGCCGCGACCGGCTCGCCCTCGACTCGGTGATCCAGGCGGTCGCCGGGGTGATGAGCGTCACCGGCCGCGCCGACGGCGAGCCGACCAAGATCGGGGCGCCGATCTGCGACGTGGTCGCGGGCCTCTTTGCGGCGGTGGCGGTCCTCGGCGCGCTCCGCGCCGCCGAGCGCGACGGGCGGGGCCAGTACGTCGACCTCAGCATGCAGGCCGCGGTGATCGCCGCGCTCGGGCCGCGCATGGCCGAGACGCTGCAGGCCGGGCTCGTGCCGGCGCGGATCGGCAACGAGAACCCGATCCGGGTTCCGTCCAACGTCTATCGGGCCGGGGACGGACGCTACCTCCTGATTCAGGTTCAGAGCGAGCGGCACTGGCCGGCGCTCTGCCGCGCGCTCGGGCGCGAGGAGTGGCTGGCCGATCCCCGCTTCGCCGGCATGACGCCCAGGGTCCGCAACCGCGCCGAGGTCGACGCCCTCGTCGGCGCGCGGATCGCCGAGGAGCCGGCGGCCGTCTGGATCGTCCGGCTCAAGGCCGAGCGCGTGCCCTTCGCGCCGGTGAACGACTACGCCGAGGCGCTGGCCGACCCGCAGGTCGCCCACCGCGGCCTGGTCCGTACCCTCGCCCATCCCACCTCGGGCGCGATCCGGGTGGTGGGCGCGCCCTGGCTGACGCCGGGGATGGAGGCGCCCATGCGGCCGCCGCCCCTGCTCGGCGGCGAGACCGGGGCGGTGCTCGGGGACTGGCTCGGCTGGGAGGACCGGCGGATCGACCGCTTCCTGAAGGACGCCGCCGCTCGGAGGCGCGAGCCGTGACCGGCGAGGCGGGCCGGACGCGGGTGGCGCGAGACGAGGCCGGCGCGCGCACCCGCTTCGAGGAGATCGAGGTCGGCAAGGACCTGGGCGAGATCGAGTGGGTGGTCGCGCCCGACGACATCGACAGGCAGTGCGCGATGGACGACGACGCGCACGAGTGGTTCCTCGGCGACTCACCCTTCGGCGGGCGAATCGCGCCGCCGCAGATCCAGTACCGCCCGCCCCGCTGGCTGTTGTCGCGCACCTACAACGTGCGCGGCGTTTTCTACAAATGGGAGTTCGAGAACGTAAGGCCGATCCGCCCGGGCGTGAGGCTTCGCGTCCGCGGCCGCATCGCCGGCAAGTGGGTCAAGAACGACCGCGAGTTCGTCGCCTACGAGGCCGAGGCGCGCGACGAGTCCGGCGAGGTGGTCTTCCGCACCACCCGGGTGCACGCGCTCGACGTGATCTCGCGCGCGGCCCCGCGCCAGGGCAGCGGCATCGACTCGGGCGTCAAGCCCGAGAGGATCTGAGCCGCGGGAGGGGCCAAGGCGATGACGCTCCTCTCCGCCGACACGCCGCTCGGCTCCCGGCTTCCCCCGGTCGCCCGCAGGTTCTCGGTCGAGATGTTCGCGGCCGGGGGCGCGAAAACCATCCACAACGACGCCGAGGCCGCCCGGCGCGAGGGGCTTCCGGGCCCGGTCGCGGTCGGGCCGCAGGTCGCCGCCCTCATCTTCCGGATGATGCGCACCGCGTTCGCCGAGGGCTGGATCGTGGGCGGCAAGGCGTCGCTCACCTTCCGCCGGCCGGTGGGGGCGAACGAAGGCGCCGCCGCCCACGGGGTCGTCACCGAGAGGCGACCCGAGGGCGACAAGGTTCGCCTCACCTGCGAGGTCTGGGTCGAGACCGAGGCCGGGGTGAAGGCGATCGTCGGTACCGCGAGCGGCCTGGTTCCGCGCGCGCAGGCAGAACCGGCCCCCGACTGAGCGGGCGGCCGGCGGGCACGGGTACGGACTCTCATCGCAAGGGGCATCGAGCGGACCATGAAAATCACCGCAGTCAAGCCGTTCACCGTCCACCCCGGGTGGCGGAAGAACTGGGTCTTCGTCAAGGTGGAGACCGACGGGGGGCTCGCCGGCTGGGGCGAGGCCTATACCCAGTACGACCGCGACCGGCCGGTGGTGGCGCTGGTCGAGGAGATCGGGCGCTACCTCGTCGGGCGGAGCCCCTTCCAGATCAAGCATATCTGGCAGATGGCCTTCGACGATTTCGCGGCCCGGCGGGGCTCGCTCGAGTTCTACTCGGCCCTGTCGGGGATCGAGCAGGCGCTCTGGGACATCGTCGGCAAGGCGGCGGGCCAGCCGGTCTACAACCTGCTCGGCGGCCCCTGCCGCGAGAGGATCCGGGTCTACGCCAACGGCTGGGGCTACAGGCTGGACACGCCCGACGACTACGCCCGCGCCGCCGCCGCGGTGGTCGAGCGGGGGTTCACGGCGCTCAAGTTCGATCCCCTGCCGCGGCCCTGGCGCACCTACATCCCCAAGGAGCACCAACGCCACGCGGTCCGCGTGGTCGCGGCGGTGCGCGAGGCCGTCGGGCCCGACGTCGACATCCTGATCGACGTCCACCGGCGGCTGGCGCCGATGCACGCGACCAGCCTGGCGAGGCGACTCGAGGAGTTCGAGCCCTACTGGTTCGAGGAGCCGTGCATGCCCGAGAACATCGAGGCGACCGCCGAAGTGCGGAGCCGCACGCGCATCCCCGTGGTCACCGGCGAGAACATCTTCACTAAGGCGGGCTTCCGCCCGGTGTTCGAGCGCCGCGCCGCCGACATCATCAACCCGGACGTGGCCAACTGCGGCGGCATCCTGGAACTCAAGGAGATCGCGGCGATGGCCGAGCCCTACTTCGTCGCGGTCTCGCCCCACAACTACAACTCGACCACGCTCGCGCTCGCCGCCACCGTCCAGGCCTCGGCGGCGATGCCGAACTTCGTCATCACCGAGTACTTCCTCCCCTTCGTCGAGGTCGGACGGAAGGTCTGCCCGGATGCGCTCGCGCCGGTGAACGGCTACATCGCGCTGCCCACGGCGCCCGGCCTCGGGGTAACGATCGACGAGGCGGCGCTGGCCGCGCTCCCCTTCAAGCGATTCCCGATGCGGAGCCTGGCGTTACCGAAGGACGAGGGGCCGTGAGACCTCCACCGACAGCGGCGGCGCGCGGGCCAATTCGGAAATTGATTCGGGCGGACCGTCCGGCCTAAGATCGACCTTGCAACAAGAACATGCGGCCCTGTTCCCGCGCCACGGTTCCGTGCCGGCGCCGGGGGCATGGTGTCGGGGGGCGCGAGGGAGGAACGCTCGATGCTCCGACGGATCGCAGGGCGGGCAGGCGCGCCCGCCGCGGACGGACCAGCGGTCAAGCCGATCGGCCGGCCCTACCTGCTGGTCGCGCCGGCGGTGGCGTGGCTGCTCGTGTTCTCGATCGCCCCGCTCGCCTTCATGGTGGCGATCTCGTTCTGGAAATCCAGCATCTTCGGCACCAAGCCCGACTTCCAGTTCGGCAACTACATGCGGCTCTTCACCGACCCGCTCTACGGCAACATGGTGCTCAAGACCCTGCGGATTGCCGTCACCGCGACCGTGATTGCGCTGCTGATTTCGTTTCCCATCGCCTATTTCCTGTCGACGCGGAAGGGCCTGTGGAAGGGCGTGTTCGTCCTCATGCTGTTCCTTCCATTCTGGACCAGCTACGTCGTTCGCACCTTCGTCTGGATTCCGATCCTGGGACGGAACGGGGTCATCAACCAGACACTGCACTGGCTGGGGCTGATCGACGCGCCGCTGGACTGGCTTCTCTACAACGAGGGCGTGGTCTACGTCGGGTTGATCTATGTCTACACCCTTTACATGACTCTGCCGATCTACCTGTCGCTGGAGAAGATCGACCCACGGCTGATCGAGGCGGCCCTGGATCTCGGCGCCAGGCCCTTCGCGGTGTTCTTCCGTATCCTTCTCCCGCTGTGCTGGCCCGGGGTCCTGGCCGGGTCGATCATGGTGTTCCTGCTGGCGACCAGCGCCTACGTCACGCCGCAGCTCCTCGGCGGCCCCTCCGGAATCATGTTGGGCAACGTCATCGCCAACCAGTTCCTCGCCAACAACAACTGGGCGATGGGAGCCACGCTCTCGATCGTGCTCATCACCATCGCCGTGGTGCCGCTGCTGATCGTCGGCCGGTGGATCGGGATGCGGCAGGTGTTCCTGGGCGGGCGGGAGTGAGATGACGGCACGCGCGGCAGCGGCGGACGGGCGGCCCACGGCGGCGGTGGCGTCGCCCTATCTCGGCTACCGGGTGGCGCTGTGGGTCTATGCGGCCGTGTTCTACCTCATCCTCTACGGGCCGCTGGTGATGATCGCCGTCCTCTCGTTCAACGACTCCGAGATCTCCGGCTTCCCCTTCAGGGGGTTCAGCCTGCGCTGGTACGGCACCGTCTTCACCAGCCCGCAGCTCATCGCCTCGCTCGGCAACAGTTTCGCCGTCGGCGCGCTCGCGGCCCTGGCGGCGACGAGCATGGCGCTGCTCCTCGCGCTGGGTTTCCGCCATGCCTTCCGCGCGAAATCCCTGGTGCTCAACCTGATTCTGATCCCGATCGTCATTCCCGGCATCACCGGCGGGATCGTCCTGCTGCTCTCGTTCGGATATCTCGGCGTGCGCCCGTCGCTCTGGACCACGGTGCTGATAGGCCACATCAACTGGGTGCTGCCGTTCGCGTTCCTCACCCTCTATCCGCGCCTCCACGGCTTCGACCGGACGCTCGAGGAAGCGGCCATGGACCTCGGCGCCCGGCCGTGGACGATCTTCACCCACATCGTGTTCCCGCTGATCCGTCCGGGCGTCGTCGCCACGCTCCTCTTCTCCTTCAGCCTGTCCTTCGACGAGTTCATCCGGACGATCTTCCTGACCGGGTTCGACCGCACGATCCCGGTCCAGTTCTGGACCATGCTCGTCAACGTCGTGGCCCCGGAAATCACCGCCATGGCGGTGATCATCATCCTGATCCCCGCCTTCACCGCCCTGGTCGGGTTCGCCTATCTCAGGCAGGCGCGGCGCGGGGAACGGAGTGCCGCGCCGTGACTCATATTCGAGCGTGGTCGCGCCATGCGGGCGCGTGAAAGGGAGGTGCACCAGCCCACCAGCCGCCAGAGACTTGGATGCGCTTTCGACCCGATGTTCAAGGTCTATTTGACGTTCCAAATTGCGTAATTCGATCAGGGAGAAACGTCATGACCGGCGAATCCATGAAGGCAGTCGAATTCGAGGCCATGCTCAGGGCCGGCCTCGACCGTCGCGCGTTCCTCAAGCGATCCGGCGCCGCGGCCCTGGGCGCCGCGGCACTCGGCTCGGCGGCGTCGTGGCCGGCGCTTGCCCAGCG